>JBHIEF010000015.1:0-34163 GCA_046760465.1 Armatimonadota bacterium | reverse complement strand
CAAGTCAGCTTCGACTCAGGTGGCCTACAGCTCCGGGGGATGCTGCATCTCCCAGCGGAGGTGAAGGGCAGCCCGTTCGTCTTCTGCCCGCCGTTTGCCGAGGAGAAGAAGTGCTCGTATCGAGTGATGGTGCATGCGGCCTGGCGGCTGGCCGAACTCGGGCGGGCGGTGCTGCGCTTCGATCTGACTGGCACAGCCGACAGCGAGGGCGACCCGGCCGAGGGCGCGCCCTCGCGCTGGCGCCGGGACATTGAGGCGGCCATTGGCTTCGCCAAGGAGCAGACGGATTCGGCGAAGGTGAGTCTGCTGGGACTGCGGCTGGGCTCCTCGCTCGCGGCGCAGGTGACGGCTCACCGAGATGACGTGGACGAGCTGGTCCTGTGGGAGCCCATCGTCAACGGGCCGACGTACCTGTCGCACAACCTACGCAGGAGCCTGATCAAGCGGGCCCTGACCGAGGGCGAGGGCTTTGACGCCACAACCGGCACCCAGAGGGAGGCGGGCGACGGGCACGTGGACTTCGATGGTCATCTAGTGGGCGCGCGGTGTCAGGAGGAGATCAAGGAGATTGACCTGCTGTCTAGGCCTGCGCCGCGTGCCGAGCGCGTGCTCATCGTGAACATCACGCCGCGTCCAAGCCTGACCAAGGCGTGCCAGCAGCTCCATGATCAGTACCGGGAGGCCGGCTGTGAGGTTGAGGCAGTGCCGGTCCGCGAGCAGCCCTTCTGGAACCTGATCGGGCTGGTGACTGGTCAGGCGAGCATAGAGGCGACGGTCGAGTGGCTGGGGCAGCCCTCACCCGCCCTACGGGCACCCTCTCCCACGGGGAGAGGGATGTGAATCCTGTATGGAACAGTTCACGCAGTTCCAGGTAAACGGCAGCGCCCTTTACGGCGTACTACACTTGCCTGAGGGCGACCGGGCCACGCGGGGCGTGGTGTTCCTGCACGGCTGGTCGGGCACGCGCTGTGGGCCGCACGACATGCTGGTCAAGGCCGCACGCGCCTACTGCGGGGCAGGCGTTCCCAGCCTGCGCTTCGACTTCCGGGGGCGCGGCGAGAGCCAGGCGGAGATGATGCGCTGCAACCTGGAGACCATGGTCCAGGACACGCAGGCGGCGTGCGAGGAGCTTCAGGAGCAGGCGCAGGTCGAGGAGGTCGTGCTGGTGGGCATCTGCTCCGGCGGAGAGGTGGCCATTGGAGCCGGGAGCCTGTGCCCAGCGGCGACGGGGATGGCGCTGTGGTCGGTGCCGATGGTGGCGGCCGACCGCACGGCCTCGCGGCGGCGTAAGCAGCTCGCCAACCTGGGCGAGTACGGCAGGAAGCTCTTCCGACGGGAGACCTGGCAGAAGGCCTTCAGCGGGCAGCTCAACCTCGGCCTGATCAAGCGCGCCCTGTCGGGCAAGGGCGGCGCGGGCGAGACGCCCACGGCGGGCGGCAATCCGGAGGACGCCCCCCCGGAGCCGAACATCCCCTGGCGAGAGCGCTTCGACAGCTTCCGGGGGCGCCTGCTGTTCGTATATGGGACCAACGACCCGACCACGCCGGAGTCGGTCGAGCACTACCGCAGGATGTCGGCAGCGGCGGGCATAGAGGCGGACTTCCACTTGGTCGAGGGAGCCAATCACGCCTACTACTCGCTGGCGTGGGAGAAAGAGGTCATTGACGTCACGCTGGACTGGCTGAGGCGGGACGTGTGAGACCCCTCGTTCTTACGGAGCGTCATGCGCATTGCCATTGACGGCCTGCTGCTTCACGGTCGCTACTCGGGCGTGGAGCACAGCATCCGCAGCCTGGTCCTCGCGCTCCAGGAGGTCAACCGAGAGCACGAGTTCGTGCTGTACGTTCCCTCGGACAGCCCCGACGCGGAGATAGGGGGCCGCACGCTGTCCGTGCGCAGGGCGCCCTTCAGCGGGTCGCAGCGGGCGGCGCGCGTTCTGTGGCAGCAGTTCGGCCTGCCCCGAGCGCTCCGCCGAGAGGGCGTGGGGCTGCTCCACGGGCCCGGCTACACCTTGCCCCTGCGCTGCCCCGTGCCCGCCGTCGTCAACATTCACGACCTGATCGCGCTGGTGCGGCCGGACCTGGCCCGGAGAGCCAACGTCTGGCACTACTCCTACATGCTGCCCAGGAGTGTGCGCCGCGCGCAGCGCGTGATCGTCCACTCGGAGCACACCAAAGCGGACCTGGCGCGGCGGCTGGGCACGCCCCAGGGCAAGATTCGCGTCATCCGGCTGGGTATACGGGACATCTTCCGGCCCGCTACCCAGCCGTATGACGCGGCGGTCAAGGCACGGCACAAGCTCCCCCAGCGCTACTTCCTGATGGTGGGCAACCTGGAGCCCAAGAAGAACGTGTGGGGCGCGATAGATGCCTTCGGCTCCTACTGCCGCAGCGGCGCGCCGGCGGCGGGCCTGGTAATCGCCGGCGCGAGGGGCTGGATGCCCCGGGCCTACGATCATCTGCTCGAGGAGTTCCGGTTCCGCGAGCGCGTGCTGTCCCTGGGCTACGTGCCGGAGGCGGACCTGCCGGCGCTGTATTCGGCCGCGACGGCCCTGCTCTTCCCATCCCTGTACGAGGGCACGGGGCTGCCGCCGTTGGAGGCGATGGCCTGCGGCACGCCGGTGATCTGCTCCGACCGCGGCGCCCTGCCGGAGACCGTGGGCGAGGCGGCCGTGGTCCTCGAAGTGGAGGAGGAGACGTACGAGTCCCGACACGGCGGCGCCCTGCGCTTCGGGTTCCTGCCGGGCATGCACGAGACCATGCGGCGCATGGTGGAGGACGACGCCTTCTGCGAGGAGCTGGTGGCGAAGGGCCGTCGGCGCGCCGCGCAGTTCTCCTGGCGGCGGCACGCGCAGGAGACGCTTGAACTCTACGCCGAGGCAGCACAGGAGGCGCGGCCAGGGGCCGCGGGACGACCGCCCGCGGGCCGATGAGGGTCAACCGTCATGCGCATCGGCTACATCGTGGACGAGTTCCCCTCTCTCACCGAGACCTTCGTCCTGCGGGAGATGAAGGCCTTGGCGGACCGGGGCTTTGAGATCATCCCGTTCACGATGGTCCCAGGCCAAGCCGAGTTCGTCCACGAGGAGGCCAGGCGATTCCTGGGGCGCACGGTGACACGTCCCGGCCTCGGGTCGGCGAAGTCCGTGGCAGGCTGCCTGCGGACCTTTGCCCGAGTGCCGTTGCGCTACCTGACGGTTGCGTCCCGCCATCTGTGGAGGAGCCTGGGACAGGATTGGCCCTACTGCCGGCTGATGGGGGCGCTTTGGTCGGCCGTGGCTTTCACGCCGCCGGCGCTGGACCTCGGGCTGGACCGCATTCATGCCCAGTTTGGGAGCTACACCGGACTGGTAGGGCTGCTTCTGCACCGGCTGACGCGGATTCCGTACAGCTTCTCCATGCACGCGCGGGACGTGTTCGCCGAGGTGTCGCCCTTCCTGCGGGAGCAGATAGCCGAGGCCGATTTCGTGACCGTGTGCAATGAGCACGCTGCGCAGGAGGTCCGCCGGCTGGCTGGGCCAATCGGCCCGGGCAAGGTGCGCGTCGTCCATCACGGACTGGATGTCGGTGACTTCGATGCGCGTTTGTCGGAAGCAGAGGGCGCGCCCCGCGAGGCGCCGCCGGGGGTCCTGAGCGCGGGCCGGCTCATTCCGAAGAAGGGCTTTGACGTGCTGCTGAGAGCGTGCGGGCGGATCAGAGAGCAGGGCCGCGAGTTCAGGCTGACCATCATCGGCGACGGCCCCGAGCGCGAGCGGCTCGAGCAGATGGCCGCGGAACTACTGCCGTCCGAGAGCGTCTATTTCCTGGGGCGGCAGCCCATGCGGCGAGTGGTGGAGGCGCTGGCTGGGAGCGAGGTGTTTGCGCTGGCCTCGGTGATCGCTGAGGATGGCGACCGGGATGGCCTGCCCAACGTCATCCTGGAGGCCATGGCGGCGCGGCTGCCGGTGGTGGCCTCGCGCGTGGGCGGCATCCCGGAGGCAGTGACAGACGGCGAGACGGGGCTGTTGACCGAGCCGGGAGATCATGAGGCCCTGGCCGGAGCCCTGGCCCGGCTGCTGGACGACCCGGATCTGCGCGAGAGGTGCGGTCAGGCGGGACGAAAGGCAGTCGAGCAGCGTTTTGACGTCAAGAAGAACGTAGCGAAGCTGGCGGAGCTCCTGGAGCAGGGCTAGTTACTGTGTAGGGGCGAGGTTCATCCCCGCCTGCGGGCACGGAAGCGGACGGGCGTAAGGCCCATCCCTACAACAGCACGTGCGCTTGAGGGAATACGAATGCCCGAAGAACCTGAGGCTCCCCCATCGGGCGCCGAAGACGACCCCGAGGCAGCCCCCCGCGCCGCCGAGGAGGCGCCGAAGGACCGCGCCGCCGACATCGCCAAGAACGTCACCATCGTCACCGCCTTCCTGTTCCTGGGGCGAACGGTGGGCGGGCCGGCGCGCGAGTTGATACTGTCTCGGTTCATCGGGACTACGGCCGCCTCCGACGCCTTCAGGTTCGCCTATGAGAGCATCCTCCAGGACATCTACACCAAGTTCGAGAAGCTGATCCAGCCCATCTACATACCGCTGTTCGTGGGCCTGCGCCGCCAGGAGGGCGAGCGGCCCGCCTGGCGCTACACCGGCATCCTCGGCACGCTCCAGACGCTCCTGCTGATCGTGGTGGCGGCGCTGGGATTCAGCTACGCGCGCGAGATCGCGCTCTGGGTCATCGGCGACGACCCGGACGTACTTGCCAAGCTGGGCGCCGCCACACCGGGCCACGAGATGCTGGTCAGCTTCCTGCGCCTGTTCTTCCCCGCGCTCATCGTCTACAGCCTGTCCAACCTGGCCGAGCTTACCCTCCAGGCCTACAACCGCTTCACCGTCCCGGCCTTCGCCGAGGCCTTCCGTCGCCTGGCCATCGTGGGCGGTCTCGTCCTCATCGTAGTGTGGTTGCGCCGGCCGAGCGAGGAGGACGTCGCCGTGGCGCTGGTGTGGGGAGCCCTGGTCGGCATAGCCGGGCGCCTACTGTTCCAGCTTCCCTCGCTCTGGCGACAGATGAGGCTGCTGCGGCCCTCCCTGGACTTGGCCAACCCGACCGTCCGCAAGGCCCTCATCCTGGCGATCCCGCTGGTGGTCGGCATCATCTTCTCCTTCGTGCGCAACCTGGCGGAGGCGAAGTTCGCCTTCGGCGAGGGCGTGGGAGCCTACAGCGGCCTCAAGTACGCCCGCAAGCTGGTGGACATGCCCTGGCAGGTGCTGGCCCTGGCCATCAGCTACGTCATCTACCCCTTCATCTCCGCGCTGGGCGCCGACCAGGACCGCAACCGGCTGGCTGACGCACTGGTATCCACCTCCCGCGTCATCGCCTTCTTCTTCGTGCCCCTGACGGCGTTCTTCCTGATCTGTGGAGAGCCAACCGTCAGGGTGGCCTACGAGGGCTTTCGCTTCGAGCAGGAGTCCGTGGACATCACCATGCAGGCCCTGCCCTGGTACGTGCTGGGGATGTTCTTCTTCGCCCTGGAGGACCCCCTGCTGAAGTGGTTCTACGCCCTGCACGACACCAAGACGCCCATTGCCATGGGCATTGCCGGCAATCTCATCTGGTTCGCGGTGGCAGGTGTGGGCCTGTTCTACTACGACTTCGGCCTGTCGGCCATCGCCTTCGCCATGACCGCCTCGAAAGCCATCAAGGTGGTGGTCCTGCTGGCGCTGCTGCGGCCGCGGCTGGGCGAGATCCCGCGCGGCGAGGTGGCCTCGTTCGCCGTCCGGCTGGCGGTCACCACCGGCGTGGCGGCGGCCGGCGCCTGGTTCACCTTGGGCCAACTCCAGGGCATGTTCCCGCCGCTGACCCCGGAGCAGGCCGAGACCGCCGGGCTGGTGTCGCGGCTCATGCCTCCGGCCATACACCTCTTCGGCTGCTTCGCGGTGTCGCTGGGAGCGTACCTGGTCGCCAGCTTCGTCCTGCGAATAGAGGAATGCTGGCTGGTGGCGGACAGGCTGAAGGCCAAGCTGAGGCGGGGCAATGCCTAGCTTGCGGGTGGCCCAGATCATCGAGGCGACCACCGGCGGCGTTCGCAGACACCTCACCGACCTGGTCACCCACCTGGCCGGGCCGGACTTCGCCATCCACGTCTTCTGCTCCACGCGGCGCGATCCGCACTTCCGGGCCGACATCGAGCGCATGAGGCAGGCCGGCGCGGAGGTAACAGTCGTGGACATGCGCCGGGAGATCGCCCCCGGGCCGGACTGGAGGGCCTACAGGGAGCTCACGCGGCTGCTGCGAGACGGTGACTTCCACGTGGTCCACGCGCACAGCTCGAAGGCCGGCGTGTTGGGGCGAAGGGCGGCCAAGTCGGCGGGAGCTCCCGCCGTAGTCTACACGCCGCATTGCTTCCCCTTCGAGATGCGGGCGGCCGCGCCCACCCGCTGGTTCTATCGGCAGATCGAGCGGCGCATGGCGGGGGACACCAACCGCATCATCGCCGTCTGCGCTCAGGAGCGCGAGGCGGCTCTCCGCAGCCGCATCTGCGCGCCGGAGAAGATCGCGGTGATCGAGAACGGGCTGGACCTGGAGGCCTTCGACCGCGCGCAGGAGCCGGCCCCCGAGCGACAGGAGCTCGGCCTGCGGGAGGAGGACGTGGTGATAGGCACGATGGGGCGCCTGACCAGGCAGAAGGGCCAGGAGCACCTGGTGCGTGCCCTCCCCGCCATCCTGGGCGAGCAGCCCGCAGCGCGCGTGTTGCTGGTGGGCGAGGGGGAGCTACGGCCCCGGCTGGAGGGCCTGGCCTGGGAGCTGGGGCTGTCGGATCGCGTGGTCTTCGCGGGCCACCGGGAGGACGCCGCCGCCTGCTATCAGGTGATGGACATCTTCGTGCTGCCCTCGCTGTGGGAGGCCTGTCCGTACGCCATCCTGGAGGCCATGGCGGCGCAGACTGCGGTGGTGGCCTCGGCGGTGGGCGGGTGCCGGGACATCGTTGAGGACCGCGTCTCGGGGGTGCTGGTGCCCCCGGGGGAGCCCCGGGCCATCGCCAACGCCGTGCTGAGCATTCTCCGCAACCCCGAGCGCCTCGCCGCCCTGGGCGAGGCGGGCCGACGCCGCGTTGAGGAGCACTTCGCCCTGGCCAGGATGGTCGAACGCACAGCAGAGCTCTACCGAGAGCTGGTTCGGGAGAAGGTGGCCGCGTGAGGTCGCTGAGGGTGCTGGAGCTGGGAACCGTGCGCTACGACGAGGCGCTGGCGCTTCAGCATCGTATGGTGGAGCAGCGGCGCGCCGGCGAGGTTGCCGACACCGTCCTGCTGCTGGAGCATCCGCCGGTGGTCACCGTGGGCCGCGGCGACGGCGGGAAGGGACTAAGATGCAGCCCGGAGGAGCTGGCCCGGCGAGGCATTGAGCTCTTCGAGGTGGAGCGGGGGGGGCAGACGACGTACCACGGGCCGGGGCAGCTCGTCTGTTATCCGATACTCGATCTGGCCGGCTTGAACAAGGACCTGCATTGGTATCTGCGGGCGCTCGAGGAGGCCGTCATCGCCGCCGTTGATCGCTTCGGCCTGCGTGCGGTACGACGGGAGGGACTGACCGGCGTGTGGCTGCCCGCGGGCAAGCTGTGCGCGATCGGCGTGGCCGTCCGACACTGGATCACCTTCCACGGGCTGGCGCTCAACGTGGACGTAGACATGGAGCCCTTCGCCCTCATTGACCCGTGCGGGTTGGCGGAGCAGGGCGTGACCTCGATGCGGCAGGCTCTAGGTCGCCAGGTGTGCATGCAAGAGGTGCGCGAGGCGGTGGTGCAGTCGCTGGCTGAGGTGTTCGGCTTTGCACGGGCACATGCCGGTCACACAAGACAGGTGGAGCAATTCGTGCCCCTCAAGCGTTAGGACGCAAGGGGAGTAAACTCAGTGGCGGAAAGCCCTGCCGCACGCGACGACGAGCGGGCGGAACTATTGGCTGTGCCTGCCTGGCTGCTGCACGCTGCCGGCGTGGCTCTGGCCGCGTTGGCGGGGTATGCTGCCCTCCAGGGCGCTAGCTTCAACCAGCCGCTGGTGCCGCCCGAGCAGCGCGACCTGGCCGTGCTGGCCATCCTGGCCCTGGGCGTGCCCGTGCTGATCGGCCGCGCCAGGTTCTTAACCAGCAGGACGGGCAAGGCGGCGGGCGCGGCGGGTCTGGTGGTGGCCTACGGCCTGGCCGCGCAGGCCTATCCCACACAGGAGGGCCTGCCCGAGTTCGTGATGCTGACCGGCATCCCCTGGGCGGCGGCCCTGGTGGTGGTGCTGGCAGTAGCGTGGCTGGTCACGGGGTTGCGCAGGCAGGCGCCAGCGCTGGACCAGACCGGATACGAGTGGCCGCTGATCACGGCGGGCGCCGTAGTGCTGGTCCTGCTGCCGATACTGCACTTCTGCGTGGGCAAGCGCTACGACCTGGACGGGACGTATCTGATATCCCTGGCCATCAAGCTCTTCACCTTCACCGTGGTCTTCCTGATTGGCACGGGAGCCGCCGGCAGGCGGAAGGTGGGGCCGGCGGTGCATATCTACGCAGTGGCCACGATAATTGTAGCACTGGTGGCGAGCGTGGTCGCGGGGAGCGGCGGCGAGGAGATGGCGGCGGTCGGGTGGTGGGCGCTGCCATGAACCAGCGGCGCAGGCCCGATCAGCTCGCCTTCGTGGCGCTCATCATCCTGCTGTTGGCGGGTTGCACCCAGTTCAAGCACCTGGAGGTGCGGCTGGTAACTCACCCGCCCTTCGTCTATCCGGGCGCGGCGGTGATGTCGCACGAGGATCGCAACGCGCCCTTCCTGTCCATCGCCGACCCGCTGGCGGCGGTGTTCTTTGGACTGTGGCTGCTGAAGGTGTTGGTGCGCAAGGAGTGGCATCGCCTGGCTCTGGCCCCGCTGCCCTTCTGGGCGCTGCCCGTGATAGCGGTCCTGTCTGGTCTGCGGGCCATCAACGTCCTGGACCCACTGGCGGGCTCGGGGCCCATTGGCGAGAGGCCGGCCGTGGCCGCGCTGCCGGAGATACTGCAACTGACGCTCTACTTCGTGTGTGCCTATCTGCTGTTCGCCAACGGGCTGTGCACGCACCGGCAGATGCACATCGCCCTGCACGTCTTCCTGGCCGTGGCCAGCGTGCTGATACTGGCCGGCACGGTCAGCTACCTGAAGCTGGGCTCGGCGGTGCCGGCCGCCAAGCAGCCCTTTTCGCTGTTTGGCAACCGCTATGTGTACTGCGGCTTTCTGGTCATGTCCGTGCCCGTGTTCCTGGGGCTGGCGATGCACGAGAGGCGCCTGCCCTACCTGCTGTGGTTCGGGCTGATGGTGACGCTGGGCCTGGTGACCATGCTGTCGGGAGCGCACCTGATAGTGGCCGCGGGCGTGCTGCTGGCCATGGCGGCGGCTCGGTCACGCCGCGCCCTGACCACGGGCCTGGTGGTCACGGTAGTGGCTCTGCTGATCATGCCGGCGGTGCTTCCCATCAACTGGCGGGCGGGCTTTGGGCAGTTCTTCACCTTCGAGGAGCCGACCAGGCCCGACACGCCCATCGAGGAGCCGACGGTCATCAAGCAGCGTTGGATGGAGTGGGTGGCGGCCCTGCGCATGGCCGGAGACCCGTTCGGGGCCAACTTCGTGCTGGGCGTGGGCCCGGGCGGGAACTACCAACTGAACGTGGGCAGCTACTACGCCAGCCTGCCCAATCAGGACACCATCGAGCCCGACACCTACAACAGCTACCTAGTGACCTTCGGGTCCATGGGCTTCCTGGGACTGGCGGCACTGGTGGGTGCTATGGGCTGGGCGCTGCGGCGGGCCTACGGGGCGGGCACGGCAGCGGCGGCCGCCGTGCACCCGGGCCTGGCGCTGGGATTGCAGGGGGCGGTGCTGGCCATCGTGCTCGTGAACATCTTCGGCAACACCTTCGTCAGGGGCCTGTACGTGCCCGTGTTCTTCCTGTTCGCTCTGGCGGCGGCGTGCAGCGCAGCCGGGCCACAGGAGGAGGGCGAAACAATCACTGGGTGAGCAGTGTCACTTGCAGATGGATGGGTTTTGGCGGATACTAGAGACGGTCGCGAGCGTCTAATAACGTAAGAGAGCCGGCAGCGGCAGCTCGGCGTCTGCTGCCGCGCATGGGATGTGGCCATAGCCGGAGAGGAGGACCCACGTTGCTGAACAAGCTGACCGCAGCTCATTTCGTCAGGGGGGTCGGAGTGGCGCTAGCGGCCACGCTGGTGGCCTCGATGGTTCTGGGCGCCAGCAGCCGCATCGTGTGGGAGACGGAGAACTACACCTCGATAACCAGGCCCATGATGGTGGGGTCGGAGCCCCTGAAGGACAAGTTAGGGTACAAGCCCTCGGGCGGCAAGTACATCACCATTCCGGCTAAGCCGCACGAGGAGAGCCCGGCCAAGGTGGTCTACAAGGTGAGAGTGCCCGCCGCGGGCACTTACACACTATTCGGCCGCAGGTACTGGCCGGATGGCTGCGGCAACTCGTTCAACATCAGGATCAACGGCGGCCCGACAATCGTGTTCGGTGAGGACGCTACGTACGACAAGTGGCAATGGACCAAAGTGAACAAGGCCATCACGTTGAAGGCCGGGATCAACACGATTGAGGTCTCGCAGAACAAGAAGGAACGTGGCCACATGCTGGACCAGATAGTCCTCCAGCCCGGCTACGGTAGGGTCCGCGTGCCGCAGAAGGCGGAGACGCCGACGCCGAACGCGATCGTGAAGGAATAGGGAGGGCGGAAACAGGGCCCTCCTTGGTGGAACGTACGGAGGAAGTGTATGGCGCGTCGTAGTCTGAGATGCTGGCGCTGGCCAGCGGCGCTGCTGCTGGCGGGCTGTCTTGCTGTCTGGGCGCCGGGAGCGCCCTCGGGCGGCGTGCTGGGCCAGGCGGCCAGGCCCGCGCCCGGCCCCGGGGTGATCCCCCCTCGCCCGGAGGAGAGGCTGTTGCCGGGCGCGGCGCGTCCGGCCGCGCCGGTCGCACCGGAGTTCCTCGAGGACGAGGCGGAGGGCCCCTTCCTCGTGGACGCCAGCCTCAGCGTGGGAGCGGTGCCGGCGCAGGCATGGCTGGTGGTGCTGTTCGACTACCAGAACGACCAGACGTTCTACGAGCTGGTGCTGACGGCGCGGGAGGCGCAGTTCAGCAAGGTGAGCCGAGGCGCCCGGCAGCCGCTGGGCAAGCCCGGCCAGATTGACCTGGGGCCCGCGGGCAGCAAGCACCACCTGACCGTGCAGCGCGGGCAGTGGTCCATGGCCCTGATCTTCGACGGGCGCGTGGTGGCGAGGGGTTACGACGCCGAGCTCCAGGAGGGCCGAGTGGGGCTGCTGGCGCAGGGCTGCACGCCGGAGGAGGCCTTCGTTCAGCCCACCGCCGAGATTATAATGACCGATGACTTCATGCGCACGGGCGATGAGGCCAACCCGTGGACGGTGGTGAGCGGGAACTGGCAGTACAAGCCCCTGCGCGAGGAGGACGTGGAGAGCGAGGACCCCACGCGGTCGGCCAACGCCTTCAGCTACCAGGGCTCGACGGAGGCCGAGCCAGCCATCGTCGTCAACGACGCCTGGTTCTGGAGCGACTATCGGCTCAGCCTGCGCGTCAAGTCAGAGGGCTCGACCATCGGGGCGATCTTCCACTACCAGGACGAGCAGAACTACTCGCTGCTGCGTTGGACGGCGGTCAACTCCCCCGAGGGCGGCCTGCGGCAGCTCATCAACGTAATCGGCGGCGAGCGAACCGTGTTGGCGGAGAAGGGCGGCGGCTTCGTGCCCGGGCTGTGGTACGAGCTGGAGGTGGCCGCCTCTCAGGGGCTGGTCTACAGCTACTTCGACGGAGTGCCTTCGGTGGCCGCGCGCACCGATGCCTTCGGCCAGGGCAGCGTGGGCCTGTACGTGGAGAGCGGGCCCGGTGCCTTCTTCGACGACGTGTGGGTGGTCTCGTGGCAGGTCCTGACGGAGGACTTCGAGGAACAGATTCCGGGCAAGTGGGCGGCCGACGGCGGACAGTGGCAGGTGACAGACCGCGGCGTGGCCGTGTGCGTGCCGGAGGGCCCGTCTCGCCTGACGGCCGGGGTGCCGACATGGCAGCGCTACATATTCGCCGCCGACGTGAAGGTTGACAAGCAGACGGGCGCGGGCATACTGGCGCACGACTACCGCGGGCAGAGCTACGTGCTGCGCCTGGCGCCACCCAATGCGCCCCTTCCCTACGCTGGGCAGATCGAGCTGGCGCGCTTGGGCAGCGAGCCGCACACCATCCGCACGGCTGCCTTTGCCGCCAAGCCGGGGCGGTTCTACCGGCTGAGGCTGTTCAGCGTGGACGGCTATCTGGCAGGCTATGTGGACGAGGCTCTGGTGCTGGAGGCGGTAGATGCGACGCTGACAGCCGGGCGCATAGGCCTATATGCCGAGGGCAAGGGCAAGGCCTACTTCGACAACGCCTACCTGCGCTTCCACAGCGACAAGCGGCCGGTGGAGATCAGGGCGCAGTTCTCCGAGCCCGGCGACGAGTCCATGGTGGAGTGGGCGACCAAGCGGGGAGCATGGCTGCCCCCGGCCGACCCTGACGAGGGCTCGTACTGGCACAAGGGCGTGTTCTTCGGCGACGACCGGGTGGAGTTCACCATCAAGGACGTGGGCTCGGTGGCAGGAAGCGTGACGGCCACCTTCGCCGCTGATGTGGAGCAACCAGATCAGGGGGTGGCGGTGGTGCTGACCACCACCGAGGGAGCCAAGACGGTGGTGGCCAAGGTCGTCGCCGGGCAGACGGTGCTGGCCGAGGGGCAGATGAGCATCGCTGAGGACGAGTCGAACGCCCGGGTGCGCCTGGCGCGCCGGGGCAGCATGCTGCTGGCGTACATCAACGACAAGTTGGTGCTGGAGCAGCCGCTGAGTTCGTAGGCTGAAGGCATCAAAGGAGACCAGAGCAGTGAGGTTCCATCCACGTTGCTACCACGCGGCCGTGCTAGTGCTGCTGCTCCTGACCTGTATGTGCGGCGCTGCCCTATCGGCCAGCGTCGAGGGCGCGGTGGAGAAGTTGCGCGCCGGCCAAGTGGCGGAGGCCGTGGCCGACCTCGAAGCGATCGTACAGGCACAGCCAGACGACCTGGGCGCGGCTTACTGGCTGGGGCGGTGCTACCTGGAGCAGGGCGAGGTCGGGAAGGCCATTACCCAGTTCGAGGCGGTGACGGCCAAGAAGCCGACCTCGCTGGAGAGCTGGCTGTGGCTGGGGCGGGCGCAGGAGCGGCAGGGCAACCTGGCGGCGGCCGGGGCGGCCTACCGCGAGGTCCTGCGGCTGCATCCCGGCCACGAGCAGGCAGCGGCCGCGCTGCGGGTCGTGGAGGAGGCAGGGCCACCGACGCCGACGGACAGGGCGGCCTTTGGCCAACTGCGCTACTTCGGGATCAAGGCCGAGGGTCTCAGCGTACCGGTCGAGGAGGTAGAGATCAGCTCCAACCGCGTCTACGACTACACCTTCACGGGTGCTCCCAGCGACTGGATTCCCCGCGGCGGGCAGTGGGCGCAGACGCTGCGCTGGACGTGCTCGCCGCAGTGGTCCTGGTACGGGGGCCACAGTGAAGAGGGCGTGGCCGCGGTCTGGAACAAGCGCGTGTTCGAGGGGGACGTGAGCCTGGAGGCCTATATGGCCTTCCGCATGGGCCTGGGCAGCTACTCCAGCTACAAGAACCCCAACGACATGAACATCACGCTGTACGGGGACGGCGCCAACCTGGACAGCGGCTACAGCTTTCAGATCGGGGCCGAGCTGAACACAGTGACGCGCATTCTGAAGGGTGCCAAGGTGCTGGCGGAGACCCGGGACCCGCAGTTCCTGCTGCCCATCTTCGAGGAGGGCGAGTTCGGCACGTACACCTTCCACCGACGCTGGTGGGGGGTGCGGGCCGAGCGGGTCGGTACTCGACTGGCCCTGTATCTGGATAACAAACTGGCGCTGACCGCTGAGGACCCGGAGCCACTAGAGGCGGGCCGGGTGGCACTGTGGACGCAGGACAACGGACTGGTGGTAGCGCGGGCGCGCATCAGCTACCAGCGGGAGCTTACTGAGCGCCCGCCGGCGCCGAGCGTGGCCGCCCTGGCCTCGGGGCCAGGCGCCCCCCGCAGCCCCCTGCTGCGCTTGGCCTGCGTCACCAACCCGGGCGTCTTCGCCGACTTCGAGAGCGATCTGGGCGGCTTCTCCACGCCGACGGCCGACCAGGGGGCGGCGCTGAGCCTGGTGCCGGGCGGGCCGGGCGGTCGGGGGCGGGCCCTGCGCCTGGTCAACGTCAACGCCGGGGGCGATGCGGGCGCCACGGCCTACAGCGGCAAGCTGTCGGTGGGTCCGAACGGGCGCGGGGAGGAGGCCGACTCGCCGGGGGCGCAGCACGGGTTCGTCCGCTACCTGAGCTTCGACTACAAGGCGGACCCCGACCTCCGGGTTAACGTCTTCGTCAAGGTCAACGGCGGCTGGTACGAGATAGTGTTCACCGGCCTGGATCGGCCCAGCTACATGTCTCAGATCCTGGGCAAGGTCGAGGACGTCAAGGCGGACGGCAAGTGGCGCCACGCCGAGTTCGACCTGTGGGGACACCTGCGCCGCATCTACGGGGACGCCGAGCAGCTTCAGCTAACCGAGGTCGTGTTCGGCAACCGCAACTTCGAGAACTATCTGTTGTCAGGGTTCGGCGGCAATCATGCGGGTACGACCTACTATCTGGACAACTTCCACCTCTGTGGGCCCGGCCCGCGGCAGGTGGAGCTGGCCTGGCAGCCCACGGACAAGCAGGTGGTGCCGACTGCGTACCGGACGGCCCTGGACGACAGCCCGAGCACGGTGCCGCAGGGCGCGCCGACTACGGAGACGCAGGCCAGCTTTGGCGACCTCAAGGACGGCGTTCACTACTTCCACGTCCGTCCGCAGTTGCCCGACGAAACCTGGGGCCCGGCGCAGCACTACCGCCTACGCGTAGACGCCAAGCCCCCCGTGGTGCGACAGGTGTCTCCGAAGGGCAAGAGCGGCGGGCCGGCCGTTGAGGTGCAATTGGCCGACAACGGCGGGGTGGGCGTGGACCCGGGGAGCCTGTCGCTGCTGGTCAACGGACAGGAGTACACCACGCAGACGCCCGGACTGCGCTACGACGCGGTGCGCGGGCTGGCCACCTTCTCGCCCGCCGAGGCTGGCGTGTTGTGGGAGGACGACGAGAAGGTCACAGTCGCGCTGGCGGCGGGCGACTTCCTGGGCCACGCGCTGGCATCGCCCATCAAGTGGAGCTTCACGGTAGACCGTCAGCAGGACCGGCAGCCGCCGGCGGCGCCGACCGTCGTCCCCCCGGAGGCGGACCTGATCAACGACGATTTCGAGCATGACATGGGCGACTGGATGTCCTACGGCACGGCCAAGGGAGCCGTGCTGAGCCGAGACAGCACTACCGCGGCCTCGGGCAAGTACAGCCTGCGCTTCTACAACCGCACCAACGGGGGGCTGTTCGGCGCGTACGTGCGGCGGGAGCCGTTCGACGCGGGCAAGTATCGCTTCGTCAGCTTCGACTACAAGATCAACGACCGCGTGCGGGTGGACTTCGTGGTCTACGCCAACCGGGCCTGGCGGGACATTGTCTTCACCGACAACAACAACCAGTACCCGCGCATCGGCACGGTGCCCAACGTCATTCGCGACAACCAGTGGCACCACGCGGAGCTCAACCTCTACGAGATGCTGCGGCAGGCGGATCCGACGGCCTCGGACTACTCGGTGCGCAACTTCGTGGTGGCGGACTGGGGCTCCTCGCCGGGCAACACCCAGCACGCGCGGTGGTGGATAGACAACTTCCGCATCAGCCCCGTCATCGGCGCCAGCCAGGGGGCGCACTTTAAGTGGCAGAGCACGGACTTTTCGGGCCTGCTGGCCTCCAGTTGGATTGTTGACACGGAGCCGGCGACGGTGCCGCCCGAGCAGCCCTCGGGCGGGGGGCTGGAGCACACCTTCGATTCCCCGGGCAACGGTCTGCACTACCTGCACGTGCGGGTACGGGACGGAGCCGGCAACTGGAGCCCGGCCACGCACCACGCCATGGTGTTGGACGGCGAGGCGCCACAGGTGGGCGAGTACCGGCCGCAGGACGGATGGGTGGGGGCCGATCCACGCGTGATCCTGCCGCTGAGCGACGCTGGCGGCGCCGGTCTGGACCCCAGCAGCATCGTGCTGGAGGTGGCGGGGAAGGCCTACCAGGTTGCGGATAGGTCGGGCCTCACCTACGACTCGGCCAAGGAACGGCTGATCTGGGACGCTCAGCAGGCGGCGCCGCGCCCGGTAGTCTTCGAGGACGGACAGGAGGTGCAGGTGGCGCTGAAGTCGGCGCGGGACTACGCCGGCAACAGCGTGGCAGCGCTGCCCAGTTGGTCCTGGACGATGGACTACTCCAAGGACCGCACGCCGCCGGTGGTGTCCACGGTGGCCTCGAGCAGTCACAAGACCTGGCTGACCAACACCTTCGAGGAGGACATGGGGCAGTGGCGCAGCGGGAGCCCTGCTGCTTCAGCCTCGCCATCAACAAGAGGAGAGCGCCCTGCCCCGGCGGCGGGTGCCATCCTGGAGCGAGATGACTCGACTGCCGCCAGCGGCAAGTACAGCCTGAAGATCACCAATCCGGTCCGCGGCGGGACGTTTGCGACGTCCATCCTGCGTACGCCCTTCCGCTCCACCAGCTACCAGTGGGTGTCGTTTGCGTACAAGGTGCCGCCGGAGGTCAAGGTGGATCTGCTGGTGACCATGGGCGGCCAGGCCTACGCCCTGCAATTCACCGACGACGCCGGGGGCGCCGCCCTGGCCCTGCCCGGCATCAAAGCAGACGACCAGTGGCACACGGTGTCGTTCAACCTGTGGAGCGTGCTGCGCTCGCAGGCGCGGAATCTGGCGCAGCGAGGCACGACCAGCCGCAGCCTGGAGGTTGACTCCATCAGCCTGCTGGACCGGGGCCGCCGCGACAACGCGGCCGGCGCTAGCTTCCACATTGACAACTTCATCATCGGCACCCCGGGTGCCAGGAGCCCGTCCCTGACCTGGCAGGCCACGGATCCGACGGGGATTGCGGACTACAGCTACGTGTTCGACCAGGAGCCCGGCACGGTCCCGGACGAGGTCGGCGAGGGCCTGACCCGGGCGAGGACGTTCCGCGACGTGAGGGGCGGCCTCCACTTCTTCCACGTGCGCGCCCAGGACGGAGCGGGTCACTGGGGGCCCACCGCGCACTACGCCGTGATGCACATGGCCGCGCCGCCGACGAGGTAAGCGGGACCAGGCATCCCACGCGTCGGCAGGAATAGCGCTGCGCCGCTTGGAAAAGGTGGCCCGGGAGACGACCCCGGGCCACTCATCATGCCTACACGTCAGCCTCCGCGTCCGTGGCACACCGCGATGCCTCTCGTCCTCACCCTCGTGCTGGCCACGGGCCTGCGCGTGGTGGGGCTCGGCTGGGGGCTGCCCGACGAGCGACACCTGTTCAGCTACCACCCGGACGAGTACTTCAGCCTGATGGCGGTGTGGAGCTTCTCGCTCGGCGACGGCGACCTCAATCCCCACTACTTCAACTACGGAACGCTGTACTTTCACCTGGTGCTGGCCACCGCGGTGATCGCCGGCCACGCGCCCTTCTCCTCGCCCGCGGAGATCGCTCAGCGCATGGGCGCCCTGGTCCTCGACGCGCGAATGGTGACGGTGGTGCTGGGCGTGCTCACAGTCGTGCTGGTCTATCTCATCGGGAAGGAGCTCTGCGACCGCCGCGTTGGGCTGTGGGCGGCGTTGGTGCTGGCCATCACGCCGCTGCACGTGGTACACGGCCACTACGCCACGGTGGACGTGCCGGCCACCTTCTGGATGACGCTGTGCTTGCTGTGCGCGGCCAAGATCCTGCGAGGGCGGGGGCCGGCTGGGGCCATCCTGAGCGAAGCGGAGGATCTCGCCTCAGGCACCGCCGCCGAGGAGCCAAATGCGAGACCCTTCGGTGCGGCTTGCCGCACCGCGAGCCGCACGCTCAGGGGGACAGGGCAGGCAGCGCCGTACCTGTGGGCTGGTGTCGCCGCGGGCCTGGCGGCGGCGACGAAGTACAACGGTGCGCTGGCCATCCTCTTCCCGCTGGTGGCGCACGTGGCCGTTGCGGTGCGCGGACGCGAGGAGCGAAAGCTCTGGCGGCTGATCCCCGATCGCCGGGTGGGCCTGTGCGTGGCCGCGATGGTGGTGGCGTTCCTGATCGCCTGCCCCTGGCCGCTGCTGAGCTTCGGCGAGTGGTGGGGCTCTTCGGAGCAGTTCAACTCGGTGGCCTACGAGGTGCACCACATGCGCGTGGGCGAGGAGCCCGCCCTGTCGGCCACGCCGCACGGGCTCATCTTCCACCTGACGCGCTCGCTGGCGTACGGCTGCACGTGGCCGCTGCTGGTGTTCATGCTGGCCGGCGTCGGGCGCGCCCTGCTGCGCCGGGGCGAGGCCGACCGGGTGCTGCTCGTGTTCCTGTTCGCCTGGTACGTGATGATCGGCCTGGCCAAAGTGCGATACATGCGGTACACGATCCCCCTGCTGCCCGTGTTGGCGCTGCTGGCGGGCAGTTGGCTGCACGAGCTGCTGTCCTCAGTGCAGCGTCGGCGGCGCTGGGCCGTCGTCGCGGTTGCCGTCCTGTGCATGGCCAGCGTGCTGTTCGCGGCCGCCTACAGCGCCAGCTACGACCGCGCGCTGGCTGCTGAGCCAGAGCAGGACCGGGCGCTGGAGGCCCTCTCCCCGCACCTCGGCCCGTACACTGTCGTCGGCACCGTCTGGCCAGTGTGGTTCTGTCACCCGCCCCTGGACCGCGTCAACGGGGGGCGCATCCTGAACGCCAATCCGGTCTGGCGGCACTTCTCCCGGCCGCGCGCGGACCTCCGCGCGGTGGGCTACGTGGCCGAGCCGCAGGCGGACATCGTGATCGTAACGCGCGTCGAGTTGCGCGACCATGAGCTGGCACAGACGCCGCAGTGGCAGCAGATCAGCCAGGCCGAGCGCGAGGGCGCGCCGCTGGAGCTCGGCCACGTCCTAGCGGAAGAGGCGGCCCTGCGGCGGTTCATGGACCTGGAGGCCGCGCCCCAGGACTGGCTCTACCCCTTCCCGGGCATCAGGGCGTTTCGGCCGACCTCGGCCGGAAGGTGAGCCGGCGGGCTGGTGGAACTTGCCCGCAACCCGAAGCAGGTGCTGTGGAAATGTCCAACCTGGCGTTGCTGGGCGGGCCGAAGCAGCACGAGGGCGATTGGCCCTCGTGGCCATCGGTGACGGAAGCGGCCGTTGAGCGCGTGACGGCGGTGGCCAGAAGCGGGCTGTGGGGGCTCGGGGGCACGGCCATTGAGGAGTTCCAGCAGCGGTGGGCCGAGTACTGCGAGGCCAAGCACTGCGTGTGCGTCAACTGCGGCACGACGGCGATAGAGCTGGCTCTACGCAGCCTAGGCGTGGGCGCGGGCGATGAGGTGATCATGCCCGCCTATACCTTCATCGCCACCGCCACGGCGGCCCTGCACGCCGGCGCCGTTCCCGTGTTCGCCGACATTGACGCCGACAGCTTCCTGCTGGACCCGGAGGCGGCGCGCAGCGCGGTGACGGACAAGACCAAGGCCATCATTGCCGCGCACATCGGCGGCAGCCCGTGCGACATGGATGGGATCAAGGAGGTGGCCGGCGAGCACGGCCTGTTCGTGATCGAGGATGCGGCGCAGGCGCACGGTGCCATCTACAGGGGCCGAAAGGTCGGCGCTCTCGGGCACGCGGGGGCCTTCAGCTTCCAGTCTTCGAAGAACCTGAGCGGGGGCGAGGGTGGCGCGCTGGTGACTAACGTCAGCAGCCTGGCCGAGACGGCGTGGTCGCTGCACAACTGCGGGCGGACGCCGCCCGACGCCAAGGTCGAGCAGGACCATCTGGGGCACAACATGCGCATGAGCCAGTTCACCGCGGCCGTGTTGCTGGGCGGGTTGGAACACCTGGAGGAGCAGTCCCAACGGCGCGGCGCAAACGCCGCTTACCTCGATGAGAGGCTGTCCGAGGTCCTGGGCGTCACGCCCGCCGCGCTCGCGCGCGGCGGCGAGCGCAGCGCATACCACCTCTACATGATGAAGTACGACGAGAGGGCCTTCGACGGTCTGTCGCGGGACCGGTTCGCAGAGGCACTGCGGGCCGAGGGCATCCCCATCCACGGCGGGTACCAGCCGCTCTACCGGACGCTGGCAACCAGACGCGGGAGCCAGGCGCACGAGTGCCCGCTGGCGTGCAAGTTCTACGGTCGGCAGATGGACTACAGGCAGGTGGAGTTGCCGGTCACCGAGCAGGTCTGCGCGCAGGCGCTGTGGATGTCGCAGTGGGTGCTACTCGGGACGGAGCGGGACATGGACGACATCGCCGAGGCGATGCTCAAGGTGCGGGACAACGTGGGGGAGTTGAGGCAGGTGGCCGCGGAGGACGAGTGAGGGCAGCCCCCGCCACGCGAAGGTAGGGGCGGGGCCCGTCCCGGCCTGCGGCCTGTGCCCGGCGCGACGGGTAGTCGCAGGCGTCAGTTTGCGGAGGTGGACTGGGTCGGCGCCCGTCGAAAGTGATGGACGCTGACCGACTCGTGCTACGTAGCAGGGGGGCGCTCCCGGCCTTCGTAGCCGAAGCTACTTCGGCGGAGTAGGCACTTCGGAGAGCGACAAGTCCGCCACTACCCGCCGCCGAGCGGGCGCGTCGCCGCTGGTCGCCAGCAGGAGCTGGCTCCTACGCATCTGCGCAGCGACCTGGGAGGGAAGTAGAAGGGACCCCTACTTCTTCACCGCCGCGCGGAGGAAGCGGCAGGCCAGAGACGGCCAGGCGGCAGGGCCGGCGGCGCGGGCGACCTCGGCGAAGTAGAAGAAGCGGTCCCGCCAGTGCTCCAGGAACATGGCGCGGCCCAGGACGCCGGGATCGCCGCCGGGCATGGGCACGTCCCCGAAGTAGGTTGACGGCTCCAGGAACCGCGCAGGACAGGCGTGCTGCGGCCCGGCCCGCAGGTCGAGGAGGACGTCTTCCGGCACGTTCGCCCCCACCAGCTCGCGCGCCAGCCGCAGGGGCCAGCCCACGGCCGGGCGCACGCCGTACCGCGCGGCCGCTTCGACCACCTCTTCCCACCGCACCGAGTCGCCTCGGGCCCGCAGGAAGTAGGCGAGGTCGGCCAGCCAGATGAGGCGGATCTTGCCGTGGTGGACGGTCATGTGCGCGCCCAGGAAGATGATGTTGTCGGCTGTGGACAGCGAGAGGCAAGGGCGGCCCATCAAGGCGGCCTCCTGGGCGCGCTCCCAGACGTGCCGCGTCTCCAAGCGGGCCACCTTGCGGTTGCCCAGCGCCCCGGTGAGCAGCTCGGTGTGCAGCTCCACCTGTAGGTCCCACATGCCCTCGCCATCGGCCGGGCCGCGAACGTAGACGGGATTGGCAGTGGCCGGCAGTGGCTCATACCCCGCCTCGGCCAGCAGCGTCTCGGCTCTTCCCAGGTCAGCCTGCCGCACGAGGAGGTCAACGTCCGTCATGGGGCGCGTGGACGGGTGGGGATAGCACTGCTCGGCCAGGATGGGGCCCTTCAGGCACAGCAGAGAGAGGCCGGTCTCCGCGGCTCGATCCAGGACGGTGCCGAGAAGAGCGGCGATGTGGGTGGTCCGGGCCAGGGAGGCGTCGTACGCGTCGCGGAGGCCGGCGCGGAGGCCCTCGGGGAGGTCCTGCAGCAGACCAGCCTCCCGCAGGTTGTAGCAGCACAGCGGCAGGACCGCGTGGCGGCGGCCCAGCTCCAGCAGGCGGTGCACATCGGCGTCCTGGGCCAGTTCAGGTACCAGCTGCCCGGCGTTGTCGTCATGCGGCAGTCGCACTGCGGCCAGGAGTAGGCGGGGTTCGGGAGCGAGCGCGGCCTGGAGGTCGGAAGTGGTCATGGGGCCCGCCTGGGCAGGTGAGGCCAAGTTGACAGCGCTTCGGCCGGTGCTATAATGCGGGGCCAATCGCGCGTAGGGCAGCACCGTGGCCTCTGCGCGCATTCTAGGAGCCGGACGAGGGGCTGTCAAGGCAGACGGCAAGAGAAGGGGAGCATCTTGACCAACCGGGAGATCGCCGCGCTCACCGAGCAGTACAGCATGTACATCATTGACCGCATTCCCTCGGCGCTCGTGCGGGGCGAGGGCTCTCGGGTGTGGGACGCCGACGGCCAGGAGTACCTGGACTTCGTCGCCGGGCTGGCGGTCAACGGCCTGGGCCACAACCACCCCAAGTTAACCGCAGCCATCTGCGAGCAGGCGAAGGCCATCCTGCACAGCTCGAATCTGTACCTCATCGAGCAGCAGGCGCGGCTGGCCCAGGCCCTGTGCGAGGCCTCCTTCGCCGACAAGGCGTTCATCTGCAACAGCGGCACGGAGGCGGTCGAGGGGGCCATCAAGCTGGCGCGCAAGTGGGCGCGGAAGCGCCTGGGTCAGCCCAAGAGCGGCATTGTCACCGCCTTGAAATCGTTCCACGGGCGCACGCTGGCGGCGCTGGCCGCAACTGGACAGGAGAAGTTCCAGGCCAACTTCACACCCATGCCGGCGGGCTTTCGGTACGTGCCCAACAACGACCTGGCGGCGCTGGAAGAGGCGATTGATGAGGGAACCTGCGCGGTGATGCTGGAGCCCATCCAGGGGGAGAGCGGCGTCTACCCGGCGGAGGACGAGTACCTGCGCGGCGTGCGCGCGCTGTGCGACGATAGGGAACTGCTGCTGCTCTACGACGAGGTGCAGACCGGGCTGGCGCGGACGGGCAGGATGTTCTGCTACGAGCACTCCGGCGCCGTGCCCGACGTGATGACCCTCGCCAAGGGCCTGGGCGGCGGCGTGCCCATCGGGGCCGTCCTGGCCACGGACGAGGCGGCCGTCTTCGAGCCCAGTGACCACGGCAGCACCTTCGGCGGCAACCATCTGGCCTGCGCGGCGGCGCTGGCGGTGCTGGAGGTCATCCAGGAGGAGGGCCTGGTGACGGCGGCCCAAGAGCGCGGCGAGCAGCTCGCGGCGGGGCTGGAGGCTATGGCTGCCGACTTCCCCATCGCGGAGGTGCGCGGCAAGGGGCTGATGCTGGCCTTCGAGCTGGCGGTGGACGGCGCCAAGCAGGTGCATCGGGCCTGCCTGGAGCGCGGGCTGCTGGTCAACCCCATCGGCGACCGCATCGTGCGCCTGCTGCCGCCGCTGACCGTGACCGAGGCGGAGTGCGAGGAGGGTCTGGGCATTCTGCGGGAGGCGCTGGGTGAGGCGCTGTCGGCGGAGGTCTCGTAGGGCGCGGAGCACGCAGGTCGGGGCGAGACGCCCCTCCCACAAGTGTGTATCAGGTGTGTTCCGGCAGGGCCTCGATGGCGGCCTGGACTTCCTGGACGGCGGAGTCGGGGGTGGAGGCGCCGGCAGTCAGCCCCACGTGCTCGACCCCGGAGAACCACTCGGGCTGAAGCCCAGCGGCCGTCTCGATGTGGTAGGTGGGCGTGCCAGCGCCCCGGCAGATCTCGGCCAGGCGGCGCGTGTTGGCGCTGCGATGGCCGCCGACTACGATCATCACGTCCGCCTCCAGGGCTAGGGCTTGAGCGGCCTCCTGGCGACCGGCGGTGGCGTCACAGATGGTGTTGGCCACCTTGAGCTCGGGGCACAACGGCAGCAGGCGCGAGACGACGGCGCAGAGATTGCTGGCGCGCTGGGTAGTCTGCACCACCACCCCAACGCGGCCGGTGAGGTCGAGGCCGTCCACGTCGTCGGGACCCTCCACCACACTGGCCTTCCCGCCCAGATGGCCGACCAGCGCCAGGGTCTCCGGATGGTCGCGGTCGCCCACCACGATGACCTGGTAGCCCTCGTCCAGCATGCCGCGGGCGGCGTTGTGGGCGCGCTTCACAAAGGGGCAGGTGGCGTCAATCAGGCCCAGACCCTGGCTTTCTGCCTGCTCGTAGACCTCCGGCGAGGCGCCGTGGGTGCGCACCATGAGGTCGCCACCGTGCGCCTCGGCCACGTCCTCGGCCACGCACATGCCCATCTCCTCCAGGTGCGCCACGACCTGAGGGTTGTGGATGATGGGCCCCAAGCTGGTCACCTGGCGGCCGGCAGATAGGGCCTCCTCGGCCAGGCGGATGGCCCGCTTGACCCCGAAGCAGAAGCCGGCGTGCTCGGCTATGGAGATTCTCATAGTCGCCGTGCCGCTAGCCGCGCAGCTCCCCGCCATCTGTCATCCTGAGCGCACAAAGGGCGCGAGGGATCTCGCCCTCGGGTCGTACTACGCCAACCGGCAGGAGATTCCCCGGCGCCCCGGGCCTCGGAATGACAGCAGATGCGCTATCGCACTAGGCCGTTCGCGAGAGCAGGAAGGCCACCAGCTCCCGCCAGAACTCGCGCTGAGCCGGGAGCTGCGCTGCCTGCTGCTGGGCAGCAGCGGTAAGCTCCGCCGCCGCCTGCCGCGAGCGCTCCAGGCCGTGGACGGCCGGGTAGGTGGCCTTGGCGCGCCGGGCGTCGGCGCCCGCGGGCTTTCCCAACTCCTCGGCGCTGCCCACAACGTCTAGGATGTCGTCGGTGATCTGGAAGACGAGCCCGAAGCACCGGCCGTACTCGTCCATGGCCGCCACTCCGGGCTCGCCCGCCCCGGCCAGGATGGCGCCGGCGCGCACGGTAGCCTGGAAGAGCGCGGCGGTCTTGGTCAGGTGGATGTGGTCCAGCAGCTCGGCACTGGCCTGCTGGCCCTCGGCGGCGATGTCGGCGGCCTCGCCGGCGATCAGGCCCTGAGCCCCAGCGCAACGCGCCACCTCAGCCAGCACGCGGGCGACCCGGTCCGGAGGGGAGACCTCGACCTGCCGGGCCAGGGCCTCAAACCCCCCCATGATGAGAGCGTCGCCGGCCAGCAGCGCGGTGGGCTCGTCGAAGGCGCGGTGGCACGTGGGGCTGCCCCGACGCAGGTCGGAATCGTCTATGCAGGGCAGATCGTCGTGGATCAGGGTGGCAGTGTGGACCATCTCCACGCCGCAGGCCGCGAGCAGCAAGCTGAGGGGATCGGCGCCGAAGGTCTCGCCGGCCTTCATGAGCATGGCCGGGCGCAGCCGCTTGCCGCCCCGCAGGCTGTGGCGCATGGCCTCGACCACCTGGGGCACGTGGGGGTCGGCCTGGGGCAGGAGCGACTCAAGCCCCTCGTCTATGACCTTCGCCTGCGAACGCAGGAAGTCGCGAATGTCCATTTGGCGGCGATGCCTACGAGGGGGTGCCGTGGACCTTGACCTTCTGGGTCACGGGATTGCGGATGGGATCCTCCGCCTCGATCTTCTCGTCCACCATCTTCTTGTTGCGGAAGGTCTGTAGGGCGGTCACCTTCTTCAGACCCTTCTTCCCCGGCGTGAGGATCTGCTTCTGCCCCGGCGGCACCTCGGGGCTCTTGATCTGCACTTCCGGGAAGGGCGTTTCGCGCTCCTCGGTTACCCGCTTCTGCCAGATCACGGTCAGGCCCTGGGTCTCCTGTGGGACCTCCAGCTTCTCGCCGGGGAAGATGTACTTGTTATCGCGCAGACGCTGCTGGAGCCAGGGGTTCCGCTCCGTCAGTTTCGTCAAGCTGATGCCGTGCTTCTGTGCGATGCCGCTGGGATCGTCGCCGCTCTTGATGGTGTAGGTGATGAAGCCCTCGTGGGCCTTGGTCACCTTGCCCATTGCGGCGGCGATGTCCGTCTCGATCTGGTCCGGCGAGACCATGGTCTGGTCTATACTCACTGGCGGCTCGAACTCGACCTCGCCGACGAGGTCGCCCTCCACGTACTCCTTGATCAGCCCCTCCTTGATGCTCTCGGCGTTCTCCTGGGAGTCCATGACGGCGACGGTGTTGTCGCCCACTCGAAAGGCCCAGCCCTGAACGACCACGGTCACGCCGGCCTCCTCGAGCGCCTGAGCCGCCTCCTCAACGGAGGCCAACTCCTCGCCCTCGGGCAGCACGCCCTGCGCCTGGGTGATGTCGTCGGGGCGCAGCATGGCCTCGCCAGGGAGGCTCCCCCGCTGCCTGTTCAGTACCAGGTCCAGGGCGCGGGCGGCCGCGCGTTCGTTCTTGAGCCAGACGACGGGCTGACCGTTGACCTCGATGGCCACGGCCTGGCTGCGGCCGGGGGTGAACTGCTGCCAGACGAGCATCACCAGGAAGAGGAACCAGCCAAGCAGGGCCAGGGCGCGCATGGCGTTGTAGCGCCGGACCAGGCGCCGCATCTTGCGCTCGCTTGCCTCCATGGTCGTCCGCCCCTTCGCTCGCTGCGATCTAGAAGGCCTCGCTGGCTGCTATAATCTCGATTCCCGCCTGGTCAAAGTACGCCAAACCCCGCTCGATTCCCTCCGCAGTAGTGTCAAAGGGGTGCCCAATGCCCACGGCCAGGCCAGTGCCTTGGGCCAGGTCTGCGAGGCGCTGCATGTTGCTGGCGACCGTAGCGGCCGTCCGCGCCCCCTCGGCGTCGAGGAACACGTCTCGCTCCAGCAACGGCGCCTTGAGCTGCCCAGCAACCCGCGCGGCCACGCTGCGCGTGGTGGTGCGGCTGTCCACGAAGAAGAGGCCGTGCTCGAGCAAGGGGCGGAGGGCGGCACGCATGACCTCCTCGTCGGCCGTGGCTCGAGAGCCCATGTGGTTGTTGACCCCGACGGCCTCGGGGACGGCGGCCAGGGCCCGGCGCACCGCGGCGTCAATCTCGCTGGCGCTCATATGAGTCGTTATGGTGCCGGGCTCCAGCGAGACCGTCTCGTCCACGGGCTCCATGGGGAGGTGCAGCATCACGCATCGCCCCTGCGCGGCCACTTCGCGGGAGAGCGTCTGAGACAGGGGCGCGTCCGGAAGGAAGGAGAAGGTCAGGTCAGCCGGCACTCGCAGGAAGCGCTCACAGGCCTGGCGGCTGGCGCCGAGGTCGTCAATGATGATGACCGCGCGCCCTGCGGCTCGCCCTGCGGGGCTCCGGGGCGCCTGCCGCTCAGGCTCGTCCGATGGGACGGCCGGCGCGGCGGCCGACGGGTCTCCGGGCGGGAGGTCACTGGCCGGTCTGGTGGCGACGAAATAGGTGTGAAGGCCCGTGGGACGATGACCGCGACCGAGCAGGAAGCCGCCTGCCGCGCAGGCCAGCAGCAGCGTGAATACGCAGCCCCAGCGATTACGCACCGGGTGGCCTCGACCTTCCGGGCCGTCCTCGGCGGCACAGGGGACGGACGCGTTGTTACGTCTGAGGCAAGCGGCGGGCCCTGGCTGGGTCAAGAGCGGGCGCCCGCCGCAGGCGGCGGAGAGCGACTGGCCGCGCTAGCCCTCTCTGCCGGCGCCGGGGCGGCCGGCCCGGGCCAGCTTCTTCTTCATGATCTTGACAGCAGCGGCCAGCATGTGGTTGTGAACGTCCTCGGCCTTCATGTCAGCCTTGTTGGGTGGGTCCGGGATGACCTGGTCGGGCGTGATGCCATGCCCATCAATGTCCCGCTTCTTGGGCGTCAGGTAATTGGCCGTGGTGATGGCGATGGCCGATTCATCGTGCAGCTTGATGACGGTCTGCACCTTGGCCTTACCGAAGCTGGCCTGCCCCGCGATGGTGCCGCGCTCGTTATCCTGGATGGCGCCGGCCACGATCTCGGAGGCGCTGGCGCTGCCGCGGTTGATGAGCACGACGATGGGGAGTGTCTCCTCGATCTGCCGTCCAGCGGCGGCATCCAGAGACTGCGCCTGGCCGCCGCGCTCTTCGATCCAGACGACCGGGCCATCCACGAATATCTCGCCCACCTTGACGGCGACGTCCAGCAGCCCGCCGGGGTCATCGGTGAGGTCGAGGATCAGCCCGCGCATGCCCTGCGCTTGCAGATCGCCGATGGCCTCACGCACCTTGGCCGCGGCCCTCTCGTTGAAGGTGTGCAGCCATACGTGGCCGATCTTGTCCTCCAGCATCTGGTAGTCCACTATGGGCACGTCAACGGTGTCGCGAGTGATGTCAATGGGGATGGGCTTCTGCTCGCCTTCGCGCACCACGGTAAGCGTCACCTTGGTCCCGCCCGGGCCGCGAATGAGCTTCACCACCTCGCCGATGTGCATGCCCTTGATGGGCTGGTCGTCCACTTGGATTATGGTGTCGCCAGGGAGGAGTCCCGCCTGGTCGGCCGGGCCGCCGGGGATGACCGAGTTGATGACGACGAGGGTGCTCTTCTCTACGGTGATGAAGCGGGCGAAGATGGCCTGGGCGACGGCCGCGGTCAGCTCCTCCCGCTGCTCCGCGCTCATGTCCTCAGGGAGGCTCTCCGCGGCGGAGGTGCTGATGGTGGCCTTGAGCTTGTCCTGAAGGTCGCCCTCGCCCTCCTCGGCGCGCGGCTCCAGCACGGCGCCGATGCCCTCGAAGCGGCCGGAGCTGTCGCTCTCGAACTCCTGGTAGGCCTCGGGCGTGTAGAAGCGCGTATAGGGGTCGTCCAGCGCGGCCAGCATGCCCCGGATGGCCCCATAGGTCATCTCCTTGTCTTCCTGCTCGTCAATCTTGTGGACAAAGTGGCGCTTGATCTGCTCGCGCACCTCCCAGAAGATGCTGAGTGGCTGGAGGTTGGTGCCGGTGCCGAGCTTGCCCTCGCCGATCGTGTACACGCCCGGCAGGACCTGAGCCACTCTGGCGGCGAAGCTCAGGCCCGCCTCGTCGGCTGCCGCGTTGGTGACGCCGGCGACGGTCAGCCCGACGCCCAGGCCGCCGAGGAAGATGGCCAGTACCAGGACTACGTTGCGCGCCTTCTCCGCGTATGATCTCATGGGGCTGCTCTTCTCCTTACGCTCCCTGCGACTCCCTAGGTGGTCTGCGGGTTGATGGGGCGCCCGTTTTTGCGCACCTCGAAGTGCAAGTGTGGGCCTGTGCTCAGGCCAGTGCTGCCCACGTAGGCGATGACCTGGCCGCGCTTGACCAGTTGCCCCTTGCGCACGGCGATGCCGCCGCTGCGGATGTGGGCATACAGGGTAACCATGCCGCTGCCGTGGTCAATCATCACGGTGTTGCCATACCCGCTGCGGCGCCCAGCGTAGATGACCAAGCCGGTGTCGGCGGCCCTGATGGGCGTGCCGTGTTTGGCGGAGATATCCACGCCGTCGTGCATCCGCGGGCGATGCAGTATGGGGTGGTAGCGCATGCCGAAGCCGCTGGTGATGGGGCCGGAGCAGGGCTTGAGGAAGCTGCCACTCCACTTCCGGCTGTAGCGCAGGCTGCGGCCCCGCGCCTGGAGCAGGCGGGTGATGGCCCGCGACTCGGCTTCCAGTTGGGCGAACTGAGCCTCCAGCTTCTTGCGCTGCTGATCCACCTCGCTCTTGGCGCCGCGCACGGCCTGCGTGCGGGCCTCCACCTCGGCCGCCTCCCTCTGCACCCGCGTGCGCTCAACGGCCTCCTCGTGCTCGCGCTGCTCGAGCTCGACCTGCTGGGCTGCCAGCAGACGGCGCTTCTGGTCAATGCTCTCCAGAATGGCGGCGTCGCTGTCTATGATGGCCTGCGCGTAGTATGCGCGAGTGGAGAAGTCGGCGAAGTCCTCAGCGCCCAACACCACGGCCAGGTACGTCGAGGGTCCGGCCTTGTAGAGCGCCGTGAGCCGCTCGCCGAAGGCCTTATTCTGGGCCTCCAGGGCGTCCTTGGTCTCCTGGTGCTGCCGGCGGATCTTGCGCAGCTCGGCGCGAGTCGCGTCCAGCTTCTTCTGGGCAGCGTCGCGGCGGGCTCGGGCCGATCGCAGCTCGGCCTCGGCCTGCCTGAGCTGCGCCAGCAGCTTACGCTGGTGCGACTTGGTGATGACCAGCGCGCGCTGGACCTGCTTCTGCTTCGCCCGGGTGGCGCTGCGCTGGCGCTCCAGCGTGCGTTGGCTCTGGCCGCCGGCGCGCTGCCGAGCGCCCTCCGAGCCGACCAGCAGCAGGGCCAACACCAAGGGCGCGCACACTAGTCTGGCGATCCTGCGCATGGGCCCACGTCCCTCCGCTCCTGCGCATCTGCGCGCAGGAGGGCGGCGGCATCAGATCAGTTGCAGGTAACGGCGCATGGCCAGGAGGCTGGCGCCCGCGCCGAACAGGGCGCCCGCCAGCAGCAGTCCCAGGCCCGTCTGCACATAGAGGCCTGTACCATAGGCCAGCGGGATGAACTTCAAGTGTTGTGAGACGTAGTCGTGCACGTAGAAGTATGACACCAGCACGAGCAGGCACGCGGTGGCGCCGCCCACCAAGCCGTAGTAAAGCCCCTCCAGCACGAAGGGCACGCGGATGAACGAGTTGGTGGCACCCACAAGCTGCATGATGCGAATCTCGCGCCGCCGCGCGTGCACGGTCAGTCGAATGGTGCCCTGGATGACCACGAAGGTGGCGAACACCAGCAGGGCCGCCAGCACCGACCCGCTCCACTTCAGGGCGCGGGCAAGGGCCAGCAGTCGCTCCATGATCTCGCCGCCCACGTCCAGGTCCTTGACGCCCTCGATGAGGGCGAGCTTCTCGGCCAACTGCCCGGTCAGCTGCGGCCGTCGGGCGCGCACGCGGAAGCTGTCGGGCAGCGGATTGTCAATGATGTCCTTGACCTTGGGGCCATAGAGGGCAGCCATCTTCTCCAGCGCCTCCGCCTTGGAGACGAAGATGGGCGGCTCCTCCACCTCCTCCAGCACGAAGATGGCCTCCCTCACTGCCTCCACATCGGCCTCAGGCTCCAGGAACACCCGCACCTCGCCCTTCTCCAGCAGCGTGCCCATGGTTCGGCCTACGTTCAGCAGACCCAGCCCGAAGGCACCGAGGATGCTCAGGCAGACGGTGACGTTCGAGATGGAGGCCACGCTCATGAGCGGGTGGCGCTTGATGCTGGTCCAGGTCTCGCCGGCCAGGAAGCCCACGGCGTCAAGGTTCATCGTCGTAGGCCCCCCGCTCGGCGTCCCGGACCACCGTGCCGTCGGCCAGGGTCACCACCCGTCGCTGCATGGCGTCCACGATGTAGCGGTCGTGCGTGGCGACCACCACGGTAGTGCCGCGGGTGTTGATGGTGGCCAGCAGCTCCACGATTTCAAGGGACGTGTCGGGGTCCAGGTTCCCCGTAGGCTCGTCGGCCAGCAGAACGGGCGGGCGGTTGACCAGGGCCCGGGCGATGCTGGTGCGCTGCTGCTCGCCGCCGGACAGCTCGTGCGGCATCATCTCGGCCTTGGCCCACAGGCCCACCAGCTCCAGGGCGATGCGCACGCGCTTCTTCTTCTCGGCCCGGCTCACGCCCAGGACGTCCAGGGCGAACTGGACGTTTTCGGCGACGGTCTTGTCGGGCAGCAGGCGGAAGTCCTGGAAGATGACCCCCACCTGACGGCGCAGAAAGGGCACCTGCCGCGGGTGCAGTTGGGCCACGTCGCGGCCGGCGACTATCACGCGGCCCTCGCTGGGCACCTGCTCGCGGTAGATCAGCCGCAGCACGCTGGACTTGCCCGTGCCCGTGGGGCCGACCACGAAGAGGAACTCGCCCTTGGCCACGTGCAGGTCCAGGTTGTTAAGGGCCCTGGTGCCGTTGGGGTAGACCAGGGACACCCCATGAAAGCGGATCATCGCAGCTATGACCAAGTCTGCAATCGCGACGAACCGGTTTTGGCCGTCAGGAGGGCCGTCGAGACTGCGAGTAGATGGCCCGATTCAGGCAGCGATTATAGCACACCGGAGGGGCCAATCGCAAGCGCAGGCAGCCTCGGACGCCCTCACAGGTCACTAACGCTTCTGCGGGCCGGAGGGTTCGGCTGGAGGGGGCCAGCGTGGACGGCGGCGGGCCGCGGCTCTGCCCCTCCTGCTTGATCCCGCATAACACGAACAGTTATACTACATGGGGAGTTGAGCAGCGAATGAACCAGAAACATGAACGGCGCACCCTCGGCGCCTACTTGGACAGACAGATGAGGAATCCGCGCTTCCGCAAGGCCTGGGAGGAGGTTCAGAGGGAGAGCAAGCTCACCCGGGAGTTGGTGCGCCTGCGTGTCGAGCGCGGCCTCACGCAGGCCGAGGTAGCAGAGATGGTGGGCACGAAGCAGGCAGCCATCTCCCGCCTCGAACACCATCCACCCAGCCGACCCACCGACCTGCTCCGGAAGGTGGCAGCGGTCTACGGCTACGATGTCGAGGCACGAGTCGAGCTGGTGCCGAAGGCGGCCGGCTGAGCGCCGGCCGCACGGATGCGCTCTGGTTGGCCCAGTCTAGTGCTTGTTTGCGGAAGTCGTGCCGTGTGCGAGACATGGGTCGTGCGGGCGGGGGTAAACCCCGCCCCTACACCACATCGCCCGGCCTTGGCTTTGCCCATGTAGGGACGGGCTTTACGCCCGTCCGCCACCCAGGAACACCATGCCACTTACGCAAAGCAACACTAGGCCTCTTGCTCGCGAAAGACCTCTGCGGAGAAGCGCTGGACCTCGGTGCCCGGCTCGCGCCAGGCGTCGCGCGGCAGGCCGGCCTTGGTGCACGTCTGCGCCAGGAACTCGTCGCGGTCCCAGTTCCACTCCACCGGCACCTGGGGCAGCAGCAAGCCCGAGTAGGGGCCCTTACGGACTATGAGCCCGTGCCTGCCCACCTCGATCTCGGCTGCGGCGTCCTCGACCGGCTCGGGAGGCGAGAGCACCGAGATCTCGATGCGGATTTGCGGGACCTCCTCCGGCTCCACGGGGGGGAAGCGGGGGTCTTCCAGGGCAGCCGACCGGGCCATGTCAATGACGGTCTGATAGAGCGGTTTGAGGGGCTCGATGAGCCCGATGCATCCCCTCAAGCGCTCCTGGACCTTGAGGGTCACGAAGCCGCCCGAGGGACGCGTCAAGGCCTCGTCGTCAATGGTCGGCTGCGGCAGCGGCGCGCCACGGGCGGCTGCCTCCAGGGACTGTCGGGCGAGGCTCAGCAACGTTGCTCTCTGCTCGTCCGTGAGCATGACGGCCCCCTACAGCGGCTTGCGGAAGATCAGGATGTACTGATGATGGATGTTGGAGACGAACGCGTTCGGCACGCCGTAGGGGTAGAGCGTCTTGTTGTCCTGGGCCAGGATGGTCACGCCCTGGAGCTTCAGGCCGCTGTCTTCGACGTGGCGTGCGATGTCGGCGTGGTACAGGTAGAAGTCCGGCCCGTGACGGAAATCACACACGATCACACACATGTACCGGCCCTTGCGCATCGTGCGGGCGCACTCCCGCCAGACCACGTCCAACTCGGCCAGGAAGCCTTGGTAGTCGGCTATGTTGCCAAGGTCCGCGTCGGCTTCGCTGTAGTGCGTGGGGAGACCCTTCCCGGTGCGCTCGGCGGCCACCTTCATGCCGTTCTTGCGCAGAATGCGCCAGTAGGGCGGACTGGTGACGATGAAGTGTACGCTGCCGGTGCGGAGCCGCGCCATCTCGGCCCGGGCGTCGCCGCAGACCACCTTCTGCCCCGGTGCGGACAGCTTCCCGTCGAACTCGCTGACGCTGGCGCCGGCGTCCTTCAGGCGCCTCCTCGCCACCTGCGCCCATCGGGGGGAGAGTTCGATGCCCAGCCCTTTCCGCCCGCAGCGATGGCAGGCGATGAGCGTCGAACCAGAGCCCAGAAAGGGGTCCAGGACGCTCTGGCGGCGCCTGGTGAAGAACTCGATGAGCTTCTGGACGTCCGCCTCGGCGAAGGTGGCGGGATGCTGGCTCTTCAGGGGGTCACGGGCGGGAGGCTGGCTGTAGACGAAGCTGTCGTAGACTTGCCCCAGGACCTGGTCGGCCGCCTCCTCGCCCTTCTCAGCGCGGAGCCACTGGGCGAAGTCGTCCATCCACTCGGGCCTGCCGTCGCCGTCCCTGCTTCGCGAAGCCGATGGGCTTCGCTTCGCAGGGCGAGCCTCGCTGATCCAGAAGCTCTTGGTGCGACGGAGCCACTCGCTGTTGCTCAGGTCGTTGAGGCGGTTGCGCGGCGAGGGGCGCTTGCCCACGGCAGTCACCTCGCAGATGATAGCAAGACGGAACCGGAGTGTCAACGCAGGGGGAGCCAGCATACGCGTCGGGCAGGAATGCCCGACCCACCGGGGCAGTCTTGAGGCGTTTCGACAGCCGACTGCTGGAACACCGGTCGGGCGAGTGAACCTCGGGGGGCGGTCCGACGTTGTAGGTAGTGATGGGAACGGCGCCTCCAGACGACCCCAAATCGGTGCAGCGGGGAGGGTGAGAGACGATGAGCAGAGCCTCCAGAGCCCCAAGGGTGTTGGCAGT
>JBHIEF010000014.1:0-35633 GCA_046760465.1 Armatimonadota bacterium | reverse complement strand
CGAGGCTGTCTGTGTAGGGAAGGCGGCCGCCGCTCCACAGGTCCACGGAGACCTTGCCATAGAGGCCCCGCGCGTGAATATGCTTGCGGGCCTTCGCCACATTGGCGGGGCTGGCATCCACGCCGTGAACAAGGAAGGCCCCGCCGGACCCCAAAGCGGCCGTCAGCCGGCCATCGCCGCACCCGACGTGGGCCACCAAGCCGCCCCTCACGTTGGATTCGGCCAGGATCGCCTTCGCTCGCGATTCTGCTCCTGCTGCCGCGAACGCCGGCGTGCTGAGCCAGACACCAACGTGGATCGCGAGAAACGCGAGGCGAAACGAGGCTACCCGCATAGTGGACCGTCTCGAGTGCGGAAACATCGCTGCTCTCCCAAGGTCGCGGCGGGCCATCGCCACACGAGTTCCGTCGGTCAGGTCGCCTGTTGTCGCGTAGCCGCCTGGGTGCACCGAGGCACAGTGCGGTGATCTGGCGCCCATGACACCGTCTACCGTGGCCAAGAGGCGATGAGACCATCGCGATGTGGCCTCGCGGCGTGGGCTCTCACCTCGTCAGACGGCCTGCGGCCGGGCGCGCCCCCGTTGGATTCCCCTGATGAGACCGTGTGTCCTTGTCAGGCGTCAATGAGAATGCTGCCCGCTCCGACCCACTGGCTCCGGAGCAGGCGGTTGCAGGCATAGAGCGACGGCCCCGCGCTAACCGGTGTAGTAGTCGTCGAAGTACTCCAGTAGCAGTGCCAGACGACGCGCCCTGCCCCGACTTCGAGCCGCCCGGTGAAGGTAGCGCAGTCGGTGACGACGCGCCCGGCGCCCGTCTCCGCCGACTGATGCCGCCAATCTATGCTCGGATGGCACGCCTCGTGTGGCGGCGATCCAGCTCGACCTGCCGGAAGGTCGTGGGCATTCCGGCGGGGAAGAGGCCCGTCAACAGTGACAGGAGGAGCTACCGTGAGCAAGGCAAACCCGTTGATCAGCGTGATGGCGGTGTGTGCAGTTCTGGGCATGGCCACCTGCGCCTTCGCGCAGGATTGGCCGCAATGGCGAGGCCCGAATCGCGATGGGAAGGTCACCGGTTTCAACGCGCCGCAGCAATGGCCCGGCGCACTGGCCGAGCAGTGGAAGACGGTCGTGGGCTCGGGCGACGCAACGCCGGCGCTGGTGGGCGACAGGCTCTATGTCTTTGCGCGACAGGGCCAGGATGAGGTCGTCCTGTGTCTGAATGCGAGCGACGGGCAGGAAGTGTGGCGGGACAGCTATGCGGCGCAGGCCGTGACCGGGCCGGCGGCTCGCCACCCCGGACCCAGGAGCTCCCCCGCAGTGGGAGACGGCAAGGTTGTCACGGTGGGCGTGGGCGGCGTGCTCTCCTGCCTGGACGCCGCCACCGGCGAGGTCGTGTGGCGCAAGGACCCGTTCCCCAGGGTGGTGCCCACGTTCTTCACAGCCACGTCCCCGATCATCGTGGACGGGATGGCCATCGCTCACCTCGGCGGGGCGGGCAACGGGGCGATCATCGCCTACGACCTGGCCACCGGCGAAGAGAAATGGCGCTGGGCTGCCGAAGGGCCGGACTACTCCTCGCCCGTCGTGTTGACGGTGGCAGGCACGAAGCAGATCGTGACGCTGACGGAGAAGAGCATTGTGGGTGTAGGCGCAGCCGACGGCAAGCTCCTGTGGCAGCTTCCCTTCCCGCCCCAGCGTATGGCCTACAACGCGGCCACGCCAATAGTTGATGGGCAAACGGTGATCTACACGGGGGCGCGCCGTGGCACCAGGGCGGTCAGAGTCGAGCAGCAGGGGGACGGCTTCGCCGCCAGAGAGCTCTGGAGCAACCCGGACGTGGCCGTGCAGTTCAGCACGCCCGTGCTGGAGAACGGCCTGCTCTTCGGCCTCACCGACCGCGGCAATCTCTTCTGCCTCAATGCCCAGACCGGGCAGACTGGCTGGGTGGACGCGACCGGACACGGTCGTGGCTTCGCAGCCATGCTAAGCGCCGGCGCGGTCATCCTGGCTCTGCCCAGCACCTCGGAACTGATCGCCTTCGAGCCCAGCGGCACGGAGTACAAGCAACTGGCTCGGATCCGGGTGGCCGACACGCCGACGTATGCGCACCCGGTGATCTCCGGGAACAGGGTCTTCGTGAGGGACCAGGATACAGTCGCTTTGCTGACGATCGAGTAGACTGGCTCCGACCAGGGAGGCTCGCGTTCCGGGCGAACATGCACGTTAGTGGCTTCCGTTTGGCTCCCTGCGCCTCTTGAGGATGAGGATGTGTGGTACTTGACGGGCGGCCGGGCGTGTCCCTGCGTCCCAGGAAGAGACCGGGGACCCACGAGCCGGTGGCCGCCGCGCGCATTGGAGGATTCAGCATGCTGTCCAAACAGCTCGGGCGCGGACCGGTTGGACCCCTCATCGTCGCCCTGCTGCTGTGTGGCCTCCTGGTCATCCCCCTAGCCGTTGAACAGAGGGCCGCCGGCGAGGGGGATCCCGCCGCGACGCAGTACGATTGGCCGCAGTTCCACGGGCCGCGGCGGGACAACATGTCCACCGAGACGGGCCTGCTGAAGCGCTGGCCCGAGGGCGGGCCGGAGCTTCTGTGGAAGGTTGATGGCCTGGGCCACGGCTGGGCAAGTGTGGCCATTGCCGGCGGCATCATGTACACGGCCGGCAACATTGGGGAGGATACCGTCATCACGGCGCTGGACCTGTCTGGGAACGTCCTGTGGCGGGCCAGAAACGGCCCGGCGTACACGCGGTCGCATCCGGGCGCGCGCGGGACACCCACTATCGTCGGCGACCGCCTCTACCATCTCAATGCCGACGGCGACGTGATCTGCCTCGACGCACGGAGCGGGGAGACGATCTGGGGCCTGAACATCCTGGAGAAGTTCAACGGCCGCAACATACTGTGGGGGCTGAGCGAGTCGCTGCTGGTGGACAACGGACGAGTCATCTGTTGCCCCGGCGGCGAGGAGGTGGGCGTCGTCGCACTGGATGCTGAGACGGGGGACACGGTGTGGCAGTGCACGGGCATCGGCGACAGACCAAGCTATGCCTCGCCCATCGTGGTGGAATACGGTGGCCTCCGACAGATCGTGACCATGATGTCTGCCTCCGCGGTGGGTATCGCCGCCGATACCGGGAGGCTGCTATGGCGGTACCCGCACGAGGTGCGCTACGACGCGATCTGCACGTCGCCGGTATACGACGACGGGCACCTGGCCGTCTTCGGCACGTGGGGACGTGGGGCGACGCTGCTCAAGCTGAGCGTGGCGGGGGAGACATGCACGGCGGAGGAAGTCTGGCGCACCGCGGAGCTGGACAACGAGCATGGCGGCGTCATCTTGCTGGACGGGTACCTGTACGGCCAGTCTGACGGTGATCACAAGCGGCGGCATCTGACGTGCCTGGAGATGAAGACGGGCAGGACGATGTGGACTGCCCGCGAACTCTCCGGCGACCGATCGGCGACGGTGACCTATGCCGACGGCATGCTGTATCTGATGAGCGATCGTGGCGAGATGGCGTTGCTGCGGCCGAATCCAGAGCGCCTGGAGGTCGTTAGTCAGTTCAACCTGCCGGAGGGCGGGAAGGGCGCGGCATACGCGCATCTGGTGGTCTGCGGCGGGCGGCTTCACGCGCGGCACGGCGATTTCCTGTACGTATACGACATCCGGGCCGGCGGCTGATCGGGTGTGAGCACAGCCGGGGAGAGGGGAAGCCCGAGGCCATCCAGTTCCGTCGGCCACGCGGCGCGGCGAGTGAGCTGGGGAACTGCGCGGAGCCGCTGGTTTGGTGCATGATGCCCGCCGCGGGCCAGCTCATCTCCGGAGTGCGGGAGATTGGGGAGGAGGCGCAGGTACTAGCCGCCCAGTACGGGAACAGACAGCTCCGGCGGGGCTTCCGGCCTCGTCCGGGTCGGTCAGTTTAGAGCCTACCCCAAAACCCAGGCTCTCGGTCGGCTGTCATTCTGAGCGCAGCGAAGAACCTCGTGGTGGGCCCGATGCGAGGCCCTTCGCTTGGCGGACCGCTACGCGGTCCGCAGCACCGGGTGACACCTTTGGGTTTTGGGATAGGCTTTTAGAGCACAGCAGGAACTCGAGCAGGAGGCGATGAGATGCAGAAGTCAGTGTCACCCGGGAGATTCGGGCGCACGACGGCGCGAATCACGCTGACGTGGATCGTGGCCGTGACGTGGACGGCATTCGTTCTGATCACCGGCTGCGGCACGGCGAGCCCAGCCCTCGCGGCCGACTGGCCGGGGTGGCGGGGCCCGAACCGGGACGGAAAGTCCCCGGACACGGGCCTACTCAAGCAGTGGCCCGCCGGTGGGCCGGAGTTGGTGTGGGAAGCCAACGGCATCGGCATCGGCTTCTCCACCGTAGCCGTCAGCGACGGGATGGTGTACACGAGCGGGGATGTGGGGGCAGACTTGGTGATCTTCGCCTTCGACCTCGACGGCAACCTCAAGTGGCAGACCAGACATGACGCGGCCTGGACGAAGAACAAGGAAGGCTCGCGGTCCACCCCGGTGATCGATGAGGGCAATCTGTATATCGTGTCGGGCCACGGCCTGGTCGGGTGCTACGACGCCAAGACCAGCGCCCCGAAATGGAGCCGGAGGATGAGCGAGTTCGGCGGACGAGTGGCAAACTGGGGCTACGCCGAGTCGGTGTTGATCTACGAGAACCTGGCCGTTGTCACGCCCGGCGGGGCGAACTGCATTGTCGCCCTGGACAAGCGCACCGGCGAGACGGTGTGGCAGAGCCAGGGCTTCAACGGTGGGGCGCAATACAGCTCGTGCTACGCCTTTACCTACCAGGGGCTGCCCATGATCGTGAACGGAACGCACGGCGGCATTGTGTGCGTCAGGGCCAGCGATGGCAAGGTGCTGTGGTCGAATCCCTTCAGCGCCGGCAATACTGCGAACTGTCCCACGCCGGTGTTCTCCGATGGGTACGTATTCTGGGCCAACGGCTACGGCAAGGGCGGCATCTGCCTTAAGCTCACCGTTAACGGGGACGAAGCGTCCGCCCAGGAGGCGTGGCGGACATCGGAGATGGACTGCCATCACGGCGGCTACATCGTGCACGAGGGCTACATCTACGGGAACCACCGCGGCGGGTGGGTGTGCCTGGACCTGGAGACGGGCGAGAAGAGGTGGGAGGAGCGTGGAGTTGGCAAAGGGTCGGTCTGCTTTGCCGACGGGATGCTCTACCTGTTCGGGGAGCGCGGCGGCGCCGCCGGCCTGGCCACGTGTTCGCCCGAGGGCATGCAGATGATGGGCAGCTTCAACGTCCAGGGCGAGCGGACCAGTTGGGCGCACCCGGTCGTCATCGGCGGCCGACTGTACCTGAGGTACGACACCAACCTGTACTGCTTCGACGTCAAGGCCAACTAGCGGGCGGGACCACGGACCGAACGTGCGCGGGGCAGCCGGCGAGACGTAAGCGGCCGGCTGCCCGTCGTTCTAGCGGCCGAAGCAGTATATGGCACCGTCGGCGGCCCCGATGACGAGGCGCCCGCGCCCGATGGCCGGGGAGGCAGCGACGCGGGCTCCTGCATTGAAGGCCCAGATCCGGCGGCCGCTAGCCAGATCCAGCGCGTAGAGGTTGCCGTCGTCGCTGCCGAAGTAGACCCGGTTGCCGGCAATGACCGGCGAGGAATCCACTGCCTCCTTGGCCCTGAAGACCCACTTCGTCCGGCCGGTTGCCCGATCCAGGCGGAAGACCATGTGATTGCGCGAGGCGAAGATGACGGCGTCGTCGCGGACGGCGGCCGAAGCGTAGCTGGCCCCCTCGTTCTTCCGCACCAGCACCTGCCAGATGACCTTGGCGTCGCTCACGCGGACGGCGAGGTACTCGCCTTCAAGGCCGCCGACGAACACGCACCCGGACCCGTAGGCAGGCGTGGCGGCGAAGACGGTGCCGATGTTAGCGTGGGCCCTCTGCTTGCCGGTCCGCAGGTCAACCATCCGCACATAGCCGTCGCAGCCAGCTATGACGGCCAGCCCAGAGACGATGCAGGGAGAGCAGTGGACCTGCGCGTCGCAGGTGAATTCCCAGATCTTGCGGCCCGTGGCGGCATCCAGCTTGTAGAGGTTGTAGTCGTACGAGCCCACCAGCACGGCGCCGGGCGCCGGCGCGGCGGAGGAGATGATCTCATCGTCCGTCCTGAACTTCCACGCCAGCCGGCCCGTCTCAGCGTTGACAGCGTAGAAGGTGCCGCCTCTGTCCCCCACGTAGACCCTGTTGCCCACCACACACGGTGAGGCGGCAATGGCGTGGCTGGTCGGGAACTGCCATCGGGGCTTGCCGTCGGCCAGCCGCAGGGCCAACAGGGACTTGCCCGAGGTCCCAACGTAGACGCTGTCGCCCACGATGGCGGCCGTGGACTCGACGGCAGAGCCGGCTTCGTACGTCCACACGGGGCGCGGCGCCGCCGACGGTGTTGGTTGCAGGGACGCGTAGATGAAGGGCGAAGCGGAGGCCCCCGTCATCTGAGGGCCGCCTCGGAAGCACGCCCAGTCCGCGTCCTGGGGCGCGCTGTGGACTAGGCACGAGAGCCCCAGCGTGCTCAGGACCCCCAACATCACCAGCGTCTGGCATCGCCTCTTCATCAAGCCGCTCCTATTCCTGCCTCAGGGCCGGGACCAGATTGGCCCTGACCACGCCATACGCAGCGGTTGCACAGGTCGCCAGCCCCGCTGCCAGTATTCCCGCCAGCACGGCGCTCAGCGCTGTCCAGTTCACCCGCGATTCGGCCGAGGCGAGGTGGGGGGAAACCGCAACGAGCGCCGAGGCGGTGCCAGCCAGCAGCCCAGCCAGGAGCAGGCCGCCGTTCTCGACGAGAAGCAGATGCGCCAGGCGCGGCCGGTCGAAACCAGTGGCCAGCATGAGGGCCATTTCGCGCCGGCGTTCCAGGGCGCTCCGCAGTAGCACCGCCACCAGGCCCACGGTGCCCAGCACCAGCCCCAGGCCCCCCAGAGCCAGGAACATGGACAGATAGGTGTTCTGGACGGCAATGAACTCGTTCAGAACTTCCCGCGTCGTCCGCACCTGCAGCCCCAGCTCGCCGAGGTTGCGCCGCAGCACCTCGGCCACCTGGTCCTCCCGTCCCGGCGGCACATCAATCAGGAAGTAGCTCGGCGCGGTGATTGAGGGGAACAGCCGGCGGAAGCTGTGCTCGGATACGAGCAGCTCGCGGGCGAAGATGCTGCCCGGAAGCAGCCCCTCGAAGCGCAGCGCGATCAGGCGTCCGTCGGGGCCGGGCATGGCATATGTCTTGCCGAGGCCCGAGTGGAGGGTCCACCTTACGCTGGCCGCGTCGCCGAAGACGGGGATCGCGTCATCTGTAGTGGGAGCTCGCAGCAGCTCCCAGGCCGACCCGCCTGCCTCATCCGCCCGCGCGATCACTGAGAAGCCGCCCCGCTCGATCATCGCCTGTGGGACGCCGAGCAGTCGCGGAGAGGTGGGGCGGGCCAGGTTGAGGCAACTGATGTCCTCCCCCCGGTTGGCCAGGAAGGAGATCACCTCGGCCCCCTCAAGCACCGCCTCGTCCTCAGGAGTGAAGCCCAGGTTGGCGCGCCCCGCCGGAGTGGCCGGGTCGAAGGGCAGGGGCACCGACGAGGTTGCCCGGAGCGCGAAGCCGCCGGTGCCGGACTCCTTGCGCGAGGAGTCCGTCCGGGAGAAATCCCGGGTGTTAGCTGCCACGGCCACGATGATGAAGCTGGCGCTGGCCACCAGGCCGATGACCAGGAGGCTGCGCCCGCTGCTGGCCGCGGCATTCCGCAGCGACAGCCGGGGCAGCGAGCGACTGGCGCCGCTGCTGCCCAGCGTGCGCTGCAGGATCAGGCTGGACCCTGCCAGTCCAGACAGCAGGAGCGCACAGCCGATGCCGAAGAAGGCCGCCTGGGGCGGGATTGCCCTGACCCAGACCGAGAGCACGCCCAGGACGGCCGCTGCCGCCACCAAAGCGGACAGGAGCACGGCCGCCCGCGCCGGGCGTGGCCGGGTGGGCGAGACGGCCATGGCCTGCGAGCCGGCAAGGAGGTCCAACACTGGCCGCCTACCCAACCGGCGAGTGCTCCACGCCGTGGTGGCAAGCCCCACCACGAGGCCGGAGACACCACCTGTCGCGAGGCTGCCGGCGGTGACGTGCAGCCACAGCGTGGAAGTGGCGCCCATAGCACCGCTCCACCAGTTGCCCAGGGCGCCAATGATGCCTGCCGCGTAGAGCAGGCCGGCCGGGACGCCCAGCAGCGTGCCCAATACGCTGAGCACCGCGCCCTCGGCAAGCAGTCCCCGCCTGGCGAGCTTCATTTCGCAGCCGCAGGCCAGCATGATCCCCGTCTCGGGAGCTCGGCGGTCCACTGACAGGCGCAGGAGCATTCCCGCCAGCCCGGCGCCGGAGAGCACGAGGAACATGCTCAGGCCCAGGAAGAGCTGTCCGAAATCGGACGTGCCACGCGCGGCCTCGAGCGCCAGCTCGCGCACCGGAGAGAAGTGAAGCCCGGAGTGCCCCGGGAGGATGCGCCGCAGGAGGGCCGCCGTGAAGGACCCCGCGAGAGCTGTCGGGTTCGTGCCCGAAGGCGCCGCCACGCGCAGGGAGGTCACCCAGTCCGCACCTGCACCGGCCGGGGCGCTCTGCCACATGGCTCGCACCGTCTCCAGGCTCACGAAGGCCTTGGGCGTAGCTCGGTGGATCTCCCAGTACTCCTCATCGCGCTCGGTGACGCGGTCCAGGTCCAGGGGGAAGGGTGGGTCCCAGTCATGGATCTGGTCCGCGTCGGTGATCCCCTCGAAATCCGGCACCAGGCCTGGGTCGGCTGCGAAGCCGTCAAGCTCCACTATCCGTTCGAGCCGGAGCGTCGTGCGCGCCGTCGGATAGGTGCCGTCCCGCGTCGGCACCAGGTAGCTGACCTCGAGCGCGTCTCCGATCTGGGGCCGAAGGTCCTGCGCAGCCCAGGTGTTCAGCCAGAGCCAGTCCCCCTCCGTCATGTCCTGCGCCCCGTCGCCCACGTCAAGTGGCTCCAACGGCTCCAGGCCGCATATCACGGCATACGCCAGCTCGCGGCCAGCGGTCGCCCCGGCGTTCCTGATCCTCGTGGCCAGGTACACGGAGGCAACGCCGGCCTGGGCTCCACAGTCGTGGGCCGCCTGCCGCCCGGCCAGGATCTGAGGCTCCGTCAGCAGCATGCCGTCGCTGAACAGGGAGACGTAGGCCCGGTCGGTGTTCGGCACCACCTTGAGGCCGTGGTCTCGCAGCGTGCAGGCCTCTGCCAGGCCCGCGCTCAGCGCACCTGCGGCCTGCTGGCGCGCCTGGGGATGAGAGGCCACCGCCAGCACGTTGGCCAGACCCGCGGTGCCGAGCCGCGCGGCCAGCCACTGGCGGCTCACGAAGACATTGCGCGGCGTACTACTCGATGGGTCCAGACGAAAGTCGCCCACGCCGCCTTGCGGGAGGATGGACTTCACCAGCAGGCGGAGCGAGGGAGCGATGTCTTGCCGGCGCCGGCGAGCGAAGAGCGAGTCAGATGCCACCGCGCGCTGCCGATGCGCCGTCACCAGTAGGGCGTCCTCTTCGCGCAGCCCGAGGTCAGAGGCCAGAGCGGCGTTCACGGCACATTCGCGACCGGACAACTGCGGCGCCTGCTCCAGGTCGTACAGCTCCCAGAAGCCTGCGTCAATGCCCACCACCTTCACGTTGGGCACTATGGCCCCCGTCTCCGGGTGGCGAGCTGCTCCGTGGGAAAGCACGAGAGGCAGGATCTGCGCGACGGCCTCGGAGACCGGCTCGCGCTGCATCAGATCGGTGGCCAGCTCTTCTCGGAAGTAGCCCGGCGCCACCAGCGCGTAGTCAATGCGCCCAAGGCGGGACAGGCCGGTGTCGCGGAGGCTGCCGTTGACGGAATCCCCGATGACGAGCGAGCCAGTGATGACGGCAGTTGCCACAGCCAGCCCGAAGACGACGACGATGCCGGTCCGCCAGTAGAAGACCAGGCTGCGGAGCAGCAGTCGGCCGGAACTCATTGCTGCCCACCCGCGCTCTCCGGCACGGTGACGGGCGAGAGCTGGCCGTCGCGCAGTTGGAGGCAGCGGCCGAAGCGCGCCGCGTGTACCAGGTTGTGGGTTACCATGAGCACGGTGACGCCCTGCTCCCGTGCCAGCTCCAGCAGCAGGGACACGACGGTGGCGCCCGTCTCCCGGTCCAGGTTGCCTGTCGGCTCATCGCACAAGAGCAGTTTCGCGCCGCCGATGAGCGCTCGGGCAAGTGCAGCCCTCTGGCGCTCGCCGCCGGAGAGCTGAGCGGGGAAGGCGTGCCGCCGGTCGCCGAGCCCGACGCGCTCGATGACCTGGCGCGCTCGCGCCTCGGCTTCGCCGTCGCCTCCACGGGCGAGCGTAGGCAGCAGCACGTTCTCCAGGGCAGTCAGTTGGGGGAGCAGGTGATGCTCCTGGAACACGAAGCCCACGCGCGACGCCCGGAAGGCCGCCAGGTCTTTGCCCTGCAAGGCGGTGACGTCTGTCTCTCCAAGGAGCACGCGTCCGGAGGTGGGCTTATCGAGGGCTCCAATCATGTTGAGCAGCGTGCTCTTGCCAGACCCCGACGGTCCAACGATGGCCACAGCCTCCGCGGGCTCTATGGTGCCGGAGATCCCATCGAGCACGGTGAGCTCCGTCCCATCGGGGCGCGGGAATCGCTTCGTCAACTCCTCCAGGATGAGATCATCTGCGGGCGGTGTCATGATCGCTCCCCTGACGGCTGCGCGCCGAGCTCATTCCCGTGCCTCCTCCGCGCCCACGCAGTACAGGTGCTTCTCGCCGCGGATGTAGATCCTCCCGGCGACGAAAGCTGGGGTCGCGTGGACGGGTTCGCCAAGCGGAGCCGTCCCGATGGACTTGAACTGCCGGCCCGTCTCAAAGATGTGCATCACGCCGTCCGTGTTTGCGACGTACACGCGGCCGCCAACGACGATGGGCGATGACTCGAACGTGCCGGGCAGCTCGTGCTCCCACACCTTCGTGCCGTCCTTGATGTCGTAGCATGTGACCAGATCGTAGCCGGCTACGAGGTAGACCAGCTCCCCGTCACTGGTGGGGCTGCATATGTCCGGCAGCCCCTCGTCCTTGGACCAGACTATCTCCCCCCCGTTCCCATCCCCCGAGGTGGGAGGACGGATGGCGAAGAGCGCGGACTGGTCGCTGCAAGCGAGCACGAGCCCGCCGGCGTAGCAGGGCGATGAGGCGATGTCGCCTAGCAGGCACTCCGTGCGCCACAGCTCTTGCCCCGTCGCGGGATCGTAGGAGATGACCCACGGATCCGCGCAGGTGATGATCTCGTCCCGGTCTCCGGTGTTGACGACGATGGGGCTGGCCCAGGAGCTGGGCACAGGTCGAGACGCGCGCCACGCCTCGCTGCCCGTGGCTCCATCCAGCGCCACCAGGCTTGACAGGCCATCCTCGGCATCCGAGCCGCGGTCGAGTTGGATGATGACCAGGCCGCGGTACGTTGCCAGGGAAGAGGCATATCCGTACATGTTTTCGGAGGTGTCCATGGCCTTTGCCCACGCCAGCTCGCCCTCCAGGTCGAAGGCTGCCAGGTCGCCGTTGGCAAATATGGCGAACACGCGTCGGCCGTCGGTTGCCATGCTCGAAGCAGCGTACCCCGTCTGCTCCATCACCTCCGGCGGCTCCTCGTCGGCGGCCCGCTCTGTCTCCACCGGCCTCTTCCACAGCACGTCGCCGGTGGCGCTGTCCAGGCAGTAGACCTGGCGACGCTCCTTGTTAGCGCCAGTCAGGAAGATCCGCCCCTCCCAGAAGATGGGCGAATTGTGCCCGGGGAGGGGGATCTCCGTCTTCCACAGGATGCCCTGCCCCGTCTGGCCGTCCCATTGCGTGAGGAACTGGTTGCCAGTGGCTCTACCGGCCGTCGGACCGCGGAATACGTGCCAGTTGCGGGCCAGTTCCTCGGGCGTCGGGCCCGATGCGAGGAGGGGCGCACGGGCGGCCTGGCCGGGAGGGCCTTGGGGACCAGGTGGCCCGGCTGGCCCGGGCGGACCTGCCGGACCTGGCGGACCTGCTGGCCCAGGCGGGCCGGGGACGGGGGCGGGCGGAGCCGTGGTGGGCGGTACAGTGTCCATGGGTTCCTGTTCGTCGTCGCCGGCAGCCGCCTGCTGGGCTGCTCTGACGTAGTCGGCAGCCGCGTCGTGACGAGCCAAGACACTTATGGTAAGCAGGAAGCCCGCCATGAGCACGCCCAACGCGGCCACGGCGCGTATGTTGGGGGTGGGCTCCAGCCGCGACCTGCGGAGGCGCTCGCGGTCGCGCGATGGCTGTCGTGGTCGCCACTTGGCTGCGAGGTGCATGGCCGCCAGGTAGACCGCTACGCCGCCCACCAGGAGATACACCCCGCGGATGGCGCGCGCGCGAGTTGTGAAGTAGGTCGTGCGCAGATTCAGGTCAAGCTGGCGGATTCGCGTTCTGATCTCCTCGTTGCCAGGGTCGGCGGCCAGTTGCGTTCTCAACAGCTCTATCTGTGCGGGCTCCAGTACGTCGTTGGCCCGGCCCCGGACGAGGTTGGCCATCAGAAAGGCCAGTACCACCAGGCAGAATGTCAGCGCCACCCAGGAGGTGGCGACGGCTGCCTGGTAGCCGGCGTTGTCCGGTCCGTCTGCTTTGGGGAGCGTGGTAGTCTCTTCGGTCATCGGCGCTCTTCCCTATTGGCCCGTGCCTGGGCCGACTCATCGGCGCGCCCGACCGGGCAGGATGCGTAGCATCGGCAACAGGCCAGGCAGGTCGCCGGGTCTGGCTCGTAGCCGTCGCGGTGGCGTCGGGCAGACAGCGTGATCATCCTCAGCCCGAACACCAATCCGATCCACGCGCCAAGTACCCAGGAGCCCGTATCGAATTCGCTTCTGATGGCGGCCGCCTCGCGGTAGAGATCCACACTCGGAAGGCCGAGGGCGTCGAACGCCTCACTCTCCTCGGTCTTGCCCTCCACGAGTCCCTGTTCCTCCAGCCACACGCGCTGCGCCAGGCGCACGCGCGGATGGACCTGCGCCAGGACGGGGCTGTTGAGCCCCACGAGCCATGCGCCCAGGAGCACCATTATGGGCAGCAGCACCCACAGCACGGCCAGCCGCCCTCTGTACTCGGGGGCGCGTTCCGTGTCGGCTCCCTCCGTCGGCGCCCTGATGGCGCCGTAAGGGCACGAGCCGGCGCACTGGTGGCAGTTCCTGCAACCCGACGGGGTGATGGTCACTCGCCACTTGGCGAACGGCGATAGCAGGCTCAGCAGGACGCTGTAGGGGCACAAGTATCGGCAGTAGGGCCGGCCGATGAACGTGCCCGCCAGCAGCATGGCAATGCCAAAGAGCAGCATGCCCGTGCTGCCGCCCAGCCGGAAGAACAGCACGAACGGATCGTACTGGCAGATGAGGAAGGCGCTCCCCGTGGCGGCGAAAAGCACCGCGGCGCCCAAGTAGAGGTACGGTAAGGTCGCCAGGGCCTGGTCGAGCCACGGCGGCACCCTCACGGGGCGCAGCAGCACCAGCTCCTGCGCGGCCCCGAGCGGGCAGACGGCGGCGCAGAAGACGCGCCCGGCCAGAAGCGCAAACAGCAGGGGCAGCAGGAAGAAGGCCCCCGCCGCCACCGGCAGGGCATAGTCGCTGCTGCCGGCGGCCAGTGCCACGTTCTGGATGGAGCCGATGGCGCAGATGCAGCCGCGGCGGAAGAAGCCGAAGTACAGCAGCGAGAACACCACCAGCAGAGCCGTCTCGCGTCGGGACCGCCTCCTCAGAATCAGGTATGCCGCCAGCGCCAGAGTGGCGACGAGTACGGCGACGTCTACATATGAGAACACCTCGGCCCGGGGGTGTGGAGTCAAGGTCTCAGGGAAGCGGTAGCCCTGAGTGAACTCCGGCGCCGGGAACCTCTCGACTGCAAAGCTAGGCGTTGCGAGAAGCGCGAACAGTAATGCCTGGAGAGAGCGCCTTCGCATGGGCTGCTTACTTCTTCACTCGCAGCAAATACGGGTCATCGGCCGGCACGCGGACGAAGGCGTCCGCGGGGCACACGGTGGCGATGCTGCACTGGTTGCAGTTTATGCACCGATCGTGGCGCACCTGTAGCAGCAGCGAGTCGTTGCCGAAGGCCCGGCAGCCGACGACGCAGATGCCGCAGCCGATGCACTTGGGCTCGTCAATGACGTACTGGTAGTACGGCTCCTCGACGAAGGTACGGCGGATGGCGTCGGTGGGGCAGCGCTGGTTCTCCGCCGCCATGATGTCATCGGTGCGCTGGTCAATCACGTAGGCGAAGCATATCTCGCAGTACCCACACATCTCGTATTCCTGCACGGACTTGACCGCCGAGGGGTTCAGGACGCAGGCCGTGGCACAGTTCTTGCAGGCGATGCACTTGCGCGGGTCTATCTGCCACACCATGTCGCCCGCCTCGCGCCGGGGCGCCAGCGCGCCGAGCAGCCCGGTCATGGCGAGAAGCCCGCCGCCCCGGATGGCCTCGGGCAGGAACTCACGTCTGGTGAGCTTCTTCAGCTCCTCTGCCATGGCTCTACCCTGGTTCACCCCGCGGCGCTTGCCTGAACTGCAAAGCCTGGGGCAGGCGGCAGCCCTCGAGAGCAGCGCAGTCGCGGCAGATGCCGGGATTGGGGCATTCCTGGCCGTCGCGCGCCACCATGGCGCCAACGCCGCCGCCCAGCAGGAGCGCCAGCGCATACCTGCCCACGCCCCGTAGGAACTCGCGACGCCCTCTGCCGTCTCGCAGGCTCACGATACGACCTCCTCTGGCTCGGCGGCGTCCTTCCTGGCGAAGATCCGTACGGCGCGGGCCGAGGGATCGAGGACGAGGACGCGCCCTTCGCGGTCAACGGCCACGTCCAGACCTCGCGTGGCACATTCCCCCAAGACGGCCTTGCTGACTGAGAAGTCCGCCGGCGCCGCCACGACGCACTCGAGAGTGCCATCCGAGCTGTACACTTTAACCCGCGGCAGGCCCTTCTCGCTGGTCACCACTCTCCCGTCGGGCAGCAGAGCGATATCGGTCGGGTTGCAGCAGCCGCAGAAGCCGTCAATAGCCGCCGAGCCGCGACCCCAGGACGACTCCAACTCCCCCTCGGCCGTGTATGTCTCGATGGTCCAGCGCCCCCCGTTATTGACCAGGAGCCGCCCGTCGGGAGCCACGACCACGTCGAGATGCGGACCGGGCAGCAGCAGGCCCGGGATGCCCCGGCTGTCGTCCTTCTCACCGATCTGGCCCAGTAGGCGGCCGGAGGTGTCGTAGTGCAGCACGACCCGATTGCCGGCATCCGCGACCCACACGTCATCGCCCGACACCGCGACACAGGTCAGGTAGGGCTGTTTCCCTGTAGCTGCCCACCGGGCCCGCATGTCGCCCGCGGGTCCGTACACTTCCACGTGGTCGTGGAAGCCAACGTACAGAGCCCCGGAGTCATCGGGGGCAACGCAGTACGGGCTCGCGGCCAGGGGCATCTCAGAGGCCGGCGCGCCGGCCGAATCGAAAGCCCGGATGGCCTGATCCCCCGCCACATAGAGGGTCCCGTCGGCGCCGAGAGTGATCTGACGGGGCTCCTCGAAGCCCGTGTCTATCCGACCCACCTCGTGGTACTCGATGAGCTCTGGATCCACTTCGTAGAGCTCCTGCTGGTCCGTGCGTACGGCGGCTGCCGCCTCACGGGCCTGACGGGACTCGGCCATGCCGAAGCCGGTGTATAGGTACAGTCCCCCCCCGGCCGCGAGTATGGCTGCGACGGCAAGGCCGACTTTGACGGCCGAGGCGGCGGCGCTGCTGCGCGGCGCGACTGGCCCGATAGTGCTCATGTCAGGACCTCCTCACGTCCAGGCAGACCATGCTGGTCAGATCGCGGGCCAGCAGTCGTCCCCCGGCTATGGCCATCGGGCCCCAGGCTTCGGGCCCATTGAGTATCTTGGCCCTCGCCAACTCCTGATATCCGGCCGGCGTGGGCTCCACCAGGGCCAGCTCGCCATCCCCGCTCAGCACGTAGAGCATCCCCCCCGCGATTAGGAGCGGGCCCAGGCCGAACCGCTTGGTGCGTCCACTGGTCCACAGCAGGTTGCCGTCCAGGTCGAGGCACGCAAGCTGCTGGTTGGGGGCGATCCCGTAGATATGGCCCTTGTATAGGATCGGCGTCTGCTGCTGGGAGCCGAAGACGGTGGGCTTGAGGCGGTAGAGGATCTCAGGCGTGATCTTCCCGCCCGATCTGGTCAGGCGCAGCATTAGGGCGCCCGAGTTGTAGCCGCCGCACAGGAAGATGCGCCCATCGCCGATGGGGAGGGGGGAGGGGATGTTCGCCGTGCTGACGGTCCACTCGGGCGTCTCCCACAGTATCGAGCCGTCTTTGGCGGAGACCCCCACCACGCCGCCACTGGCGCAGTATACGTACATCCGCTGGCCCTCGAAGGTCATGGGCATAATGGAGCTGTGCGTCATCTGCCACCCGTGTCGGTTGGGCGTCTGCCAGACCACGCTGCCCGAGGCGAGGTCCACTGCCACCATCAGCGCCTTGCCGCCGGGGGCCAGGATCGCCCGGCTGCCGTCAATCAGCGGGCACTGTCCCGCGTACCAGTTCGGCACCTTGGTCCCGAACTGCGCGACCAGGTCCATCTTCCAGTGCACCGCGCCGCTCACGGGGTCCGCGCACATCACGGTACACTTCGGCCCGAGCGTCACCACGTGGTCCTTGGTCACTGCCGGTACTGTACGCGACATCCCGTGGTTCCGCTTCACCTCAACCGGATAGGATTGTGACCACAGCTGGCTACCGTCGGCCAGGGCGAAGCAGCGCAGCGTGTCGGCCTTCGCCGCCTGATCGTAGTCCAGGACGTAGACTCGGCTGTTGAGCACGGCCGGCGCTGCGTACCCCTCCCCAAGCTGCACCGACCAGATCCTCTTTGGCCCCTGTGGGCCCCAGCTCCGCGCCAACGGCGTCGTCTCTGTGCTTATGTTGTCGAAGTTGGCGCCCCGGAAGCGCGGCCAGGCGCCCGCAATGGTGACAACCGCGGCGCCAGAAGAGGGCGAGGTGGCCGGAGCCGGAACCGTGGCCGGCTCCGACTCGTCCGTCGGGGAGGGCGCCGTGGGGGCACCGGTCGGAGGAGGGGGCTGGGGCAGACGGGGCTCGATGTCGCCCAACTTGGGCTCCGTGCGCAGCCACAGCACTATGGCTGCGAGGCCACAGGCGCCGACAATCACAGGGACTCCTATCGCGATCAGCCTGGGGTCTCGTCTCATGCCTCACTCCCTGCGGCTGGCACCCCTGTTGCAGTGCGGTTGTTATGCTAGCTGTCCACGGCAGGGCTGTCAAGGGGCCAGGCCTCCTCGAACCCGAGTTCTGCGAGGCAGCCGCGTGAACTGACTCACACCCACCGGCACTAGTGGGGCGAGTAGCGCCCCCTACAGAGCGCGTTCGTGCTGCCAGCGGGAAGGGGGCCGACGTTGGAAGGGTGAACAATGCCGGACGCAAGCGCCCCCGGGCGGGGGCGAGCAGCCCACCGTTAGGCCGACGACGGAAACGCGGGCCTAGTCGGGTTAGTATCGGCGAGTGGCTCTGCGGCCATCTGCGATGGCGCGGAAGCAAGGAGGATGTGATGACTGATACAGGCAGCTGGCCGCGTGCCGGGTTCACGTTGATCGAACTGCTCGTCGTTGTGGCGATCATCTCGATCCTCGCCGCCATGCTCTTGCCCGTATTCTCACGCGCCCGCGAGAAGGCGCGGCAGGCAAGCTGCCTGACCAATGCTCGCCAACTGGGCGCGGCGATCATGCTCTACGCTCAGGACTACGACGGGACGTATCCAATGGCGGCATACCTGGCCGGCACCTGCGTGGCGACCCTCAACTACCAGGTAGCTCCGTACGTGGAGAGCGACCAGCTCGCCCAGTGCCCCTCGGACCCGGAGGCGATGGACCAGGTTGCCATGTTCGGCTTCCTCAGCCCGTGTCCAGGGACCCCGAGATACGTCAGCTACTCCACCAACCTCTCGGTGATTGCGGACGGCTTCGTCCCACAGGCCAGACCCGTTCCCACGGGTGCGGTCCCTCGTCCGGCCGAGACCATCATGCTCTACGATGGCAACGTATCCGACGACTACCCGCGCGTCCTCCCGGTGCAGGCGCGCCACAACGGGATGTTCAACGCCAACTACGCTGATGGGCACGCCGAGGCCATCTCGGCCACCAAAGTGGGCACGATTATCCAGCTTGGCACCGGCGAGGAGCTCCCGCTGTACTCCATTGGCGCAGATGGCGGCTACTACGCAGGGCGGGCCGAGGCGCAGGGGATGCCGCAGTGAGACCGACGCGAGCCTGATGCCCTTGGTCCAGCGGATAGCCTCCCGGTCACGACACCCATGCGGATTCTACACATAGCCGCGGGAGCGGGAGCGATGTACTGCGGCGCCTGCGCCCGCGACGTTGTCACCGTGCGCGGCCTGCGCGCCCGGGGGCACGACGTGCAGGTCGTGCCCCTCTACACTCCCCTGCGGATTGACGGGGACGAGGCCTTCCCCACGGAGCCCGTATTCCTGGGCGGGATCAACGTCCGCCTCCAGGACCGGTTCGCCCTCTTTCGGCGCATCCCGGCGTTCCTCGACCGCATCCTGGACAATCCCGCACTGCTCAGACTCGTGTCCCGCTTCGCCATTGACACTCGCGCTTCCGAGCTGGGGGAGATGGCGGTCTCCGTTCTCTCGGGCACGGAGGGGCGGCACGGGAAGGAGTTCCGGCGGCTACTGCGGTACCTCGAGGGTCAACCCCGTCCGGACGTCGTGGTCCTCACCAACACGATGCTGTCGGCACTGGCTCCCGAGCTCAAGCGGGACTCCGGCGTCGCCATCGTCAGCGAGCTGCAAGGGGAGGATGCATTTGTCGGCGCTATGCCCGAGCCGCACCGCTCGCGGGCCCAGGAGTTGATGCGGCGGAACGCCCGTGCAGTTGACCTGTTTATCTCCCCGAGCGAATGCTATGCGGAGGAGATGGCCGACTTTCTGGCGCTCGAGCCGCGGCAGGTCCGCGTCATCCGCACCGGGTTGCCGGCGGATGAGTACCGGCCGGACGGCCCTCGCAGCCGGGAGCCGTTCACCATCGGGTATCTATCGGTCATCACCCGCGGGAAGGGACTCGACGTCCTAGTCGAGGCCTGGCGGATGCTCTTAGAGGTGGAGGGCAGAGAAGCGGACCTACAGGTGGCGGGTCGAGTGCTCGACAAGAGCTACTGGCGAGAGATACGGACGGCCGTGGCCGAGCGTGGACTGGATGAGAGGTTCGAGTACTGGGGTGAGGTGGACTTGGCCGACAAGCTCCGCTTCCTGCGGGGCTGCAGCGCCTTTGCCGTCCCCAGCAGGCTGCCCGAGACGCGGGGCACGGCGGCCATGGAGGCCATGGCCGCAGGTGTGCCGGCGGTCGTGCCGAGCGCCGGTGTATTCCCGGAGATGCTGTCGCTGGTGGAGGGCGGGCTGCGGTGCCCGCCCGAGGACCCCGCGGCTCTCGCCGCGAAGCTCGCCCATCTCATGGACGATCCGGAGGCGGCCGACCGGCTGGGTCGCCAGGGATCAGAGGCTGTGGCTGTGCACTACGGGGCGGAGCAGGCCGTGAACGGCATGCTGGCTGCGCTGGCGGAGGTCGTAGGTGACCGGGAATCGTGAGCGCCATCGCCGAGCAGGGAGAACACGGATGGGACTCAGTCCAACCCAGCCGCTGACGCCACTCGCCATCGCCGCTCCGCGACTCCGGACGCGCATCGGGACGGTGCTTCTTGCGGTTGGGGGAGTGCTCGTCGCCTGTGGTGCTGGCGCCGCAGCGGACTGGCCGCACTGGCGCGGGCCGAATCGCAACGACATCACTTCCGAGAGCTCGGGCTGGGACCAGGGCGCCTGGCCGCTGGGGGATCCGGCCTGGAGTAGGAACGTCGGTCGCGGCGCCACCTCGCCCATCGTTGTGAAGGACCGCCTGTATACGATGGGCTGGAACGCTGGCAGGGACCATGTGTACTGCCTGGATGCCACCACCGGGCGTGAGCTGTGGCGGCAATCGTACCGCTGCCCCGCGTACGGCAGGCAGCACATGGGGGACACTGGAGCCTACGACGGCGTGTCATCAACGCCCTCGTACGATAGCGCGACCGGATACCTCTACACCCTGAGCACGGATGGGGACCTCAACTGCTGGAACACCACGAGGAACGGCGAGAGTGTATGGAGCCTGAATCTCTATGCCAGGTATGGGATCAAGCGGCGGCCGTTCGTCGGGGCGGGCCACAGGGACTACGGCTACACAACGTCCCCCCTTGTGTACGGCGACTGGGTGATTGTGGAGGTGGGAGATGACGAGGGCACCCTCATGGCCTACGACAAGTCCACGGGCCAGCGGAAGTGGGCCTCGGAGAGCAAGGATCCGGCCGGCCACAGCGGCGGCCTCGTCCCGATGACCGTGGAGGGCATTCCGTGCGTGGCCGTGCTGACGCTCCACAGCCTCCTGGTGGCGCGCCTCGACCGCGGCCGCGAGGGGCAGACCGTCGCCACTTACGACTGGGAGACAGACTTCGCCAACAACATCGCCACGCCCGCGGTATCCGGAGACTGCGTCATCCTGACCAGCGGATACAACCTCAGCAAGGTGGTCAAGCTGAAGATCGGGCTGAACGGGGTCACGAAGCTCTGGGAGCAGAGGTACTACTCCAAGGTGTGCCCGCCGGTCATCTACAATGGCCACGTGTACTTCGCCTGGGGCAAGCTGCGCTGCCTCGACTTCGCGACGGGCCGGCAGCGATGGGAGGGAGGCAGCTTCCGGGACGACTCCTCATGCCTTGTGACCGGCGACGGCAGGCTCATCGTGTTCGGCAGCAGGAAGATCGCGCTGGTGGAGACGGCAGACAGGTCGCCCGCCGCCTACAAGCAGTTGTCGCTCAAGAGTGGCGTTGGCTCGTCGCAGACCTGGCCGCACATCGTGCTGGCCAACGGCAGGCTGTACGCCAAGGACAGGGCCGGCAATCTCTACTGTTTCCTCATGCGGCGCTGACCAGTAGCGCTTCGAAGGCGACGCAGCAGCACGCCTGAAGGCCAATTCGGGACGGTCCCAGCGGCGCTTGAGCAAGGACAGACGGTTCGGTTTGCCCTGACAAGGACACACTGCTTCGCTTCCGCCGGTTGGAGGCCTTACCGCTCCCCCCGAATGTCGTAGGCGTATAGGAACTCGCCGTGGCGGACGTACAGCCGCCCGCCGCACACGACGGGGTGGGCCCAGCTGGGGCCCTCGCCGCCAGCGGGGAGTGCAAAGCGACTCACTACCTTGTGCTCGGTTGGCGTCGCCGGAACGAGTCCCATGGTGCCTCGTTCGCTAAGCGTGTAGAGCATCCCGTCAGCGTAGGTGAGGCATCCCTTTCCGACTCCCACCTCGGCGTACGTGTGCCGTCCTGTGTTGACGTCCAGGCAGATCCACTTGCCTCTGTTGAAGGCCCCGCTGGACCCATACAGGTAGCCGTCAACGAGGACAACGCCGCCGTGATGGTGATCCAACTGCTTGGACCGCCACACTTCGGTTAGCGCGACCTTGCCATCCGCCACGTCGAGCCTCCATTTCACGGTGCCGACCGCCAGGCTGCTGACGATCACGTGGCCTTCGTAGTAGATGGGCGCGAGGATGTTCTCGTCGGCGTACGACACGTGCTCGACCCGGAACAGCAGGTCACCAGTGTCCGCATTCACACCGATCACGGCTTTCAGCGTCATGGTGAGGATTATCCGCACCCCTTCGTGCTCAGCCAGCACCGGGGACGCGTACCCGGCCAGATCGCCCGTGCTCGGGGCCTTCCACACGACGTCCCCCGTGCGTTTGTCAAGTGCGACGATGCTTGCTTCCGGTCCGCCTGGCGAGCAGATGACGTGGTCGCCGTCTATCAAGAGCGACTCGGCCAGTGCCCACTGGATGTTCCTGCTCCTGAACTGCTCAAGGATGTTCAGCCCCCACACTCTCTCGCCAGTTGCCGCTTGGAGGCAGATGACATCACCGTGGGGGCTCTCGTGGTACACGCGATCACCATCAATCGTCGGCGTCCCTCGCGTGCCCGGCCTGTCTCCGGTCCATGCCTTGCCGTTCTCGACCTGCCACAGGACTTGGCCCCTCATGTCCATGGCAGTGACGACTGTCCTGTCATTGATGTTGCCGGCTGTGTAGATTCTGCCGTCTGCGATGGACACGGTCGAGTAGCCGTGTCCCAGCCCACGGGCCGTCCAGAGCAGCTCGGGCCCTCCGGCCGGCCACCGTTTGAGTAGGCCAGTCTCGTCCGAGGCGTTGCTGCGCGTGGGCCCGTGGAACTGCGGCCAGAACGCTTCATCCTCAGCGGCCATGATTCCGGTCACTGGGCAAAGACCACCCACGAGGGTGATTGTTGACAGCAGGAGGGCGGAAGCACCGAACGTGCGCATAGGGGACTCTCCTTCACGCGTGTTGGGGTGCGTAGTTGACCAGCTGTGTGCCCGCGCCTGGCTACTGCATGTCTCGCACGTGCTGAGCCACGAAGGCGGACGCCGTGGTGAAGGGCCGATGAGAGCACTTGTGCCGGTCAGATGGCCGTGGCGACCCGACGCCGAGGCAGCTCGGGGCTCTACCACCCTTGCCGGCGGGCTGTGTTGCCCCCGGACCCCAGTCCGGTGCTCGATCCGGGGCGGCCCCGTTGACGCTTGACAGGGGCAGAAGGGTCCATATCAGGGCCGGTCTGTATCCGACTACAACGCCCAGCCTTCCCGGTACTGCTCCTTCAGGTACTTGTTGGCGTCCTCGTCGTTGGTGAACCGCATGTTCTCGCCGTCCCATTCCAGCCTCTTCCCCGTGCGGATGGCGATGTTGCCCAGCAGCACGAGCTCGGTGAGGGGGCCGGCCCAGTCGAAGAGGCAACTCGCGGCCTCGCCGCCACCACAAGCCTCGAACCACTCGCCCCAGACCCCCGCTCGGCGGGGCAGCGTCTTGGGCGTGTCTGCGAACTGCTTCGCCCTGCGCTCGGACAGGATCTGAGTGCCGAGCATCGTGCCCTCGTCGCCGATGTAGATGACCCCCTCCCCCGGTAGCGGCCTGTCAGCCGGCAACTCGCGGGGCCGAGGTGGCTTCAGGCCACCGTCGTACCAGACGACTCGCACCGGCGCCATGTCCTGGCGCGCGGGGAAATCGTACGTGACCATTGACGCCAGCGGCGCGGTCTCGGGCAGCACCCTGGTGGAGGTCGCGTGTATGCTGGCCGGATGGCCCAGCTTCAGCGCGCGCTTGGGGACGTTGAGGTAGTGACATCCCATGTCCCCCAGAGCGCCCGTGCCGAAGTCCCACCAGCCGCGGAAGTTCCACGGATGGTACACGGCCTTCCGCGGACGGTTGTAGAGCTGCTTGAGCGCAAGGTGATCGTCCGGCCACTCCGCCTTGAACGGCCGCATGGGCGCGGGGCCGATCCAGAGGTCCCAGTCCAGCGTGGGTGGCACTTCGTCCTGGCCGGGCGGGCGCTCCATGCCCTGCGGCCACAGCGGCCGGTTCGACCAGACATGCGCCTCCCTGACGTTCCCGATGGCGCCGGCCCAGATCAGCTCACACGTGCGGCAGCCTGGCTCGGTGGAGTTGGGGGAAGCCGTCACCTGCGTTGCCACACCGGCTTCGCGGGCAGCCTGCACAACCATGCGCGCCTCATGGATCGTGCGGGTCAGCGGCTTGACGCAGCAGACGTGCTTTCGACGCTTCAAGGCCGGCACCACCGCAACCGCATGCGTGTGGTCGGGCGTGCCCACGTACACGGCGTCGATCTTGTCGCCCTCCGCGTTCAGCATCTCGCGGAAGTCGCGGTACTTGCGGGCGTTGGGCCATCTGTCGTAAGTCCTCTTGGCGTAGACGTCGTCCACGTCGCAGAGGGCGACGATGTTGAAGCCGACCTTCTCGCAGGCCTGAAGCTGACCGTGGCCCACTCCGCCGACGCCGATTCCGGCGAGGCTCGGCCTATCATTCGGTGCCGGCTGTGCTTGCGCCCTGAGCACGCTCCGGGGCAGGATGGCGGCAGCCGCCACTGTGGCTGCGCCGCCAAGGAAGCGACGCCGGGACGCTGTCGGGCCAACGGAAGCGGTCCGCGGCTCCGGGTTGTCGGCACGCTGCTGCTTCGCGTCAGATGTCGTCATCGGGCCTTCTCCTTCCTCCCTGTGTCCAAGGCAGGCAACGAGGGACAGGGCTGGCGTGCTGGCCACACGTCTCCTCCCTTCGACAGGCGGGGCTCGTGTCCCTGTCCGGCTCACGCTTTCTTGCATCTACACGCGTCCTCGGCTGCTGCCCGTGCGTGGGTGGGAGAATGGCGGGGCCGCTCCGGCGTGCTGGGCAAGTGGCTGGGAGACTGGCCTGGCCAGGCGACACAGGCGTGCGCGAACCGTGTCAGCCGACCGCATTGCTGTCGGGTACTCGTCCGGTGTGCGCGATCCGGGACGATCCAGGGGATGCTTGACAAGGACGGATGGCCCGAGCTGACGCCTGGACAGCTACGCGGCCTCGGGGCTCGACGCTCTCGGCGAACCGGAAGCCGTTCGTCTTCGTCCGAGGTGTTGGCCCTCGGAAGGCGAAGCATTGCCTGCCCGCCGTCGGTCCGAGCGAGGTGAGTAACGGATGAGGAAGACGTGCTCGCTGTGCTGGGCGCTCCTGCTGCCGGGCGTTGCCGCTGCTCAGCCTCCTCCGCAGGTCGCTCCGGCTCTGCCCGCGCCCTCCGCTCTGGAGATTGACGGCGACCTGTCCGAGTGGATCGGCCAGCCTTACATCCCCCTGTGCGCCAGCCAGCAGGCCGCCTACGATCAAGCGTGGGGCGGCAGAGATGATCTGTCGGCCAAGATCTACCTGGCCTGGACGCCCCGCGCGCTCATCCTGGCAGCCGAAGTAGCCGACCGCAACCTCCAGACCGGCCAGACGGGAGCCGACGCGCGTAACGACTCGCTCGACTTCGTCGTGCAGACGCCGACCCGCCGCCGTGCCCCCCGGATCCACCACCTGCTTATCAGCCCCAACGGCGGCGACTGGGGCGACTGCACGATCATCGAGGGCCAACACCTGGGCGGCTTTGCCGGCGCGCGTGGCCGTAGCCACAAGTGGGGTGAGAAGCACGCCTATGAGGTTGCTGTGCGCTGGTCGGCGTTGGGCGTGCGCGGGGCTGCTGAGGGCCTGCGGCTCGGACTCGCCTTTCGCCTGAACGACTATGACGACGGCGACCGCAAGGAGCGTGGCCATCTGCACTGGGGCTGGCCATTCGCCATGTCCGAGGCCGAGGCACGCCGCGCCGGCCAGAAGCCCTACGGTGGCGACTTCCTCGGTGCGGACGTGCCGGTCGTCGAACCAGAGCCCGCCCGTGAGGCACCCCAGCCGCCCCCACCGCCTGAGGGCCAGCTCGAGCTGGTGCAGGAGCTCGCCCGCGAGCGCTGGCCGGAACTGCTGCCGGCCCTGCTGGCACTGCGCGACTACCAGACCTACTACACCAGCAACCAGGACGCATACCTCTCGGTGCTTAGCGGCGTGCCCCTGTGGATCGGCCCGCTGAGCGCCCGGCTCCGCCTCACGGACCCCGCGGGCAACGCCGTCTTCGACGGTGATGTACGACGCTGGCGCTGGGGACGCTGGCGCGGTTGGGAGCACAAGTGGCGCACACCCGACCCGGCGGAAGGGGAGTACCGGGGCCAGTTCCGCGTGACCGACCCCGCCGGACGCGTGGTGTGGTCTCGCACATGGCGCATCCGCTGCCTCGGCCGCACGTACCAGCCCCTGCGGGACCGGCTGAATCAGTATCGCAGCCAGGTGGACGCCCTCCGCAAGCTGCCCTACGACCCCGAACATGCTGCTGTGACGAGCCGCGCGCTGTCGCTGTGGCGGCGCCTCGATCAGTTCACCCGCTGGGTGGACGACTTCAACAAGCGCCAGATCCGCCCCGAGCCCGATGTCCTGCGCGAGCAGTTGGCCCAAGTCGAGCAAGCCGTCCGCGCTCTCCGGGACGGCCGCGACCCGTTGGCCGACTGCCGCGGTCTGCTCGTCAAATCGTACCGATCTCAGCTCGATGACTCCGAGCAGCCCTACTCGATCTGGGTGCCCGATAGCTACCACCCCGACACTCCGCATCCCTTGGTCATCACGCTTCACGGCTTCGGCGGCGGCTTCTCCCGGAGTCCGCCGCGCCCCGAGATCCGCGAGTGCCTCGTACTCAGCGCCCAAGGGCGGGGCAACACCGATTACAAGGTCTGGGGCGAGCTTGACGTGCTCCAGGCCCTGGCCGAGGTACGCCGCGACTACAACGTGGACGCGAACCGCATCTGCCTCACGGGCGAGTCCATGGGTGGCACGGGCACGTGGCAGCTTGGCGTGCATCATCCTGACTTGTTCGCTGCACTGGGGCCGGTGATGGGCAATGCAGACCACCGGGTCTGGGAGAAGTGGTGGCAGTGGGGCGACCGCGAGCCCACGCCGTACGAGGACCTAAAGGAGTTCATGGAGCGCGCTGAGGACGCCGAGGCCTTCGCCGCCAATCTGCTGCACGTCCCTTCGTTCTGCGTTCACGGGTCCAACGATGACGTCGTCCCGGTGGACCACTCGCGCAGCATCGTCCGCACGCTCCGCGCTCGTGGCTGCCCCGTCATCTACTGCGAGGAGCCGGGCAAAGGCCATGGCGGCTTCCGCGGGGAGACCTACACGCAGCTCTTCGACTACCTACTGTCTCAGCGGCGCGACCCGTACCCCAAGCATGTGGTCCTACGGGCCGCCTGGCTGCGCCACGCTAAGGCCTACTGGCTCCAGATAGAACGGTTCCAGCGGTGGCTCCAGTGCGCCCAGCTGAACGCCAACATCCGCGGCCAGCAGGTCGAGGTCCGGGCCGACAACGTCGCGCGCTATGCGCTGCTGCTCAATGACAAGCTGCTTGATACCCGCCGCCCCGTCGAGGTGCTGACCAACGGACAGCTGAGCTTCCGTGGAATGCTGCCGGCCGACGGCAAGGTCGTGATTCGCCTGCCGGGGCACCCGAAGGACGTCAGAGGCATCGAGAAGCGCGCCGGGCTGGAGGGCCCCATCGAGGACGCATTCCTCTCCCGGTTCCTAATCGTCTACGGCCAGTCCGGCGAGGACGAAGACGCCAAGCGGGTCAATGAGGAAGAGGCCAGACGCATCGCCGAGCACTGGAAGCAGTGGGCGCAGGGCGATGCGCGTATGAAGCCTGACTACGAGCTCACACAACAGGACATCGAGGACTCCAACCTCATCCTCATAGGCAATCCGGCCTCCAACGCGGTTGTCGCCAGCGTCAACGACAAGCTGCCTGTGCGGTTCGACGGTGAAGCGGTCGTAGTCGGGCGGCGGCGGTTCGCCGGGCCAGACTTGGGCATCAAGGTCGGCTACCCCAACCCGCTCAACCCACATCGCTACGTGGCCGTTCTGGGCGGGACCACGTGGCGCGGCACGCACGAAATCGCCGGCCGCTTCGGCAACTGGTTCGACTGGGGCGTGCTCGCCAACCGCAACTGGTTCGACTATGCCGTGTTCGATGACCGGACCTTCAGCGCGGAGACGTTCGTGGTGGTCGGGTTCTTCGACCAGGACTGGCGGCTGGCAGAAGAGCTGATGTGGGCCGGCGACGACAAGCTCCGAAGCGCGGCCATCATACGCGACATCCCGCTTCGCCAACTCGCGGCCGATGACGGCGGTGTGTATCTGAGCGACCTGCGGCCAAAGCGCAGCAGGATCGAGCGCGGCGCCATCGGCGTCAACCGCAGCTTCACCGGCCGGCCGCTGAAGCTCGGCGATCGGGCGTATGAGAAGGGCCTCGGCGTCCGCCCCTTTGCCGAGGTATTCTACGAGATCGCCGGCCGGTTCCGACTGCTGGAGTGCGAAGTCGGCCTGGACCTCGAGGGCCAGGAGACCGTCTCGGAAGCCCGAGCCCAAGCGGACAAGCAGGTGTTCCAGATCTTCGGCGATGGACGGCTGCTGGCGGATAGTGGGGAGATGCGGTGGGACACGCCTCCTCGTCGCCTGCTGGCGGACATCAGCGGCGTGCGCGAGGTGCGGCTGGTAACGGACCGGCGCACGGGCAAGCCGTGGCTCTCCGGCAGCTCGATCTGGGGCGAGCCACGTCTGCTCCAGCCTATCCCCGCGCGGCCAGCTCTGGCCTCGGGAGCCGTCGGCGACGACCTCGCCGAGACGCTCTCCCTCGATGGCGAATGGCGGCTGGAGTCGGCGCCGATCGGCTCAGGGTTCGCGGAGGGCCACCACCTAGCAGACCCGGCCGCCACCAGCGAGGGTATTGTGCCCAGTGGCCCGCCCGATCATCTGCTCCGGGCGCAAGTGCCAGGAACGGTGCAGGCGGCGGTGGCTGCCGCCGGGCTGGAGCCCGACCCGTACGTGGGCAAGAACGCCGATAGGTACGCCGAGCTGCTCAAGCGGGAATGGTGGTACAGTCGCGGCTTCCGGGTGCCTGCCGACTGGCGCGGGCGGGCAGTGCGGCTGCAACTCGACGGCTTCAGCTACGCGGCCCACGTCTTCGTCAATGGGGAGTATGTGGCGCGGGGAGAGGGCATGTTCCTTCCCGCCAGCGCGGATGTAACCCCCTACGTCAGGTACGGCGAGGACAACTCCCTGGCCATTCGCATCTGCGCCAACAGCTGGGAGCTCGGCAGTGGCGGTGACGGCAAGCCACCCGAGCGCAAGAGGGCCCTGGCCTGCCAGATGCTCTACGGCTGGGACTTCGCCCCGAGGCTGTTCCCGATCGGCCTCTGGCGCGGCGTTCGCCTGCGCACCACCGGCCCCGCGCGTCTGGCGCATCCCCGCGTGCGATTGGCGGAGCACACCGACCGGTCCGCCGAGCTGGCGATAACGGTGGAGGTCACGTCGCATCTGCCCAACACGAGCCTACTGAGGATCCGAGGGACCATCGAGCCGCCGGGCGGGGGCCCTGCCTCGCCCATCAGCACCCGCCTGTTCCTGGGCCCAGATCAGAGCCGCATGGCGACCATTCGCGCCACACTACGTGACCCGCGCCTGTGGTGGCCGCACGGCCTGGGACCCCAGGATCGCTATCGGCTACGCCTCGTGCTCACGCTGCCCTCTGGAGCCATCGCCGACGAGGCCGAGACTAGCTTCGGCGTGCGCGACATCCGCCCGCTCCTTCCTCCAGGCCAGGACCAGGTCTCGCCCTTGTCGGTGGCTTGGTCCGTCAATGGCGTCGAGGGCTGGCGGCCGTTGGGATTGCGGTGGGTGCCGTGCGACGCTCTGCTGCGCCTGGATCGCGAGCGCTACCGGCGGCTCCTCGTCGCTGCCCGGCAGAGCGGCGTGAACCTGCTGCACGCGTGGGGCGGCGGGCTGGTCGAGACCGACGAGTTCTACGACCTGTGCGATGAGCTGGGCATCTTGGTCGTCCAGGACTTCCCCCTCGCCTCCAGCAACTACAAGGACATGGACAGAGGCCGGTTCACGAACGCGGCGCGGGAGGCTATCTGGCGGCTGCGCAACCGGCCCAGCCTGGCCGCCTGGCGCCTGGGCGACGACCTCGACCCAGACCACGGCGACAACAAGGGCCTCATGAACGACCTGCGCAAGGTATGCGCCGAACTGGACTCCGATCGTGCCCTCTTCCGGCCCCTCCCGCGCGGCGGGGGGGACCCCACTCGAGCGCCGTGGATCAGCAAGGCCCCGCCAGCCACCCACAACCTGCCTCTGTTCCTGCCGCGCGACAGGCTGTGGCCGCCCGACGACTACTGGCAGGCCCACGGGCTCAAGGCGGATACGCTGGAGGGCGTGCGCGACCACCGCGGCGCCGAACCCCGCACGCTGGAGGACTTGCGGGCCTGGCTGGACGACGAGCAGTACCTCGCTTGCCGCGCCTGGCTGGACGATTGCCGCGGCCAAGGCGCGCCCAATCCGGGCTGGGGCTTCCATCTGGCAGATCCGTGGCCCTGCCATTCGTCGTCTCTGCTGGATTGGCGTGGCGATCGCAAGCCGGCCTTCCAGGCGCTTCTCGACGGGGCTGGCCCGGTGATCATAGAGGCGACGGTCCCCACCCATGCCCTCCTGCCGGGCCAGGAGGTCGAGATCGCCGCCTCCGTGACCAACGTGACGACGGACGACCTCGGCGAGGTCATACTGTCAGCCGAGATCGTCGCTGGTGACGGGGCCACGCCACTTCCGTCGCGGACGGCCGTCCTTGGCCCGCTGGCCTCAGCACAGGGCCTGCACTTTGTGTGGCACGTGCCAGCGGCCGGTGCTGACCCCTCCCCGGTCCTCCGCCTCCGGGCACGCGCCGGCGGGCGAGACCTCGGCTCTGCCGCTCATGCGCTGTGCGTGTTGGTCGGCGACGACTCTGACGTCCTCTGCCGGGCTTTGTGGCTGACCCGCAGGCCCGCCTCCGACCTGCGTCGCGCGTGCGAACTGCGCCGACTCGGCGTCGCAGCGTCCGTCGTAGACCTGTCGGACACGGGCGGCGTCCGGGCAGCACTGGCCGACGCCCCGAACGCTTACGATGTGGTCATCGTCTCCCCAGAGGCGAAGCTGCCCATGCCGCGCGGAGTGGGCAACGACCTGGCCAGGCTGGCCGAGCGCGGCGTCGGCCTGGTCCTGGACGGATACGTCCAACACTGGCGAGGAACACCCGTCGGGCCTTTGTGTCCACTTCGCGCAAGCACGTACCTTGTGGTTGACGGGGACCAGGGGCTGCGCTGGCCTGATGGCCAGGCGCCAGTCGTGTGGGGACTGGACGCGGGGAAGGCGCCTAAGCTGAAGTGGGCGCCCCTTGCCGCGCCGGCTACCCAAGCGTCCGTGCTTGCCTACACGGAGGAGGGTCTGCCTGTGCTGGCAACCACAACCTCCACCAGCGCTCAGGTGAGCGCCTTCAGCCTCCCCGTGCTGTCCCTGCGAGCGCCGCAGTGGGACGGTTGGCAGGACTACCAGGCCTTCGCCGCCGGGGCGGTCATCCTGGCGGCTGGCGGGGGCGCCGCCCAGCTTGTCGCAGTCCGGCAGGCGCCCCCCGCGCTTGCCCGGAACGCCAAGGCCGTGAGGGAGGCGCTGAGGTAGCGGCGCAGACCGTGGCGGACCGATCCGTGGCGTGCTAGAGGGTGCCGGTATGGGGGAAGGCTGGGAGTCTCTCGCCTACCTGGCCGGCACGGGCCGGGCGCCGCGCGGTCAGGATGCACACGTCTGGGGCGGCTTCGGCCGACCCAGCGTAGAACGCGCACAGCAGGTCGCCGCTGGGCAACTCGGCGATGGTGGCCGCATGACACGACCGCCGGTCTGCCGTTGTCTGGAAGACCCAACCAGCGTCAGGGCTCGTGGAAGCCGATCCGCCTCCGCAACCGACACTGACCACGGCACCACAGGCCACCACGATGGCCAGTAGGCCTAGCCACCGCCAGCTTGCTCGCGCAGCGATGCCCATACTCCTCCCTTCGACCTCGGTTGGTCGGTGCCTGTTGCCGTGAGAGCCCGGAGCTAATCTGTCGGGCGCCAGAAGCCCTGAAGGGTAGGCTCCTTCCCCCCTGACTTCTCTCGACCGCAGAGCTGCTACCCGTTGAGGACCCAACCGGGACGGTATTCGCGGCTGAGCAGGTCGTTGGCTTCGGTGCTATTGGTGACGCGACCGGTGGCGCCATCGTACTCGATCTTCTTGCCCACCCGGTAGGCGACGAGCCCCAGCAGCATCTGCTCGATGAGCGTTCCGCCGTAGTCGAAATCGCAGGAGGTCTTGAGGTCGCCCTTGCAGGCGTCGAGCCATTCCTGCTGGAAGTTGCCCAGAGGCGGAATGAGCTGGTCCTGCGGACGCGGCTTGTAGTAGGTCATGTTGGCAGCGTCGCCGTGCGGGATTATCACCCGGGAATCGAAATCGGCGACGAGATGGCCTTTGGAGCCCTCGAACATGGCTCCGTGACCTATCTTCTTAAGGTCCACGTACGACCTGGGCGAGTCGGGCATGGCGCCTCCCTGGTACCAACTGACGGAGATGGCGGGGCGCCAGTCATTGGCGGGGTGCTCAAACGTCGCTGCGAGCTCGACGGGGGTGACCTCAGGGTTGAACTCCTCGCCCGTGGCCTCGGCGGAGGTCGGGAGGCCGGCGTCAACCGCGTTCCAGACGAGGTCCATGGTGTGGCTGCCCATGTCGCCGACCTGTCCGCTGCCGAAGTCCCAGTACATGTTCCAGCTCAGGCAGCCGCCGAAGTAGCCGGGATTGTAGGGGTGGTAGGGCGAGGGGCCGATCCACAAGTCGTAGTGGAGCGTGTCTGGCGGCTGGCCTTCAGCGGGCAGGTATCCGGACCTGCGGATCTGGCGATTGCCCCAGGCGCAAGCACTGCGCAACTCCCCAATGGCTCCGTCTCTGACCAACTCGCGCAGGCGATTGAAGTTCTCCTTGGCATGACGCTGGGTGCCGACCTGCGTGGCCAGCTTGTCCTTGTTCTTGAGGTAAGTGGCGCGGACAACGCGCGCCTCCTCCACGCTGTTGGCCAAGGGCTTCTCGCAGAAGACGTGCAGCCCGCGGTTCATGGCCCAGGTCGCGACGAAGGCGTGCGTGTGATCCGTGGTGCAACAGACCACGGCGTCCAGGTCCTTCCGGTCGAGGCACTTGCGCCAATCCACGTAGTGCTCCGCATCCGGGAACTTCTCTGCGGCACGAGCTAGGTGGGTCTCGTCAACGTCGCACAGTGCCACGACATTCTCGCTGGAGATGGCGCCGTGGAAGGCCCGGCCCCTACCCCAGACGCCGATCAAGGCCAGATTCAGCTTGTTGTTCGGCGCCTCTTGCCCTCGGAGCCTTCCGTTGGCCAGAACCAGCAATCCGGCTCCGGTGGCCGCCGCGGATTGCAGAAACCGCCGTCGCTGCATGGTATGTGCCTCCTCTGAGCACTGGGGTCTGGCGCCGCCGTCATGCTCCCAGGCGTATGAGCACGCGGTGGTAAGCCGCTCCTTCCGCGCCCGCCAACCCGATTCCTGCGGCGGAGAAGCGCTGGTGAGGGGAATCCCTGTCGAAGAGATTGACGCCGCCGCCGCGGCTGAGTATGCTGCTCTGTTGAGCGGCCGACACGGGGCCAGCCTCATGCGAGATGGGAGATGCGCGATGAGACCCACAGACGGGACGGCTCGTCAGAAGCCGAGCGGGAAGGCGCGTTCCTCGAGTGATCTGAGCCGAAGAGAGACGCTCAAGGCCTTGGGTGCCCTCCCGGCGCTGGGCGCGTTCTCGTACGTATCCGCGGCGGCCGAGCCCGAGGGGGGAGTCAGCGCCGTGTCTCGCCCCACCTCCCTTCCGGTTCATGAGTCGTACTGGAAGGAGTACACGCGGCTCAGGGCTCTCGACTTGGCCGACGAGGCGGTGGTGGCCAAGCAGAAGAAGATGCCCGTTGGGCGGATTGCCGATATGTCCATCGGTCGGCTCATCAGCGGCAGCAATCTCATCAGCATGAACATGCACGCCAGGGACCTGGACTACGTGGGCGCCCTGGCAGCCCACTACAATACTCAGGATCGGGTGTTCATGACGCTCAAGAAGTGCGAGGAACACGGCATCAACACGATCGTCCTTAAGGCCCACAACTTCAAACGCTTCAAGCTGAAGAAGTACTGGGATGAGTGGGGTGGCAGGATGCAGTGGATCGCGGACGTCATCACGCGAGACATCCAGCAGTTCGAGCGTGTGCTGGTGGAGCACCTCGAGCTGGGAGCATCCGCAGCCTACGTGTGGGGAGGCTCCAGCGACATCTGGTACCATCAGAAGAAGCCCGACAACATCATCAAGGCCTTCGAGATGATCAGGAAGTACAACGTACCGGCGGGAATCGGCGCCCATCGGCTGGAGCCCATCATGTTCTGCGAGGAAGAGGGGCTGACGCCAGACTTCTACTTCAAGACACTCCATCATGATCGCTACTGGTCGGCGCACCCCAAGGAGAACCGGCGCTTCCTCGAGATGTACGAGGGTGACTCCAGCGATCATGCGATGTTCCACGACAACCTCTGGTGCGCCGATCCCGAGGAGACGGTGGAATTCATGCAGGACGTTAACGTGCCCTGGATCGCCTTCAAGGTTCTGGCCGCCGGAGCCATCCCGCCGAAGCAGGGATTCGACTACGCATTTGGGGGCGGCGCCGACTTCATCTGCGTAGGGATGTTCGACTTCCAGGTGATGGAGGATGCAGAACTCGCCCGGAAGGCCGTTGCGGGATCAACGGGCCGCAAGCGGCCGTGGACAGGATGAGACGCGGCATGGCCGGCGGATGGCGGCATCGCGGCCTCGTGTGGGCGGAACAGCGTGCTCTCGACGGCGCGGGCCAGGCTACATGCCCGTGCCGTTGCCGCCGTGGTCGCCGGTGAGCGTGTCTCCGTCTACCTTCTCCCGCTCGTGCTGGATGCGCTGGCGCAGGTAGCCCGGCAGCTCCAGCACGCGCTGGAAGTAGGTCCACTCATCGAGCCGCAGGTTGTTGCGCTTGAACTCCGGCCGATCCACATCCCGACTCAAGTCGCAGTCGAAGCGCGCCAGGATGGATCCGTTCGGCCCGCTGATATGGCATAGCCCCCAGGTGATGCCGCGCCCGTCGCCGTTGTCGGCGAACGCGTCCGGCACGAAGGGACCGGGAGCGATGGGCGGCACCTGTAGCAGGGCCTTCACCTCGAAGTTCAGCCCGTCAGGCGCGAACTGGACGGTGTTCTTCTCCGGTCCGTCGAGCAGCATCATGCCGGCGATGCCGTCCCGGTATGGCCACAGGCAGGTCTCGTGGCCTGAGTTGGAGAGCGGGTTCAGGGGCGACTTGCGGAAGGGGCCGGCGGGGCTATCGCCGATGGCCACTCCCTGGGCGCGGATGAGGTTCTCGCCGCCGCGCTTGGCTCCCGGCGAGCCCTTGTAGTACAGGTAGATTCTGCCCCGGTACACCAGCGGGAACGGATCGTGGATGCAGGCGCAATCCCAGTCCTCTGGGCCGCCCGGCTCCAGAACGGGTCGGCCCAGGGCCCGCCAGGGGCCGTCCGGGGAATCTGATTCGGCCATAGTGACGGGGCAGGAATCGGCGCCGCTGATGATCTCGCTGTAGGCCTGGTAGTATAGACAGTACTTGCCCTTCCACACGAGGGTGTCGGGAGTGCAGTTCGAGCGCCAGCCGAACATGGCCTTAGCTGGACGCTTGACCGCAGGGCCCTGCTCCTGCCAGCGGAAGCCGTCCTCGCTGGTGGCATACCAGATCTCGGCCAGGTCCCAGTCTCGGGAGGGGATGGTGTCGGTGGCCTTCTCCGGGCCGACGGGCGGCGAGTCGGTGTGGCGGCAGGTGTACCAGACGTAGTAGGTGCCGTTGATCCTGAGCACCTTGGACGGGTCGCGGCGGGAGACGTTCGGCCCGCGGCTGAGACCCTCCAGCCGGGAATACCTGAAGTTGCTGAAGAACTCGTTGCCGCGGTCCTCGTGGGGGTTCCAGACGTCGTACAGCCGCTCCGTCGCGGCGCTGAGCGGCCGGTCGGTCGGCTTCGCCAGCGGCATCTTGGCAGGAAACGCCTTGGCTCCGCTCATCTGCCTTCTCCTTCCCTCCCGTCGCACTAGCGCCCACAGCTCTAACTCCGGCACGGCGCTCTCGGAGCGTCTGATGGTC
>JBHIEF010000013.1:0-35823 GCA_046760465.1 Armatimonadota bacterium | reverse complement strand
ATATAACCGATGCTGCCTTTGGAGGAGATGCCCGTGGAGTTCAGCCGGCGGGCCGGCTCCTCTAACAGCAGCCTTATATTGGTTGCCCCGCCTCCGGTTTCGCTGGCCGAGAGGGTGAGCCAGGGATGCCCCGCCTCTCGAGACGACGCTCCTTTGGCGTAAGTGCGGCCGGCGCCGCCGCGGCCCTGAGACTCGCGCAGAAAGGACGAAGACCAGTGGCAGCGCAGACCGTGAACTTCCGTCACCAGGTGATTGATCCTGACCCGCCCGGCTCCGAGCACGACGTCACCCTCATCGCCGACCTCAACGGCGACGGCCAGAACGACATCATCATCGGCGGCAAGCGCGGCGACGTCAACCTGTTCTGGTACGAGAACCCCTCGTGGCGGCGCCACGACATGGCCTCCGCGCCGAACCTCGAGGCCGGCGGCGTGATGCTCGACGTCAACGGCGACGGTCGGCTGGACGTCATCGCCGGCCAGCAGATCGGCGGCCGCGAGCTCTTCTGGTTCGAGTGCCCGGACGATCCCACACAGCCCTGGACCAAGCACGTCATCACCGACCGCTACCAGAAGTACCACGACCAGGCGGTGGGGGACGTTGACGGGGACGGCGAGCCCGAGGTCGTCTTCCTCTCCCAGCGCAGCGGCATCCTGGCCTACTACGACATCCCGCCCGACCCGCGCGTCTCCCCCTGGCCAGAAGAGCTCTGCCACATTGTCGCCGAGGGCATGATCGAGGTGGAGGGCCTGCGCATACTGGATCTCGACGGCGATGGGCGCAACGAGATCGTGGCCGGGCCCAACATCTTCCGACCCGGCGATGCCCCTGCCGCAGCCTGGCAGAAGCAGTCGTTCGCCCAGGACTTCGTCCAGGCGCGCGTGGCCGTGGCCGACCTGGACGGCGACGGCCGCCTGGAGATCGTCCTGGCGGAGGGCGAGAGCCATCCGGGCCGCCTGGCCTGGTGCGCGCCGCCGGACTGGGAGCCACGGGTCCTGCGCGACGACCTGTTCCACCCACACAGCCTGGAGATCGCGGACTTCAACGCCGATGGTCTGCCCGACATCTTCGCCGCCGAGATGGGCCTGGGCAGGAACGACGATCCGCAGATGATGGTCTTCCTGAACCAGGGCGGCGGCGAGTTCACCGAGGTCATCTTCCAGCGCGGCATCCCCACTCACGAGGCCAAGGTGGGCGACATAACCGGCGACGGCAAGCCCGACATCGTGGGCAAGCCCTACCAGCCCGAGCGCCACATTGACTTGTGGATCAACGAGAGCTAGCCGCCTGGCACGTGCCTTGACAGCCCCCCGGGCGCCGACTATCCTGTCGGGGCAGTATGCTAAGGGCCCTGTGGCGTACCGCCTGGGAGCTGCTGCGCGAGGTGAACCGGCGCTGCATCCGGCATGACCTGCCGGTGATGGCGGCTGCCCTCTCCTACTACAGCTTCCTGGCCCTCATTCCGCTCCTGCTGCTCTTCCTGGCCATTGCGGCGCTGGCGCTGCGCACGTCCGGCCCGGACTACCAGCAGATCGCCCAGGCGCTCCAGCCCGTGTTCCCCCTTTCGCCCGACGTGATCGTCCGTCACCTGCGCAGCGCCGCCCGCCACTGGGACATCGCCGGGGGCATAGGGCTGGTCGGCCTGATCTGGCTGGGCCAGGCCATCTTCGACGTGACCGAGCGCGTGCTCAATCGGGTCTGGCACGTGGAGAAGCGTCGGCCCTGGCTCAAGCGCAAGGCCATGGCGCTGCTGCTAATGGTCGTGACCGGGCTCTTCTTCCTCTGCTCCATCGCCATCACCTCGCTGGCCGCCGCCCGCGCGCGTGGACGCCAGATCGCGGGATTCGAGCTTTCGGCCCTGGGGGAGTTGGGCAGCGTCGCCAACATGGTGGTGTCTGTGCTGCTGGCCACCATGATGTTCGCGCTCATCTACATCCTGCTGCCGAACCGACGCGTGCAGCGGCTGCCCGCCCTGTTGGGCGCCATCCTGGCGGCCGCCTGCTGGGAGCTGACCAAGAGCGTCTTCCACTGGTGGCGCAGCTTCCACAGCTACGACCGGGTGTATGGCTCGCTGGCGGGGATCACTGTGCTGGTGGTGTGGATCTACCTCTCGGCCACCGTGCTGCTCATAGGCGCCGAGGTGGCCGCCGCCTGCGAGCACCTGTCGCAGACGGACTCCTCCGCAGAATGACGCGCCCCCTCGGAGGCGCTACTCCACCGTGACGGTCTTGGCAAGGTTGCGGGGCTGGTCTATGTCGCAGCCGCGCAGGTCGGCGATGTGGTAGGCCAGCAGTTGCAGCGGGAGCTGCACGGGGATGGGGGAGAGGATCTCGGGGCAGCGCGGCACCCGGATGACCTCGTCGGCGTGCTGGACGATGTTCTCGTCACCCTCGAAGGCCACCGCGATGACCTTGCCGTCGCGGGCCTTGACCTCCTGCAAGTTGCCGATCATCTTGTCGTAGACCTCGCCCTCGACGGCGATGGCCACGGTGGGGCAGTCGGGCTCGATCAGGGCGATGGGTCCGTGCTTCATCTCCCCGGCCGCGTACCCCTCGGCGTGGATGTACGAGATCTCCTTGAGCTTGAGCGCCCCCTCCAGCGCCGAGCAGAAGTTGGCCCCGCGACCCAGGTACAGGCAGTCGTCCATCCACTGGTACTGTTCGGCCACGTACTTGACGTGGTCCTCGCCCGCCAGCACCTCCTCCAACTGCTCCGGGAGGCGAGAGATGGCCGACCGCAGCTCGGCCACGTACGCGGGAGGCTGCGTGCCGCGTACCTCAGCGAAGTGGATGCCCAATAGCTGGCAGATGAGCGCCTGGAGCGTGTAGGCCTTGGTGGAGGCCACGCCGATCTCCACCCCGGCCTTGATGTAGCAGACCCAGTCCGACTCCCTGGCGATGGCGCTGTCTACCACGTTGACGATGGAGCCGATACGCGCTCCCTTCTCGCGCAGCTCCAGCAGCGCCTCCAGCGAATCGGCCGTCTCGCCCGACTGGCTGATGACGATGGCCAGCGTATTCTCCGGCACCACCGGGTCGCGGGCGCGCATCTCTGAGGCCAGGTCCACCTCGCAGGGGATGCCCGCCAGCCTCTCGATGGCGAAGCGGCCGTACATGCCCGCGTGGTAGGCCGTGCCGCAGGCGGTGAACACGATCTTCTGGAGCGACTTGATGTCGTCCTCGCTCATGTTCAGCTCGGGCAGAGACACCGCCTCGGCGCCGGCGGTCAGCCGCCCGGACAAGCAGTCACGCAGCACCGCGGGCTGCTCGTGGATCTCCTTGAGCATGAAGTGCTTGTAGCCGCGCTTCTCGATGGCCTCCGTGTCCCACTCGATATGGTACGCCTCGCGCTCGATGCGCTGGCCCTCGCTGTCGAATAGCTCCACCGCGTCCCGCGTGGCCCGGACGAACTGGTCGTTGTCCAGCACGTAGACGCGGTCCGTCCGCTCGCGCACGGCCAGCATGTCGGAGGCCACGAAGTTCTCGCCCTGGCCCAGGCCCACCACCAGCGGCGAGCGCTTGCGCACCGCGGCGATCACCTCGGGCTCCCGCGTGCTGATGGCGGCCACGGCGTAGGCGCCGTCCAGGTCCGACGCGGCCCTGCGCAGCGCGGCCACCAGGTCGCCCTCGAAGTACTTCTCCAGCAGGTGGGCGATGATCTCGGTGTCGGTCTGGCTGGAGAATTCGTGCCCCTCGGCCTGGAGCTGCTCACGCAGCTCGGCGTAGTTCTCGATGATGCCGTTGTGCACCACCGCGAACTGGCCGGTGCAGTCCAGGTGGGGGTGGGAGTTGTCCGTGGAGGGTCGGCCGTGTGTGGCCCAGCGCGTGTGCCCGATGCCAATCGTGCTCTCCAGCGGCTCCTCCTCCAGCGAGGCGGCCAGCACCTTCAGCTTGCCCACCGTCTTGCGCACGTCGAGCTGGCCGTCTCGCAGCACGGCCACGCCCGCCGAGTCGTAGCCCCGGTACTCCAGGCGACGCAGGCCGGCCAGACACACGGCCGCCGCCTGGTCGGTCCCCACGTATCCAACGATGCCGCACATCGGCCCTGAACCTCCGCGTTGTCCTCAGCAGGCGCCGTCGGCTTGCTCCGGCCCGGCGCCCGCTCCCGTAGACTCCAGGTAAGCAGTGGCCCAGCTCTCGAAGGCCGTTAGCCACAGCAGAATGAGGGCAGCCTCTTGGTCCATGTCGAACGTGCGCAGGAAGAAGTGCCGCATCACCTGATCGTATGAGGCGGCCGATTCGTCCAGAACCACGGGCCGGCTCGGCACCCGGGGCGTCAGCTCCACCTCGATCAAGTCCACGAAGTCTCGCAGCGTGTCCGGAGTGAGGCGTTCCAGGTCCTGGCCAAACGCCGCCACCACCAGTTGCCTCAGCTCCTGGAACTGCATTGACCCTCCGTCGCGGCGCGAGGCACGGGCTAAACCTCGGGTTCGATCAGTCCGTACGTGCCGTCCTTGCGCCGGTAGATCACGTTCACCTGGCTGCTCTCGCCGTTGCGAAACACGTAGAAGTCGTGGTGCAGCAGCTCCATTTGTAGCGCCGCTTCCTCCGGTGTCATGGGCTTCATGGCGAAGCGCTTCGCGCGGACGATGGTCAGCTCGTCGGCGCTCTCCTCTGTCGCCTCTGCCTCGCCCGGCGCCGAGGCCGGCTCGGCCTCGATCGGCGCCGCCTCGCCCAGGCGGACCCGGGCCCGCGACTGGAGCTTCTCCTTGAACTTCACCAACTGGCGCTCCAGCTTGTCGGCAGCCCGGTCTATGGCTGTGTGGACCTCGTCGGCGCGCTCCTCCGCCCGCAGCAGCAGGCCGTTCACGTTAAGCAGGATGTCCGCCCGGTGCTGGCCACGGTTGAAGGAGATGGTCACCTGCGCGTCGGCCAGGTGGTCGAAGAAGCGCGACAGCTTCTCCAGCCGCTCCTGGGCGTGCTCGCGCAGTGCAGAGGTGATCCGAACGTTCTTGCCTCTGGATTCTACCCGCATCGTATCGCCTGTCCTCCTGGCTAGACCCTCCCCTGGAAACGGCAACCTCGGCGGCCCCGCCGCCGAGGTTGCGCTTGCTCGCTCCTGGCAGGCTGCTTACTGCGTCTGCGGGCGACCGTACCGGTGTCGTTGCCCACTTACCAGCCCGAACCGCTGGGCTCGCCCCGGTCGGGCGGCGAGGGCTGGAACGGTGACGGTCCCTCTGGGATGCCTCCACCCAGGCGCACGACGTTCGCGGCTTGCGGCCCCCGGTCACCCTCGATCACGTCGAATTCTACCTCTTCCCCTTGGTCGAGCGTCTTGTAGCCTTCCTGTTGGATCGCCGAATAATGGACGAAAACGTCATCCTCCCCCTCGCGCTCGATGAAGCCGTAGCCCTTCTGTGCGTTAAACCACTTCACTCTCCCTCGCACGATGCTCTCCTCCCACTACGACACACTGACATGCCAACCCAAGCATTAAAGTATTATACAAACGCCCCCTGAGCATTGTCAAGCATGCCGGCGCACCGGCCCGCTGCCGATTCTCCCGTCATCCCCTGCTGGCGCCTCGCCTCGCCGCCGCAGCGGCGAGCCGCCCCCCTGGCGACCGTGCTAGGTGGTGCTTCCCGACCTCTGCGCCCGGCAGACGTGGACGTGCCGTATCGCGTGCCCTGTGCCGTGCCGGGCCAGCCGGATGAGCTGCCAGCCGGTGTTGGCTAGATCGGGCCCAATGTCCTCTCCCGCTATGATCGCCGCTCGCGGCGCCAGGCGCGACAGATTGTCAAGGATCGGCGGGTAGGCGGCGCGGTCGGTCGGCGCCGTCCAGCCGTAGGGCAGGTCCGCAACGATGGCGTCAAACCGCCCGCCAACGTGGCGAGCATCCGCCGCCATCACCCGGGCTGGCAGGCCAAAATGGAGGAGGTTCGCCCGCGCGTGCGAGGCCAACTGCTTGTTCAGGTCGGACCCCACCGCCGTTACGCCCACACTCTCCGCCTCGATGAGCACCGTCCCCGCCCCGCAGCAGGGATCCAGCAGGACCTCCCCAGGTGCCGCCACCAGGTTGACCACCGCTCGCGCCAGCCGACTGGGCAGCGAGTTCGAGTAGGAGTGAGGCTTGGCCACGTGAGCGACCCAGCCCTTGTCCGAGGCCGAGGTCACGTGCCCGAAGGCCCAGTCCCCGGTCCGCGCGAAGCACGCCAGCTCCGTGCGTGGCTGGGACAGGTTCGGCCTGCCCCGCACTACATCGGCAAGTCGCCGGGCTATCTCAAGGGAGGTCGGCGGAGTGGCGGGCCTGCTACCCTCGACGGTGGACTTGAGCACCTGAATGCGGAACTCGTCCGCCACCACCTCCCTGGCCGCCACCTCGCGCACGAGTTCCTCCAGAGAGGCGGCGCGCGCCAGCACCTCCACACACAGCACAACATGAGCGGCCCGGGTAACGTCTGCACGGCGGGAGCTTGCCACCAGGCGCTCGCCGCAGGCCTGCTCGCCCGTCAGCGCCCAAAGCTCCGCCTCCGCGATCTCCCGCTCCTCCGCCATGTATCTCAGCAGGTAGAGGTAAGACACGCTGGTCTCTTCCAGACGGCTTGGGCCGGCTCCTTTGGCCCGCTGGCAGGCAGGAGTTTGGCCCGCCCCCTCGAAAAGGCACCGCGTCCCTGAGTCCGACGCCACCACAGGCTTAGGAGGGATGGCCCCATGTCGCGACCACGCATTCTCGTCAGCCTCCCCCGCGCCGCGCAGCGCCGCCACATCTTCGGCCCGTGCCGCGAGCGGTTGCTGAGCTTCGCTCAGGTGGACTGGAACGAGGAGGACCGCCGCCTCACCGAGGAGGAGAAGTCCGAGCGACTCCGTGAGGCCGACGGCCTCATCACCGGCTGGGGGGACGGACCCCTATCCGAGGCCAACATAGACGCGGCCCCCGACCTCAAGATCATCTGTGTCATCGGTTCGGCCGTCAAGCAGTACTCCGCCTATCACGCCATTGACCGGGGCATCGTGGTCTGCAACACCGCCCGCGCCATTGGCGATGCCGTGGCCGAATGTACCATAGCCATGATGCTGATGATGCTCAGGGACATTCCCGCCCACCTGGACGCCACTCGCAGCGGAGGCTGGCGGCCAGACCTGCCCCGCGAGCGCCAGAAGGACCTCACCGGGCGCAAGGTCGGCCTGATCGGATGCGGCGCGGTTGGGTTCAGGGTGGTAGAGCTGCTCCAGCCCTTCGCGCCCGACCTGGTCGTCTACGATCCGTACCTGCCCAAGAGTGTTGCCTGGCAGCACGGCTTCCGGTTGGTCGAGCTGGACGAGCTCCTGCGCTCCTGCGAGGTGATATCGCTCCACGCCGGCCTGACCCCGGAGACCGAGGGCATGATCGGCAGGGCGCAGCTCGACCTCATCGCCGACGATGCCGTACTGGTCAACACCGCGCGCGGCGGCATCTTCGATGAGCAGGCCTTGACCGACAAGCTCGCCGAGGGGAGGATCAGGGCGGCGCTCGACGTCTTCGTCAAAGAGCCCCTGCCGCCCGATCACCCCCTGCGCACCATGCCCAACGTCATCGTCGCCCCCCACATGGCCGGCGCCTCAGCAGACACCGACCGCCGCGTCGGGGAGGCCGTTGTATGTGACACCGAGGCGTTCTTCAGCGGTCGTGAGCCAGCCAACATCGTAACCAAGGACATGATCCGTCGTGCCACCTAGTACGGGCTACAAGCAGACTCCGTCGCTACGTGTCAGTCTGAGCGACTCACGGGAGCGAAGAATCACGGCATTGCCATGAGGGGATCCGCCAACGTGTGAGATTCCCCGTCTCTGCCTCCTTGGAATGACGGAGTATCGTTGGAGCACTGGCCCGCAGGAAGGCCCGGCGGCATCGGCGAATATGGCCGACAGTTGGCCCGCGCGGAAGCCGCGAACCACCCCGACGAGGTGCAGCCGCCTTGGCGCAGGTGCCCCCCCAAACCGCCGACCAGCTCACGCTCGAAGAGGCCGTCGGCCAGGTGGTCTGGGCCGGCATCGGCGACGATCTGGCCACCGTGGAAGAGATGGCGCGCCAGGGCCAGATCGGCGCCGTGCTGGTGGGGCGTGGTGAGCTGGTCACGCCCAGGCAGGCAGCCGAGCTGGCCAACCACTTGCAGCAACTGGCGCCTCTGCCGCTCCTCTTCGCCGCCGACTTCGAGGCCGGTGTGGGCCAGCAGCTACAGGAGGGCGCCACCGAGCTCCCCACGCACATGGCCATCGGCGCTAGCGCCTCGCGAGCCATCGCCCGCACCTGTGGCCAGATAACCGCCCGCGAGGCCAGGGCCATCGGCGTTCAGGTGGTGCTGGCGCCGGTCTTGGACGTCAACAGCAATCCGCACAATCCCATCATCAACGTGCGCTCCTTTGGCGCCGACCCCGAGCTGGTCGGTGAGATGGGGAAGGCCTTCGCCCAGGGGGTCGCCAACGGCAACGCCCTCGCCGTGGGCAAGCACTTCCCCGGCCACGGCGACACCAGTGAGGACTCGCACCTGCGTCTGCCCCACGTGCGCCGCGGCCGCCGCGAGCTGGAGGAGATAGACCTCGCGCCCTACCGGCCCGCCATCGCCGACGGCCTGCCTGCGATCATGACCGCCCACGTGTGCTATCCGGCCCTCGACCCCACCCCGGGGCTCCCGGCCACGCTGTCGTATCTGATACTGACCGACCTGCTCCGGCACCAGATGGGCTTCACCGGCCTGATCGTCACCGACGCCATGGCCATGAGAGCCGTTGCCGACAACTTCCCGCCGGCCGAGGCCGACGTCATGGCCATGCGCGCCGGCTCCGACCTTGTCCTGGCCGCGCATCCCCGCGAGACGTACCACGCCCTGCTCGGCGCGGCGCGTGCGAACCAGCTCGCGCCCCAGGCCGTCCACCAGGCGGCCGCGCGCATTCTCGCTGTCAAGCAACGCTTGGGTCTGATGGATCGGCGAACGGTGGCCGCCGACGAGGCGGAAGAGGCCCTGGGCACCCCAGAGCACGTGACGCTGGCGCGCGAGGCTGCCGAGGCCGCCATCACCATCGTGCGCAACGAGGGCGTGCTGCCCCTGCGCCCGACCGGCGACGATTGGGTCGCCGTCGTCTGCGCCTCGGAGCCCGAGGGGCCGACAGCGCGAGCGTGCGAGGTGCTGACTGCGGAGATGCGCCAGCGCTGGCCTCAGACGGCCGTTGTCGAGCTCCCCGTGCATGCCGCCGACGCTCTCGCGCGGGAGGTGGTGCGAGCCTGTCGCGAGGCCGCCATGGTGGTCTTCGCCGCCTTCCCCAGCGTGTCGGCGGACGATCCCGCCGGGCCCGAGATATCCCGCACGCAGGCTGCCGTCTTGGGCGAGCTCCAGGCGGGGCGATCCGACCTGGCACTGGTGTCCTATGGCAGCCCCTACCTGGTGCGCCAGTTCCCGCACGTGCCCGCTTACGTCTGCGCCTACGGTGCGACCAGGCCGCTCGTGGAGGCCGGCGTGGCCGCTCTCTTCGGAGAGCTCGTCCCTGCGGGTAAACTGCCCATACCGATCCCGGAGGTGGCGGCCATGGGCTCGGGCCTCCGGTATTGACCGTTGCCTTCCCAGAACTGCGCGGGCCCCCGTCCTCGCACGGCAATGCCCGCCCGCAATCGGGGTTGATGGTCACATGAATATGCGTTGGTGGTGTCTCGGCCTGGCCATGCTGGTCGCGGCCGGCACTGGGTCGGCAGTGCAGGAGACAGACGAGGGAGCCATCAAGGCCTCCCTCCCCAATGGCCTGAAGATCCTGCTCAAAGAAGTCCACAACGCTCCCGTCGTGGCCTTCCAGGTCTGGTACGAGATCGGCTCCGCCGACGAGCCGGCCGGGCTCCGGGGCGTCGCCCACATGCTCGAGCACATGCTCTTCAAGGGCACGCAGAACTACCCGGGCGGCGAGATCCCGCGCCTGCTCAAGAAGAACGGCGCCCGCTCCAACGCCTTCACCAGCTTCGACTACACCTGCTTCTTCGAGACGCTGGCCAGCGACCGGCTGGAGTTGGCCGTGCGCATCGAGGCCGACAGGATGGCCCGCGGGCTCATCAGAGCCGAGGACCGGCGCGCTGAGATGACCGTCGTCCGCTCCGAGCTGGAGGGCGGCGAGAACAACCCGGGGGAGGTGCTCTGGGACGAGATGCTGGCGGCCGCCTACAAGGCCCATCCCTACCAGGTGCCCATCATCGGCTGGCGCGCCGACATTGAGCGCATGAGGGCCGACGAGGTGCGGGCCTACTATCAGCAGCACTACCGCCCCAACAACGCGCTGGTCGTCGTAGTCGGCGACATAGACCCGCAGGCCACGCTGGCGCTGTTGCGCGAGCACTTCGGGCCCATCGCGCCCGGGCCGGTGCGACGCCACTCCCGCACCCCTGAGCCCGAGCAGCTGGGCCCGCGACGAGTCCTCGTGCGCAAGGAGGGCACCACCAACTACGTCAACATCGCCTTCCACGGGCCCGAGCTCAAGGCCCGCGACACCTATGCCATGGACGTCCTGGACGGGATCATGTCCAGCGGCCGCACCTCCCGCATGTACCAGAACCTCGTCGAGACCCAGCTCGCCACCTCGGCCGGCTCAGGCAGTTGGACGCCGAAAGACGCCGGGCTCTTCAATCTGTCGGCGACGGTGCGCGAGGGCGTCGAGGTGACCGACGTGGTCAAGGCCTTGTGGGAGGAGGTCAGGCGCGCCAAGTCCACCCTCCCCAGCGAGGAGGAGCTCCAGCGCGTCAAGACCCAGGTGGCGGCGGCCTACGTCTTCCAGAAGGACAGCGTCACCAGCCAGGCCTTCACCTACGGCTCCCACGAGGCCCTCCACAGTTGGCGCTATCCCACCACCTACGTGGAAGAGATCAGCAAGGTCACTGCTGAGGACGTCCAGCGCGTGGCCAGGAAGTACCTGAATCGCGACAACAGCACCACCGCCATCTTCGAGCCCATCACTCCCGCCGCCGCCGAGGCCCGCCTCCCCTCGCCCACACGCCTGGCCTCACACCCCCGCGGCGTAGAGCCCCGCCACTACGCCGAGCGCCCCGGGGAGATACCGGCTCCCGTGGTGGGCCGCGGGCTGAGCACCACCGTGTTTCTGGGCGGGCCACTTGGAGCCGCGCTGCCCAGGGCCTCGGAGCGATCCGAGCCCGTCCGCACCGTGCTCGACAACGGCCTCGTCCTACTGGTCCAGGAGAACCACAACAACACCACCATCGCCGTCCAGGGACACGTGCTGGCCGGCGGCCTCTACGACCCCAACGATCGCCCCGGCCTGGCCGCCATGGTCGGCTCTCTGCTCAACCGTGGCACCAAGACGCGCACCTCCCTGGAGTTGGCCGCTGCCACCGAGTCGGTGGGCGCCTACGTCGGCATCGGCCAGAGCTACCGACCCAGCACCATGGCCTTCGGCGGCAAGTGCCTCACGCAGGACCTCGACATCGTCCTCGACGTGCTCTCCGACATGCTGCGCAACCCCTCCTTCCCGCAGGAGGAGATAGACAAGCTGCGCAACCTGCGCCTCTCGGGCCTCAGGCAGTCGCTGGAGAGCACCCAGGCGCGCGCCCAGCGCGCCTTCCTGCGCCTGGTCTTCCCGCCCCACCACCCCTACGGCGCCCCCACTGTGGAGGAGCAGGAGAAGTCCTACCAGGATATGACCCGCGAGGACATCACCGGCTTCCACAAGGCCATGTACGGGCCGGACGTGGCCAACATGGTCATCGTAGGCGACATCACGCCCGATGAGGCCCTGGCCAAGGCGAAGCAGTACTTCGGCGACTGGGAGCCAGTGGGCCGCTCCCGCGAGGTCACGGTGCCGGACGTGGAGCCCCGCGAGGGCATCGCCCGCCGGGTCATCCCCATGATGGACAAGTCCGAGGTCACCGTCCTGCTCGGCCACTACGGCGGCCTCAAGCGGACCGACCCCGACTTCTACAAGGCCCAAGTCATGAACTTCATCTTGGGCGGCGGCTCTCTGACCAGTCGTCTGGGCCTGAAGCTGCGCGACGAGTTGGGCCTGGTCTACGGAGTCTGGAGCTATTTCCGCACCTACAAGGGCCGGGGCGACTGGCGCGCGCAGTTCGGCACCAATCCCGACAACGCCGACCGCGCCATCGAGGCCCTGCTGGCCGAGATTCGCCGCATGCGCGACCACGGCGCCACGGCCCAGGAGCTGGAGGACGCGGTGGACTACCTGACCGGCAGCTACCCCGTCGGCCTGGAGACGAACTCCGACTTGGCCGACGAGCTACTGCGCATCGAGTTCTACGACTTGGGCCTCGACTACATCAGCCGCCACTCCGACATCTATCGCGCCATCACGCTTGAGGACGTCAACGAGGCCGCACGCAAGTACCTGCATCCCGACCGCTACGCTCTGGTCATCGCCGGGCCGTACGAGGAGAGGGACTAGCGCCCGGCCTGCCCCGCTCCGGCCGCTCGATCCCTTCCTCGACCAAAGGCAGGCAGGCGATACAGGCGTATACGCCGGGAAATCCCAGCACCCGGCTCACCATGTCCTTGCGCTGACCGCAGAAGGAACACGCCGGGTCGCGCTCGTCCCTTTGGCGCTGCCCCCTTGTGGGAGCGGCGTCTCGCCGCGAGGGGAACTGCTCGTCGCAGGCTCTGGAACGGCCTCTATCCATCCGGCAGCCCCACCTCCTCGAAGGCCTCCTTCATTGCCCCTGCGAACTGCTCGATGTCACCGAGTGTGTGAGCGGCCGTGACCGTGATCCGCAGCCGGCTGGTGCCCTGGGGCACGGTGGGGGGGCGGATCGCGGCGACGAACGCGCCTCGGTCCAGCAGCGCCTCCGAGAGGCGCACGGCCGTCTCGGCCTCCCTGACCACCACCGCATTGATGTGCGAGTCCTCGCTCACGGGCGTCAGCCCCAGCCGCCGCAGCGCGCCCCTCAGCGCCCCCACGTTGCGCCAGAGGCGGGCTCTGATCTCCGGGTGCTCCCGCACGACCCGCAGCGCCGCCAGCGCCGCACCCGCGCTCGCCGGCGGCAGCGCCGTCGAGTAGATGAAGCTCCGCGCCCGATTGTGCAGGTACGAGATCAGCGCCCCCGATCCGGCGATGTACCCTCCCAGGCTCCCCAACGCCTTGCTCAGCGTTCCCATGTTGATGAACCGCTGGGTCGGCAACCCCACGTGCTGCGCCGTCCCCCGACCGTCCGGCCCCATCACCCCCGTGCCGTGAGCATCATCAACCATCACCCTCGCCCCGTGCTCGTCGGCCAGCGACAGGATGTCCCGCAGCGGGGCGATGTCGCCATCCATGCTGAACACTCCGTCGGTGACTACCAGCGTCCGTCGGAAGTTCCCTGCGCCCCCGAGCAGCGAGGCGAGCTTGCCCAGGTCCCCGTGCCCGTAGACGCGCAGGCGGGCGCCCGACAGCCTGCACGCGTCAATCAGGCTGGCGTGGTTCAGCTTGTCGCAGATCACCAGGTCCCCGCGGCCCACCAGCGCTGGGATGGTGCCCAGGTTGGCCGCGTGGCCGGTGGTGAAGACCATCGCCGCCTCAGTGCCCTTGAAGTCGGCGAGCGTCTGCTCCAGCTCCTCGTGGATGGGGAGCGTCCCGCTGATGAGCCGCGAGGCCCCGGCACCTGATCCGTACCTCTGGACGGCCCCCGCCGCCGCGGCGATGACTGCCGGGTGCTGGGTCAGGCCCAGGTAGTCGTTGGAGCACAGATTCAGGCACGGGCGGCCGGCTATCTCGATCCGCGGGCCGGCGCGCGAGGCCGTCCGCAGCGTCCGCAGCAGCCCCTGCGCTGACAGGTCGTCAAGTTCGGCGCGCAGCTCTTCGTCCAGGTGCATCGGGTCAGAGCTTCCGGAACACCAGCATGGCTACGTGGCCCCCGAAGCCCAGCGACGAGGACAACACCGTCCCCAAGTCGGCCTCGCGAGGCTGATTGGGCACGTAGTCCAGATCGCACTCGGGGTCTGGCTCGTGGTAGTTGGCCGTCGGCGGCACGATTCCATGCTCGAGGGCCATCACCGAGACGACCGCGTCAGTCGCCCCCGCCGCAGCCATCGCGTGCCCCGTGATCCCCTTGATAGAGCTGACCGGCACAGAGCACGCCCGCTCGCCCAGTGCCTCCTTGATGGCCTGCGTCTCGTAAGAGTCGTTCCTGCGGGTGGCCGTGCCGTGTGCGTTGATGTAGTCGAGCCCGTCGGGGGTCGCACCAGCCGCCGACAGCGCGCGCTGCATGGCGCGGGCCGGGACGCTCGGACTCGACGGCGGCGCGGTGATGTGCGTCGCCTCCCCGGCCAGGGCCCAGCCCGCCAGCTCGCAGTATGCGCGCGCCCCCCTCGCCCGGGCCTCGGCCAGCGTCTCCAGCAGCAGCACTCCCGCGCCCTCACTCACCACCAGGCCGTCCCTGGTAGCACAGAAGGGCCGGCTCGCTGTGGACCCACGCCCGTTCGCAGACGTGACCACCCCCAGGTTGGTGAAGCCGGCCATCAGCGAGCGGACGATGGGCGCGTCGGCCGCCCCTGCCAGCGCCGCCCGGGCCCGTCCGGCGCGCAGCAGCCCCGCGGCATACGCGATGCTGTACGGCCCCGAGGCGCAGGCCGCAGCCACGCCCGTCACGGGCCCGCCGAGGCGCAGCTCGCCGGCCACCTGCCGGGCCGGCGAGTCGGCGCACGCCGCGCCCGCTGCTGCACACGCCTCCGGTGCTCGTTCCCTCTCCCCCCATGACCTCTCCAGCAGGTCCACGAGGCCCTTGGTGCTGCCGATGACCGCAGTCGTCTCGCCCCGTCGCTCGGCTGGCAGCCCCCCGTCCTCCGCCGCCTCCCTGGCCGCCAGCAGCGCATACCACGCCGCTCGCCCCGTGCCCTGTGGAGCCTCCGGCGCGTCGCTCACCTCACCGGCCAGCGTGCACGGCAGACCCTCGGGAGGGAATCTGGTCAGAGGCCCTACGCCGGAACGGCCCTCCCGCAGCGCGTCCAGCAGCGCTCCGCAAGAAGCACCCGCGGACGATACGACGCCCAGGCCCGTGACGACGACGCGCGATTCCTCGCTACTGGGGGATGAAGTCCGTGTCTGGGCCAATCTTGCAGATCACTTCCGCCAGGAGTTTCGCGGCGTTCTCCAGGTCCCTGAGGTGTACGATCTCCACGGGCGTGTGCATGTACCGGTTGGGCACGCTCACCAGCCCTGCCGCCACGCCCGCGCGCGAGATCTGCATGGCGTTGGCGTCCGTCCCCGTCGCCCCCGGCGCGCCGCAGATCTGGTGCGGGATCTTCTTGGCCTTGGCCGTGTCCAGCAGCAGCTTCCCCACCATGGGGTTGATGTTGGGCCCCACCTCCACAACTGGGCCCTTCCCCAGGGACAGGTCGCCGCTGACCTTCTTGTCCGCTCCGGGGTAGTCCGAGGCGTGGGTGACGTCCACCGCGATGCCCACCTGGGGGTCCAGGCCGAAGCACGAGGTCCGCGCCCCACGCAGGCCCAGCTCCTCCTGCACCGTTGACACGGCAAACACCGCGCCGGAGAACTTGCGCCGCTTCAGCAGACGCAGCGTCTCCATCACCACGAAGCTCCCGATCTTGTCGTCGAACCCCGGCGAGGCCACGACGTCCTTCTGAAGCACCTCCATGCCCAGCGCGAAGGTCATCGGATCGCCCACGCTCACCTGCCTCTCGGCGGCCTTGCGATTCCGCGCGCCGATGTCCAGCCACAGGTCCTTGATCTGGATCTTGCCCTTGCCGCGCTCCTCCGGCGACATCAGGTGCACCGCCTTGCGCCCCACCACGCCGGTGACGGGGCCCTTCGCCGTGTGCACCGTCAGCCGCGCCCCCGGCAGCACCGAAGCGTCAATCCCGCCGATGGAGGCGAAGTGTATGTACCCTTCGTCCGTGATGTACCGCACCATCATGCCGATCTGGTCACAGTGCCCGGCCAGCATGATGCGCGGGTGGCCCTCTGGCTGAAGCGCCGCGATCACATTCCCGTGCACGTCCGTGCGGATATCGTCCGCTATCGGCCTCATGCGCTCGCGGACCACCCGCTGGGCCGGCTGCTCAAAGCCCGACGGCGACGGCACCTCCACGATGGCCTTCAGAAACTCGAAGGACTCCTCCCGCATCGTCGTCCCTCCCTGCGAAGCTGTGACGCCGAAGTACGTGCTGCCCGTCCCAGCGATGCGGCACATGCGCATCCTCGGCCCCGCCGCCATCGTGCCAGCCCCTGCCTCGCTCAAGCGTGGGGGTGCCGCCCGCCGTAGGTTCGTCCCCCAGGGCGCCAGGTCCTGTCTCAGTGCCGCTCGCCCCGGCTCTCCGCTAGCAGGGCCAGGTCCCTGGGAAAGCCCATCCGCGCGAACACGCCATTCATCATCCGCCGCCACGCGTTCTTGGCCGGTCCGCCCGCGCTGAATGGGTGGGCCTCCGTGTGCAAGACCTCGAAGCCCGCCTGCGCGAGAAGCCGCTCCAGCGTGGCCGGTGTGTAGTGGACCAGGTGAATGCGCGGCATCGCCGGATAGTGCCGGCGTCGGTAGCCCGGATAGAACAGCCGCGGCAGGACTCCTGTGGGCTTGAGCGTGAGCGCCCTGCCGTCCGGCACCGCGATCCACAGCGCCCCGCCCGGACGCAATACTTGCCGCGCCGCGTGCAACTCCTCCAGCGGGTGCTCCACGTGTTCCAGCAGATGCCACATAGTCACCGCATCGAAGCCCCCGGCCAGCTCCCGCGCCCGCCTGGGCAGCGTCCCCTGGAGCACCTCCGTGCCGGCGCGCTCCCGTGCCCGCCGGCAGCACTCCTCGGAAAGGTCCAGGCCCACCGCCTCCCAACCGCGCCCCCGTGCCGCCTCCAGGAAGCTCCCCATGCCGCAGCCGACATCCAGCAGGCGGCCGCGCTGCCCCCGGTACGGCTCCAGGCGCTCCAGGCAGGCCGCAAGGGCCTCCTGCGGCGGCCGCCGGGGCTCATCGGCCTTGCGGCGAAGCCTGGGGTCGCGCAGCTCGTACATCTCCCGCCGGCGCGCGGCAGTCAGGCGTGGGCTGGTGTAGAGCAGATTGCAGGCGCCACAGCGCACGATCGGCAGGCCGCTCTTGGCCAACACACCCTGTGGCTGGTCGGCCCCGCAACCCGGACACGCCAGCGTCTCTGTCCCTGCCTCACTCATGCCCGCTGATGTCCGGCGTCTGGCAGACACGGAAAAGCCGCCAGCGTCACGCTGGCGGCCGGCTCCCCACGGCAGCGCCCGCTCTGGCCCCTACGGCAGCACCGGCTGCCCGTTGCAGACCGCCGCCAGGGCCCGGCACGCTCCCTCCTGGATGGCCTGGCCGAAGCTCTGCCCGTAGAAGCTAAAGGCCGGCTCGTAGCCGCCGTCGTTGTACTGCTCGGGGGTCAGGATATACCCCAGGTAGTCGTTGACCAGGCTGATGATGGCCGCGTGCCGTGCTCCCATCTGCCGAGCCGCGCTCTTCACGGTCAGCCCGATCTCCGCCACCATCTCGCCCGGCACCGTAACCAGCACCGCGTCCCCTACGCGAATCGCTCCCACCGGCGCGCTGGTCGGGAAGATGAGCTTCATGAACGAGTCGTCCACGAAGGCGCGCCAGCGCTCCGGCACGCGCGGGTCGGGCAGCGTCCAGTCCAGCACCGTCCAGGCCAGCTCCACCTGGTCGGAGAGCACGATCTCGCCCATCATATCGTGCGCCGCCGCCGCCAGGGCATCCCCGTAGTGCTTCATCGCCTCGAAGGGCGCGCCGTTATCGCCGATCACGCACGTCTGGTCGCCCTCGGCCCCGTTGGTGAAGAGCACGGCCGCGCCGTTCCCCAGCCGCTGCTCCAGCGAACGCTGCAAGGCGCCGGGGTAGTCGCCCGAGACCAGCAGGTTCTCAGGCCCCAGAATGGTCGGGTGCGCGGCGAAGTTCACCAGCACCGCGATGTCGCCCTTCTCGTCCGCCACCTCGATCACCGTCATGGTGGGGTCGGTGATCTCCTCGCCATCCCGCCGGTTCCTGGTCAGGCCCGGCAGCGGACGTGAGGCGACCCCCGCCCTGGCAGGTCGCAGCCCCGCGCAAGCGTCGTCTATTGCCTGGGCCACCTTCCGTGCCGTCTCCTCGAACAGCTCGGCGTCGAACTCCCCGAAGGCCTGCTGGTATACGACGCGCCGGTCCAGCGCGGCGGGGCCAGAGTGGTTGTGCGAGCCGCTCAGGAAGATGTTCTCCAGCCCAAGCCCCGGCGACTCAACGTGCTCCAGCACCTTGCGCGTGAAGTCTATGGTCACCCACAGCAAGTCCGTGGCCACAATGGCCACTTTCCCCTGTTCGTTGGCTAACACCAGCGCGGTGGCGCTGATACGGTCGTGCACCCCCTCGGCGGGCTTGCGCTGACGCTCGCCGTAACCGTTCAGTGGGATGGAACGCTCGTCCACGGGGGGTGTGATGTCTACCCGCGCCACGCCTGCTTGAAGGGCCATGGCCGGCGTCGGGCGCAATCCCAGCATCGAGACCCCGGCCACAACGTAGAACAGGACCAGAGGCCCGAAGGCGTTCAGTACCATAAGCCTACACCTCGTGCGGTCGCCGTGGGGCTGCCCTCCCCGCTGCTCCGGCGACCTGGCGGCGCGCACGCTTGCTGCCTGAGTATAGCATCTGGCGCGCCCTCCGTCAACGCCGCCCCCTGCCTCGACAGCACCCAGATGCGGGTCCCAACAGCCAGCCGCCCTCAGGTTGTGCCAACTTAGCGTGGGCGGGCCGTGGTGTGAGTTGGCACATCCCTGCGACCGATTCCGCCAGCATCCCTCGCCAGGCCCCGCCTCACAGGCGACCCCGTAACTGTGATTGAGGACACACTCTCCGCGTGACTATTATCAGCTCAGGCGACGCTCTGGCGACGGTAGAATAGACACGACAGTCGCTGCTGAGTTTCGGCCCCCTGACCGAGGGAGGATGGCAGATGCGGACACGAACACCACTCAGCACGAGCCTGATGCGCGCCCTCATCGTCGCCCTCGCGCTCGCCTTTATGGTCTGTGCCGGGGCCATCTGCCTCGGGCGGGGCATACCCGGCCTCTGCGGCGGCAGGCCCCCGGCCCCCGAGGTCCACATGCTCGGCACCCTTCCCTAGCCCGCGTCCCGTGCCAATCGGCGAAACATGTCGCCTACGCGGCGGGTCTATGACGTGAGACCGGCCGACGCCAGGCCGCCCTGGAGGTGCCACCGGTGAAACGCGCACGTCTGTTCGCGCTCGCCATGCTCCTGCCGCTTCTTGCTCCTCTCGGCGCGACGGGCCAGCGTGCCCCCGTGCAGGGGCAGGCGGGGCCACCCCACTTCAGCTTCGATGCCGACCTCGAAGGCTGGATGTCGCCCAACGATACCGGCCTGCTCTCCATTTGCACCGAGCTCGACGGCGTCAAGGTGGGGGAGGGGAGCTTGCAGTTTGACTACACGCCCCTGGGTGGCGAGATGGCGGCCATCGCGGCCGGACCCCTGGCGCTCAGTCAGGCCCAATCGCTCAGCTTCTGGCTCAAGTGCACGGAGACCACCGTCTTCGCCATTGCCTTGGCCGAGGCGGACGAAGACGAGTACGTTCTGCCCGTGTTCGTGCCGGCCGACCAGTGGGTACGGGTGGAGGCGGCCTTCAGCGATTTCCGCCTGTCCGAGGAGGACGTGGACGAGAACGGACGCCTCGACCCCAACGAGGTCGCCGCCTGCTTCCTGGTGGACGTGGCCTGCTTCCTGCTGGCCGAGGGGGAGGAGGCGCAGTTCCTGTTTCCCTACATGTCGGACCTGCCCCGGATCATGTGGATGGACGATCTGGTCTTCAGCAGCGATCCCGTCGTGCCTCATCGTGGGCCCCGCGACCTCGCCGGCGAGCGCCAGGTGCTGCTTGACGACTTCCAGGGCGGCTTCCTGCGGTGGCTGCCCGTGCAGCAGGGCGACCCGCAGGTGGCGGCCGAGGGATACGTGAGCCTCGAGTACGAGCTCGGCAAAGCCCAGGTGCCTCTGGCCGGACTGATCACCATGACCTCGGGCGAGGGGCTGGAGAACGCGGTGGCCGTGCACGTTCGCGTCGGTGCCGAGCATGACCTCAAGCTCGGGCTCACGATCGAGGAGCGCGGCGACGCCCGCTACATGGCCCCAGTGGACGTTCCGGGCGGCGAGTGGCAGGACGTGCGGGTCCCGCTCGCCGATTTCAACCTCGACGACGAGACCACGGACGACAACGGCACCCTCGATCCCGGCCAGATGAAGATGTTCGGCCTGGTTGACCTGGGCGCACTCCTCGGCGGCTACACGGGACCCCAGCGGCTGCTGGTGGACGAGGTCGCCTTCGTCCTGGGCAACTGACGCCCGCGCCGCCCCTCCCTGGCCGGCCTGCCTGCTTTGTTGACGATGCGGCCGCGCGCGGGTTATAATGCCTCGCACAACTCGTCCCAACAGAGGAGGAACAGAGCCAGTGGCCCAGGAAGAGCGGCCCGCCCCGGAGCCCGCGCCGGGCAAACCGGGCGGCGCGGCCAGCCGTCTTCAGTCCGTGGTGCAGCAGCCGGTCAGGCTGTTCCTCGCCATTCTGGCTGCCCTCGTCGTCATCATGCTCGTCTGCCAGAACTGGCCGCTCGTGCGCTTCAGCCTGCTGGGCTGGACCTTCGACGTCCCCGGCACCATCCTCTACCTCATCTTCGTCATCGTCGGCATGGTCATCTTCTGGATCCTCAACATCCGCTACACCGCCGCCCAGTCCAGTGCCGCCTCGGGGAGCGGCAAATGACACCGGCTCCTCGTTTTCTGCGGGGCCGTCTGGGTGCATGGGGCTCTCTGGCCCTGCTGCCCTTCCCGGTCCTCATGCTGGCCAACGACGTCGAGGTCACCACTGAGGTCGCCCCCAACGGCGCCGCCTACCGCAAGCTCACTGTCGCCATCGTCGCCGATCGCGTCACCGACGTCGAGGACAAGATCGGCAAGTTCTTCCCCGTGGCCGAGCACTGGCGCCACTGGTCCGACGAGCGTGGCGGCACCCGCCTCATGCACGCCGACTATCGCCACGGCGGCGTGGGCAACTTGCCCGACGGCAGCGCCAGGCTGATGACCAGCGGGGGCTTGCTGTCTTTGTGGACCACCTACGAGTTCACGGACGAGGTGCAGGTCGAGGGCATCCTGCCCGGCGAGGAGAGGCTGGCCGCAGCCAAGGACTTCGCGTACGTGCTCCAGATGCCCGGCACCATCGAGGAGACCATGCCTCCGGCCGTCAGCGAGGGCGGCCGGGCCGAATGGCGCCTCAAGCCCTCCGCCTCGCCGCAGACCTTGACGGCCAAGTCGCGCGCCTTCCGCCTCTGGTACGCCGTCGTTCTCGGCTGGGTCGTCCTTTTCGCCCTCGGCTGGGGTCTGCCCAGCCTCCTGCGCCGCCGTCGGCCGCGCCCCAAGCGCATCTGACTCGGCCCTTCCCCCGCTGTCGCAGTCTCCCGGGACGGAACGTCCGTCGGCAGGAATCCGCCACGGCGCCTCGAAATCCCCTGCGCGAACGGCCGCAGACCTCGGGGGAATGGCACAGAATGCCTGACAGCAGCGCACCGGCCGAGCCCGTGGACCTCCGCAGCGACACGGTCACCAAGCCCACTCCGGCCATGCGCCGCGCCATGGCCGAGGCCGAGGTCGGGGACGACGTCTTCGGCGAGGACCCCACCATCAACCGCCTCCAGGAGGAGTCGGCCCGGCGCCTGGGCTTCGAGGCCGCCCTCTACGTGCCCTCCGGCAGCATGGCCAACCAGGCCAGCATCTACACGCACACCCAGCCCGGCGACGAGGTCATACTGGAGGCCAGCAGTCACGTCCTGGCCTACGAGGTGGGGGCCCTGGCCTCAGTGTCCGGCGTGCTGGCCTGCCCTCTGCCCGGCGTGCGCGGCGCCATGGACCCCGAGACCGTGGCCGAGCGCATTCGTGCGGGCAGCCTGCATCAGCCGCCCACGGCGCTCATCTGCCTCGAGAACACTCACAACAACGCCAGCGGGGCCGTGCTGCCCCGCGAGCACATCGCCGCCATCGTCGAGCTCGCCCACGACCGTGGCGTCCCCGTCCACATAGACGGCGCCAGGATCTTCAACGCCGCCGTGGCCCTGGACATGGACCCGGCCGAGCTGGTGGCCGGCGCCGACTCCGTCAGCTTCTGCTTCTCCAAGGGGCTCTGCGCGCCGGTCGGTTCGGTCATCTGCGCCTCGCACGACTTCATTGACCGCGCCCGCCGCGCCCGCAAGATGCTGGGAGGCGGCATGCGGCAGGCTGGGGTGATCGCCGCCGCCGCGCTCGTCGCCCTACACGAGATGGTGGACCGCCTCGCCGAGGACCACGAGAATGCGCGCCTGCTGGCCGAGGCGCTGGTGGACATGCCCGGCATTCGGCTGGACATGGATAGCATCCAGACCAACATCGTCATCTTCGAGGTCGCCCGCGACGACCTCGATGCCGAGACGCTCGTCGCTCGCCTGAAGGAGCGCGGCGTCCTCTGCCTCCCGCGCGGCCCCCGCGACATCCGCTTCGTCACCCACCACGACGTCAGTCGCGAGGGCGTGCTCTTCGCCATCCAGGCGGTGCGGGAGATACTCGGCCCGCCATGACCGGCCCTCGCTTCGACAGCCAGCGCACCAAGATCGTCTGCACCCTCGGACCGGCCACGGACACCGAGGAGAAGATCGCGGCACTCATCGAAGCCGGCATGGACGTCGCCCGGCTGAACTTCTCCCACGGCACGCACGAGAGCCACGCCGAGCTCTTGGCCAACGTGCGCCGCGCCGCCGAGAATCTCGGCGTGCACGTCGCGGTCCTCCAGGACTTGCAGGGCCCCAAGATGCGCCTGGGCCAGATGCAGGGCGGCGCGGTCACGCTCCAGCCCGGCACCACGGTCACCATCACCACGGAAGAGGTGGTGGGCACGCCCGAGCGCCTCAGTACGAGCTACCACGGGCTGCCCGACGACGTCGCGCCGGGCGACCGCATCTTCCTCGACGACGGCCTCTGCGAGCTGCGTGTCAAGTCGGCCGCCGGCAGGGAAGCCCACTGCGAGGTTGTCACCGGCGGACGGCTCGCCAACCACGTGGGCATGAACCTGCCGGGCGTCAACGTCTCCGCCCCCGCGGTCACCGACAAGGACCTGGCCGACCTCGAGTTCGGCATCCAGCATCAGGTCGAGTACGTTGCCCTCTCCTTCGTGCGCCGGCCGCAGGACGTGCTGCAAGTCAAGCAGCTCCTCCAGGAGCGCGGCGCCGACATCCACGTGGTGGCCAAGCTGGAGAAGCCCGAAGCCCTCGAGCACCTCGACGCCATCGTTGACGCCGCGGACGCCATCATGGTCGCTCGCGGCGACCTCGGGGTGGAGGCCGGCCCCGAGGAAGTCCCCGTCATGCAGAAGGCCATCATCCGCAAGTGCCGCGACAAGCGCGTCCCTGTCATCACCGCCACCGAGATGCTCGAGTCCATGGTCACGCAGCGACGGCCCACGCGTGCTGAGGCCTCCGACGTGGCCAATGCGATCTTCGACGGAACCGACGCCATCATGCTCTCTGGCGAGACCGCCGCCGGGCAGTACCCGACCCAATCCGTCGCCATGATGCGGCGCATCGCGGCCGCCGCCGAGCAGGCCATGCTGGCCGAAGCCGGCCCCGCGCAGACCCTGGAACACGACCTGTCCATCGCCGACGCCGTCACCCACGCGGCCTGCCATGCCGCCACCGACGTGGGGGCCACGGCAGTCATCGCGGCCACTCACTCGGGCTGGACCGCTCGGCAGGCCTCCAAGTGGCGCCCCCGAGCCCAGATCATCGCCGCCACCCCCTTCCCCGAGGTCGCGCGCAGGGTCAGCCTTTACTGGGGCGTGTGGCCGCTGGTCGTCCCCTCGTACGACAGCGTGGAGGAGATGATCGAGCGCCTGGATCAGCGCATCCTCGAGGAGGGACTGCTGACCGAGGGCGACACCGTCGTCATCATCGCCGGCACGCCCATCGGCCGTCGGGGCACCACCAACTTGATGCGCCTGCATTGCATCGGACAGTGAGCACGCGGACGGAGGGATGGCCATGTACGACGTCGTGACCTTCGGCGAGGCCATGGTTCGCCTGTCGCCTCCCGACTACAAGCGTCTCGAGCAGACCAGCAGCCTCGACGTCAACTGCGGTGGCGGCGAATACAACGTGGCCGTGAGCTGCGCGCGCCTGGGCCTGCGCTCGGCCTGGGTCTCACGGCTGACTGCTAACCCCCTGGGCAGGATGGTGGCCAACAAGGCCCGCGAGCACGGCGTGGATGTCTCTCACCTCAAGTGGGTGGACGGCGACCGCGTGGGGCTCTACTTCCTCGAGCTGGGCGCTACCCCGCGCGCCAGCCGCGTCTACTACGACCGAGCGCATTCGGCCATCAGCCGCATCCAGGCCGGCGACATTGACTGGTCCCTGCTTCGGGACACTCGCCTGTTCCACGTCAGCGGCATCACGCCGGCGCTGGGGGAGGCCTGCGCCGCGCAGACCGCCATCGCCCTCCAGGCCGCCAGGCAGTACGGCCGCGCCACCACCTTCGACCTGAACTACCGCAAGACCCTCTGGACCCAGGACCAGGCCCGCGCCTGCATGGAGCCCATGATGGAGCACGTGGAGGTCCTCATCACCACCGAGGATGACACCCGCCTGGTCTTTGGCATGGAGGGGGAGCCTCCCCAGATCGCCGAGAAGCTGGCGCAGACCTTCGGCTTCAAGGCCGTGGCCATCACCATCCGCACCGCCACCAGGGTCTGGCTGGGGCAGTGGACCGCCATCGTCTACGCCGACAAGCTCTACACCGACAAGACCTATGATGTGGAGATCGTGGACCGCGTGGGCAGCGGCGATGCCTTTAGCGCCGGCTTCATCTTCGGCTATCTCGAGGGCGATCTGCAAAAGGCCCTCGCATACGGCAACGCCATGTCCGTCATCAAGCACTCCCACCCCGGCGACCTCTGCTTCGCCACCGAAGACGAGGTGAAGGCGCAGGTGGCCGGCGGAGGGGCCAAGATCGTGCGTTAGGGGGCAGCCCTCATGAGCGACCGGGAGTCACGCCTGCGGCGAATCGAAGACTGCGGCGTCATCGGCGTCATCCGCGCCCAGAACTCCGCCTACCTGATCTCAGTGGCGCGCGCCATCAAGCAGGGCGGCGTGGACGTCGTCGAGGTCACCATGACCACCCCCAACGCCCTCGACGTCATCCGCGAGGCCAGCCAGGAGTTCGGCGAGGACGTGCTGATCGGCGTGGGCTCCGTCCTTGACGCCGAGACCGCCCGCGCCGCCATCCTCGCCGGCGCCCAGTATGTGGTCTGCCCCGTCTTCGACCCGGCCGTCATCGCCATGGCGCACCGCTACAGCAAGCCCGCCCTTCCCGGCTGCCTGACCCCCACTGAGATCATCAATGCCTGGGCCGCGGGCGCCGACATGGTCAAGGTTTTCCCCGCCACGGCGCTGGGCCCGCAGTACTTCAAGGACGTGCTGGGCCCCCTGCCCCAGGTCAAGCTCTGTCCCACCGGCGGCGTGGACCTGGACAACGCCGGCGACTTCATCAAGGTGGGCGCGGCCGCTCTGGGCGTGGGCAGCGCCATGGTGGACAAACAGGCCGTCGCCGAGGGCCGCTTCGAGGTGGTCGCCGACACGGCCCGCAAGTTCGCCGAAGCCGTCAGCGCCGCGCGAGCCCGGTGACCGCATCCTCTTGGCTCCAGCGAGTGCCCCAAGGGAAAGGCGCACAGCCCCAGGCCGTGCGCCTCGCTGCGTCATCCGTGTGCGGCCGGTGCCTCAGCGAGTTCTCGCCTCGGCGACCTCGCCAAACCCCAGCGGAAGCCCGGGCGACCGGTAATCCCGCGTGCCCTGCCCGTCCTCGCTCAGGGCCAACTCCGCCAGCGTGCGCGCCTTGCGATTCCGCCCCTCGTCCAGGAACCGCACCTGCGCCCGCCGGTAGCGGTGCATCAGCGCGCGCACCTCCATGTAGGCCCCGTGCAGCTCGGGCGGCACCTCCAGGTCGCGGCTCAGATGACCCACCACCACCGGGTCATCGCAGTACACCGTGATGCTGCGCGCCCCCAGCGCAAGCCCCTCGCGCAGGGCGCTGATGACGGCTTCGTACTTGGGCGCGTCGGGCGAAGTGGTGTGAACCCGGCTGCTGATCTGCTTCAGAGTGTTCTTCTGCGTGTCCTTGACGATTACCGCCGTGCCTGCCAGCCCGAGTCCTCGGCGTGTGGCCACTCCCGTCAGGGCGTACACCGAGCGAGGCGCCCCAATCCCGACAGTGGACGTCGCCATGTCGGCGCCTCCTTCCTCGACCCCTCCCTGACCGAACGTAGCACCTCTCAGGGCCTCTCGCCGGATCACTCCCTTTTCGTCAAGGTTCTACGCCATTGGACAAATCGCTCATCCGTTTGTTACAGTATGTGCAGGTTTAGACCCCTAGACCGTAACATCTCTCACATAATACGACGTTTTAGAGCGCCTGTAAGTTCCGCCGCAGATGACCTTTGTGGGGGTCTGCGCGCCGGGGCTGGGCGCGCTACCGGCCCCGCCCCGCGTAGTGGGCGAGCATATCGAAGACGATGTCGGCCGTCTTGCCTACGGCTCCCTCGCCGTCTAGGCGCGAGGCGACTTCCAGCAGCTCGTGCTTCGTCCGCGCGTACAGCTCGCGGTCGCGCAGGAAGCGCAGCGCGTGCTCCGCCATCGCCTCGGCGCTGGCCTCGCGCTGCACCAGCTCCGGGATTATCTTGCGCCCGGCCAGGATGTTGGGCATGGAGAAGGGGTCCACCCGCGGCCACCAGAAGAGCTGATAGTGCAGGAACGGGATGCGCCCCGCGCGGTACACCGCCACCATGGGTAGGCCGACGATGGCCGCCTCCAGCGTGGCCGTTCCTGAGGTGATGATGCCCACGTCGGCCTGCTCCAGGGCCGCCTGCGTGCCATCCACCAGCGAGGCCTCGACCCCCGAGGCCGCCACCATCTTCGCCAGCCGCTCGCGGTCCAGGGTCTGTGCCACCGAGACCACGAAGCGCACGTCGCGCACCTGCTCGGCGATCAGCCGCGCCGCCCTCAGCATGTGCGGCAGAATGTGCGTTATCTCCGCGTCCCGCGAGCCCGGCAGCAGCGCGACCACAGTCCCTTCCCGCTTGGCCGCCCCACTCTCGCGGCGCTCGACGACCGGCCGCAGCACGTCCAGCAGCGGATGGCCCACGAAGGTAACGTCTGCCCCCTCCTCGGCCAGCACCTCGGCCGATTGCGGGAAGGGCGTGGCGATGCGGGTGGCGGAGTAGGCCACATCGCGCAGCCTGTCACGATCGGAAGACCACGATGCCGGCGGGAAGTAGATGAGCACCGGACAGCCCTGTCGCAGCGCGTACCGCCCCAGCCGCAGGTTGATGACGCCGAAGTCAATCAGGATGAGCATATCCACCAGACGGCGCTTCACCTGCTCGCACATCGTCCGGTAAACGCCGATCCCGTAGGGCACCTTCTTCCAGGTCTCCACCCAGCCCATGGCCGCCAGCCCCGTGCAGTCGCGCAGGATCTCCACTCCCGCGTCCCGCATCAGCCGCGCGCCCACGCCCTTGATCTCTAGCCTCGGGTCGCGCCGCAGCAGCTCCCGCGCCAGGTAGGCGCCCTGCGCGTCGCCGGAAGCCTCTCCGGCCACCATCCCGATCCGCCAGGGGCGCGTGCGACCGCCTGCCCGGTCGGGTTCGAGCGTGGTCAAGGTGGTGTCGGTGGTTGCCATGTGCACACGGGGGGCGAGCCGCTAACGCCCCCTGTCGCGCGAGGGGGCTCGCGCGCTATGATACGCCGTTATCGGGCTGCCGTCAACGCTGCCCAAGCCCTCACGGCCAGGGGAAGAAGGGCGCCGGCAGCCGCCAGATGCAGCCGATCACCGCCCACACCAGCGCCAGGAAGAACTCCCCCAGAATCAGACCCAGGAAGAACGGACGCAGGCGCGTGTACGCCTTCATCCCCGCGTACCGCAGCAGCACCGACTTGATGATCCACGCCACCAGCAACGGGAACCAAAAGACGATCATCGTCCACGACCCACACAACGCATACCCCAACGGATACAGCGGCCACCACCACAGGCGCATGCGCATGACCGACAGGAAGATCGCCACCGCCAGACCCACCCCAAAGGCAATGGGCAGGTGGAAGTCGTAGCGGTCCGGCACGTCCATGGCCGGACCGTGGTCGCGGAAGGTCCACAGCGGATTGCCGCGGTACACGTACCCGTACATACCCATGGCGCCCTGGTTGTACGGCAGCCAGAGCTGGATCAGCATGCTCGCGCAGTACCCCACCACGATGGCCACCGCTATCGCCCCCAGCAGGTGTCGCCGATGCAATCGCACCCCGTCGCAGATCTTGAGCCCGTCCAGAAACGTGCTCATCAGACACCCGCGCAGGTCGCGGGTGAAGACCGCATCGGTGAACGACAGCACGGTCAGGTTGGCCCGGCCCAGGCTGTTCTTGGTGGTGAACAGGCGCACTAAGTCCACCGGCCGAAAGCTCGTCTCCGTCATCAGCATGCCCGCCTCCGCCACGCTCCGCGCCATGACCAGCGCCACGATGAACAGGTAGACGGACATCTCCACTATGCTCAGCCAGGCCGACATGCCCCCCTGGATGCACCACACGACGGCGCTGGTGGCCGCGGCGATCAGCCCCCAGACCGCGAAGCGGTAGGGCAGGAACTCGTTGGCGTCGTCCACCGCCTCGCGGCCGCCCAGCGCCCTGCGCCATACCACCTGAAGGTGCGGCCAGGCGGCGCGCACGTAGAAGGCCGCCAGCACGCAGTACGCCCCCGCCGCCTGGTAGCCGATGTGCAGGCGCGTAGGATACAACGGCATGGCGTCAATGGGCCAGCCCAGGAGGGAGTACGCCACGTCCTGCAAGCGCGCCACCACGAAGAAGGCCCATAGGCTGAACAGCAGTTGCGAGGGCAAGAAGTACGCAAACCCCACGGCCGCGAACGAGCAGAACATGGTGACCATGTGCATGTCCGCCCACGGCTTGGACGTGAAGTACGCGTTCAGCGAGATGCGCAGCGGAATCTCCGGCACCTGGGGGTAGATTCGGTGCAGGCCGTTCAGCGTGAAGATCGCGGCCGGAAGGGCGAACCCCGCCCAGGTCAGCTTGTCGGCGAAGAAGGCCGCGCCCCCGCCCCGCCCCACCATGTCCAGCGGGAGCTGCACCAGCGGGAAGGTGAGCTTCTCGTTATCCACCCACTGCCGTCGCAGGATGGCCGCCATGCACATGAAGGCGAAGAACACCGCCATCACGATGATGGTCCAGGACAGCAGCGGCTGCACCCACGGACGCCACGGCAGATCCGCCCCGTGCGACAGCCCCTCGTAGAACCCGACCGCCAGCTCCTGACCCCCCTCGCCGCTGGCTCTGAAGGGGACCATCCACTGCGGCATATGGCCGAAGAACAGCTCGGCCCAGTGATTCTCAGGCGTGGCGTAGTAGTTGACCGCGACCAGGGCGGGGATCAGCTTCTCCATGATCCCCCGCGAGGAGATCAGCGCCGCCACCAGCGTCATGATGTAGACCATCATGAGCTCTTTGGCGTTCAGCGCCAGCTGGCCCGACACCGCCCGCAGCAGCCGGTTGATCCCCACCACGGCCAGCAGCGCGCCGATGGCGGCCGGCGAGAACTGGCAGATGGCGATCTGCATCTCCTTGATGACCAGTTCCGCGTAGGCCACCACGATACAGATGCCCAGAGCACATACGGTGCCGACGAGGGTAGCGCGATAGGAGAAGGGCCCCGCCTCGGCTGGGCTGGCCTCAGCCGCCGACGGCGCCGGAGTTGCCTCGTTGGATGAGTTCAACTTGGTCTGCTCGTACCCAAGCTCGAGCGCCCGGGGAGGGCTGGACTTCGCGCCACGCCCCTCGCTCCCCGGTCACGCGGACCCGCATCCCGGCCGCCAGTGAGAACGCCGGCTCGAAGTTCGCTCCTGGCCCCGACAGGGCCTGCACCTCCGGCTCCAACACGATCGCGTAGTTGGCGAAGGCCACCTCGTAGGCCTTGGCCGCCGCCAACGGTGCCAACACAACGGCGGCGGCGGCCGCCGCCACCATGCACCACCTGGCCACTCGCCGCAGCCGCCCAGTGAGCACGGCCAGGCGCCAGCTCCAGGCCGCACAGAACACCCACAGGACCGCCGCTAGGCCCACCAGCGCCTCCCGTGCGGTCACGCTGCGCACAAGCGCACCCCCGGCCGCGTGCAGCCACGAGCGCTCCGCCCTGTCGCCCGACGCGGCCACGAACAGCCGCGCCAGCTCCAGATTAGCCCGGATGTCTCGGTCCCGCGGCCGCAGGCGCGAGGCTCGCTCGTAGGCCAACACGGCCCGCCCCACGTCCCCTAGCCGGAAGTACGCGTTGCCCAGGTTGTACAGCGCCGCCCAGTCCTCGGGCGCCTCGCGCAGGTGCGCCTGGTAGGCGTTCGCCGCCTCGCGGAATCGTCCCTGCCGGTATAGCCGACCCGCCCGCGCGAAGGTCGTCTGCTCGGCCTGGCCTTGCGCGAAGCCCGCCGCGGCCCAGCTCGTCAGCAAGACCATGCACATGCCGCCCCTAATCACGCGTCATCCGCTCCCGGGCCAGGGCCTTGAGTGCGCCTTCGGCCAGCGACAGAGCCCGATCCATGTCCGTGCCCTCGGCCGCGGCGTTGCCGAACCGGCCCATATCGCACGCGCGCAGGCACTCCGCGATCTGCTGGCCGACCTCCTCGCGCACACCCGCCTCCGCCAGGCGCTGTCTGGCCGCCTCCGCGCCGAGCCCTGCCTGGGGTAGGTCCAGCCGGTCGGCCACGTACCCGGCCACCGCCTCATGAAGCCCCCGGTAGAAGGCCTTCTGATCCCCCGCTGCCCGATGCCGCCGCGCAGCGCGCAGGCGCCCGCGCGCCCGGCCCAGCGCCGTGGCCGCCCGCGCGTAGCTGGGGTCGGCCAGGAGGCGCCGCTGATGGCGTCCATACAGCGCCGCGCCCACCACCAGCGCCAGCGGCACCACTTGCAGGGCCAGGAAGCCCGCGCCCAGGCGTGCGGCCGATGACGCGGGCGCCGACTTGATGTCCCTGATGTCGGCAGTCGGCGCCGCGCCCACGGCCGAGGCTGCGCCGCCCGTCCCCGCGCTGGCCCCGCGCGGGCGCACGGCAACCGGCACGGCCGCCGTCTCCGTCGTCCGGTACCGACCGGCCTCCGGGTCGAAGTACGCCAGCCGCGCCGGGCCGATCATCAGGCTGCCGGGCTGGCCGGGCACCAACAGGTGCTCAAAGGTCACCGTCCCGCGCACCGTGACCCCTTCTCTGGCCGTGGTCCGCTCGACCGAGGGCTCGTACTGCTTCAGGCTGGCTGGCAGCGACAGCTCGGGCCGACCGACCGTCTCCACGTTGCCCTCGCCAGTGATGGTCACCACTGCCGTCACCGCATCGCCCACTGCCACCTGGCGCGGCTTGACCGTGAGTTCGGCCTTCCAGGAGCCAACTGCCCCCTCGAATCCCTCCGGCCGCCCGGCCTTCGGCAGGGGTACCACCTCGACGCTGACGGGCTCAGTCGCCACGGTCCGCCGACCGCCGAAGAAGCCTGCGCGGTAGCTCAGCTTCGCTGGCCCGATCGTCTTCTTCCCCGGCGAGGTGGGGAACAACGCCATGCGGATGCGCTCGTGTACGTACCGCCGTCCCCGTATCGTCTCCTCGCTCGGCTCCACTTCGGGCAGCTCCTCCCGCCAGAAGCCCTCCACGCTGGGCTCCTCATAGCGCGGCGCCTCCCACAGGTTGATGGCCCGGTACAGCGAGAACGTGTAGGTCACCTGTTGGTTCACGTACACCCGCTGTCGGTCCACCTGCGCGCGCACGAAAACGTCCTCGCCCGCCTCCGCCTCCGGCGGCGGCTCCTGGTCGAAGGGCGAGGGCAGCGGCGGAATGCTGGGCCGCCCGGGCGCTCGCCCCGTGCCCTGCGTCACCTTCACGGTGATTGGGTCCGTCTTGTACGTCCGGCCCCCGCTCTCAACGGTCACGGGCCCGATGGTGAGCGTCCCCGTCTTCTTTGGTTGCAGCCAGTAGTGATACTCGACCGAGGTGGACATCCTGCCGTTGACGATCTGCACGCTGTGGCTGGTGCTGGAGCTGGCGATGGCGAAGTCCGCCAGCGCCGGCAGGCTGGGCGAGATCCCACTCAGCCCCTGCCCCGAGACCGATACCACCAGCTCCACCTGCTCGTCGGTGGTCACTTCCTGGCGATCCACCCGCGCGCTGATCTCCACCTGCGCCACCGCCGCCCGCCCCACCAGCAGCAGACCAAAGCAACCCAGGGCCAGCGCGCCCGCGTGCCGCATATCTACCAGTCCCTCCCCTGGGGAGCCGCCGAGATCTGAGCCTGAACCTGCCTGATCTGCTTCTGGAGCGCCTCGTCCTCGTCCATGATCGCCTGGAACAGCCGCCTCGCCTCCTCCTTGGTCATCGGCCGCGCCTCGCCTGTTTGCTCCTGGCCTTCGCCCTGCTGCTCCTCGCCCTGCTGGCCCTGCGCTTGCTGCTGTTGGCTCTCTTGCTCTTCGCCCTCACCTTCCTTCTTCTGTTCCTCCTCCTGCTGCTTCTCCTCTTGCCGCTGTTGCTCCGACTCCTGCTGCTGCGGCTGCTGGCCTTTCAGCTTGCGCAGGGCCATCTCCAGGTTGAACTTCGCCCACTGATCGCTCGGGTCCAGCGCCAGGCTGCGCTTGTAGCTCTCCGCCGCTGCCGCGTAGTCTCCCATCTGGTACTGCGCGTTGCCCAGGTTGTAGTGAGTGACGGCATCCCGCTCGCCCCCGCCGCCCAGAGCCTGCTCGTACTGCTCAATCGCCTCCTTGTACCGCTCCTGCTTGTAGAGCGCGTCGCCCGCGTTGAAGTTGATGACGCTCTCCGTCGGCTCCGCAGTCAGCGCGTCCCGGTAGTGCTCCAGTGCCCTCCCGTAGTCCCCCTCCTCGTAGGCCTGATTGCCGGACCGCACCTCTCTGGCGGCGCGCGTGGGCAGGCCAAACCCCACCAGCAGCGGCCAGGCCAGTGCCACCAGCCCCATGCTCACGGCCCCGCGCCTACTCAAACCGCCCACCCCACTCCTCCGTCCGGCGCCTGCGCTCCGACATCCCCGCCTCCACGCACAGCAGCAATATCGCCATGGCCAGGGGCCACTGGAAGCGCTCCTCGTAGTGCGAGAACTGGCGCGCCGACAGCTCCTTCTTCTCCATGCGGTTCACCTCATCAACGATGCGCTCCAGCTCCAGTTGCCCGCCCGTCGCCCGGAAGTACCGGCCCCTCCCCGCGGCCGCAATCTGCTTGAGTTGCGCGTCGTTGAGCCGGCTCATGACGACCTGCCCCTCGCGGTCGTGCTTGTACGCCGTTCGCCTGCCCTCCTCATCGTACACCGGGATGGGCGCCCCCTCCGGGCTCCCGATCCCGATGGTGTAGATCACCACTCCCTGCTTGGCCGCCTCCTCGGCGGCCGCCTGCGGGTTGCCTGCATGGTCCTCCCCATCGGTGATGAGCACCAGCACCTTGTACTTGCGCTCCTTCCCGGGGAATCCCCTGCTGGCCACCTCAATGGCCCGCCCCAAGGCCGTGCCGGGCACCGGCAGCATGTCTGGAGACATCGCGTGCAGGAAGGTCCGCGCCGCCGCGTAGTCCACCGTCAGCGGGCACTGGATGAACGCATCGCCGGCGAAGGCCACCAGGCCCACCCGGTCGCCCTCCAGCCTCCCCAGCAGGCTGCCTACCTCGTGCTTGGCCCGTTCCAGGCGCGAGGGCTTCACGTCCTCGGCCAACATGCTGGCCGAGCAGTCCAGCGCCACGAACAGGTCCAGGCCCCGCCGCTTCACCACCTCCATGCGGGTGCCGAACTGCGGCCGCGCCAACGCGACCACCACCAGACCCAACGCGGCAACCACCAGCCCCGCCTTCAGTCGCCGCCGCCGGGGACTGACCGACCCCGCCAGCTTGGCCATGAGGCCCGCCTCGCCAAAGGCAGCCAGCGCCCGGGCGCGGCGCCTATCCGCCAATACGTACAGCAGGGCGCACACGGGCAGCAGCCACAGCAGCCCCAGAGCAGCCGGATTGCCGAACCTGAAGAAGGCCGCGCCTATCATGGCGTCTTCAGCAGCCACGTATTGACCAGCAATGCCTCCAAGGCGAGTAGGCCCAGCGCCAGCCACACCAGCGGGGGGAAGAGCTCCCGGTAACGCCGATAGGCCCTCGCCTCGAACTTGGTCCGCTCCAACTTCCAGATGCGGTCGTAGACCTGCTGAAGCGTGTCCTCGTCCTCGGCCCGGAAGTACTCCCCGCCGGCGATGCGCGCCACCTCCCGCAGCGTGTCCTCGTCAATGTGCGTCTGCACCTGCTTCATGGCCACGTTGCCCGACGGCCCCTGCACCGGCGCATACCCCCAGCCCTCCTTGCCCACCCCGATGGTGTAGACCTTGACGTCCAGAGCCGCCGCACCGCGAGCCGCCGTCACCGGGTCAATCTTCCCCGCGTTGTTCTCGCCGTCCGTCAGCAGGATGACCACCTTGCTCTCGCTTCTCGACTCCTCTAGCCGCCCCGCCGCCGTGGCCAGAGCGCTGCCTATCGCCGTTCGGGTCTCGTCCACACTGCCCACCTCGATCTGATCCAGCAGGTCCAGCAGCACCCGGTAGTCCAGCGTCAACGGGCACTGCGTGAAGGCCTGCGCCCCGAACACCACCAGGCCGACGCGGTCGCTGCTGATGCCCTCCACGAACCGCTGCACCACGCGCTTGACTATGTGGAAGCGGTCGTCGCCGCCGTAGTCCACCGTCCGCATGCTGCCCGACGCGTCCAGGGCCAGCATGATGTCAATCCCCTCGGCCGTCACCGTCTCCGCGCCCAGGTCCGTCCGTGGGCGGGCCAGGCCCAGCACCAGCAGTCCGATGGCCAGCAGTCGCAGCGGAAACAGCAGCCCCCTCCCGCGCACCCTCAGGCTGGGACGCAGGCCGGAGGTGGCCGACAGGTCCGAGTAGCGCAGCGCCGCCTCCGCCGCCTGCCCGCGCCGACGCCAGCGCCACAGCACCGGCAGGAGCACCAGCAGCACTAGAAAGAGCGGAGCCGCCAACTTCATCGCCGCGCCTCTTCTCTGGCCGTGGTGGCCCTGCGGCTGCGACTGCGGCGACCCTGAGCGCTGCCGAAGGGTCGCCTCCGGTCGTGCGGCTTCACGCGTCCTACGCGCGGTCGCTCCTCGTCCGACTCCTCCGCCAGGTGCACTGGTACTGGCGTGGTGGCCTCGACGAGGGCCCTCGCCTCGTCAATGGCCCCCCGGCATACCTCGTCCGGTGGCTCGTGCTTGGCGAACTTGGCCAGGTCCCACGACGGGAAGACGCGGTCAAACAGCGCGACGTGCTCATCCCTCACTCCTGCGGCTCTCATCCCCGCCAGCGTCTCCTCAGAGGTCATCTCCAGCGCAGGCACCTCGTAACGACCTTCGATGTACTCACGGACGATGTCGCTCAGCCGGTCGTAGTACTCGCTGATCGCCCCCCGTATCAGGAGGTCCGAGCGCGCCAGCTCCGCCAGCTTCTCATACGCCACCTCCTCCGGCGGCCGGGCCGGTGGCGCGGGCTCTGGAGCCACCTCCTCCCGTGGTCGTCGCCGCAGGTACGCCACGCCCGCCGCCAGGGCCAAAAGCCCCGCCAGCAGCGCCAAACCGATCAGCACCGGCCGCAGCGTCGTCCCGCCCAGCTCCCGCGGCGGCCGCACGTCCTTGATCTCTGTGGCATCAGCCGGCGCCACGCTCTTCACCTGAATCCTGACCGGCTCCGTCCGTACGGTCCCCTGCGCGCCGTCCGGGCCGCGGTAGGGCACGGCAACGGCCGGAATCGTCTGCTCCCCCACGTCGTAGACCGCCAGCTCGTACTGCACGCGGTAGACCGTCG
>JBHIEF010000012.1:0-35868 GCA_046760465.1 Armatimonadota bacterium | reverse complement strand
CGTTCAGGAAGGGCTCTTGTTCGGTGTTGCCCCAGGCTTGAGTCTCGTAAACCGACGATACCGCAGCGACGCGCAGCGCTCCACGCGCATCCAGGAGCTCCAGCGCCCTGCGCAGGTGTCGCTGACGGTCCCCGACGTTGGAGCCGAGGCCCAGGTACGCGATGGTCAAGACGTCGCGCGCCAAGAGAGCTGCACCTCGCAGGCCGCCCGCCACCGGACCCGTGTTCGTAGTTCGGCCCCGGGCGCGGCAACACCTGCCGGGGCCGGGCCGCTGGTGAGGGGCCTTCGCGGCTCTGCCAGCGGCCCACGGCGCCGTAGCGCACGCCACACGGGCGTCCCGCAGGCAGGAACTCCTGCACCAGGGGAGAAGCGGTCAACGGGCCTGTAGACGGCCCTTTTCATACGCATATTCACGTTCCCCGAACGGAGGCGCACGACATGCGGTTCTCCTTGAGTTTGCGCAGGCGCGGCAGCGCACCTAGTCCCCTTCCGCTTCGGCTCCCCGTCGTGCTTGCACTTGGGCTGGGCATTGCCCTGTTGTTGGTGGGCTACGCCCTGCACGTGGCTCCCGCCTTGGGGGCCGCGGCCGGCAGCGACGATTGGCCCACCTACATGCACGACAGCGCGCGCAGCGGCGTGTCCGAGGCCAAGCTGGAACTGCCGCTCAGGCAGCAGTGGGTGCACCAACCGACGGGGCCGCCGCAGCCCGCGTGGCCCGACCCGCACGTTGAGGCGGTGGAGGGCATCGTGGAGCCGCCCAGGGTGAAGTTCGACGACGCCTACTACGTCGCGGCGGCCGACGGGGCCGTCTACTTCGGGTCCTCCGCCGACGGCAAGGTCTACTGCCTCGACGCAGCCACGGGCAGGGAGCGCTGGGCCTTCTTCACCGGGGGCCCGGTCAGGCTCGCACCCACTATCTACCAGGGCCGGGTCTACGTCGGCTCGGACGATGGCAACGTGTACTGCCTGGACGGATCGAAGGGGAAGGTCATCTGGCAGTTCCAGGCCGCACCGACCGATCAGAGGGTGCTGGGCGCCGGGAAGATGATCTCCCTCTGGCCCGTTCGCACGGGCGTGCTCGTCGAGGATGACGTGGCCTACTTCGGCGCCGGCGTGTGGCCGGCCGAGCGCGTGCTCCTTTGTGCCGTCAATGCCGACAACGGCGCCCTGATCTGGAAGAACGACACGATCAGCGACCTTTCCACGGGCCAGCACGGCTTCACGCCGCAGGGGTATCTGCTGGCCTCCAAGACGCGCCTCTTCGTGCCCTCTGGCCGCAGCCTGCCGGCCTGCTTCGACCGCAGCGATGGCCGATTTCTGTATCAGCGCTCCTACGGCTGGCGCGGCACGGGCCTGGTCGGCGGGACCTACGCCCTGCTGATCGGCGAGCACCTCTACTCTGGCAGTGACCAGGTTGTCACCTACGATCTGCGAGGTGGGGACGTCGGCTTCGCCTGGTTCCCCGGCCAGCGACTGGTGGCGACGGGCGAGACCTCGTACATGCTGGACGACGCCGGCATAACCGCCCTGGACCTCGGGGCCTACCCGGCGGCCAGCAACAAGCGGCGCGCCCTGGCCAAGCGGCGCAGGGACCTGAACGCAGCCAAGCCGGCGGACCTGGAGGAGCAGCTCAAGGCGCTGGCCGAGGAGGAGAAGCAGAACGCCGAGGAGCTTGCCGCCTGCACTCCCTGGCGCTTCGAGCGGCCGGGGCTGGACTCCATGATCGTGGCCGGCGATCTGGTGCTGGCCGGCGGCCAGGACGCGTTCGTGGCCGTGGACAGGGCCTCTGGCAAGCAGGTGGCGTCAGGCGCCGTCAGCGGCGCGGTCAAGGGGCTCGCAGCCGCCGAGGGTCGGCTCTTCCTCAGCACGGACCAGGGCACCATCTACTGCTTCGCCAGCTCGACGCCACCGGCTGGCGCAACTGCCGCGAGACAACCGGCCGGTCCCTATCCCAGGGACGGACGCACCGAGCTCTACGCCAGGGCCGCCGAGGCCATCGTCCGCAACACAGGCATCACCAGGGGCTACGCGCTCGTCCTGGGCTCCCGGCGAGGCCGTCTGGCCTACGAGTTGGCCAAGCGCACCGATCTGAACGTGTACGCCGTCGAGCCCGACGCCGCAAAGGTCGCCGCCGCCAGGGCTGCGCTCGCCGCCGCTGGCCTCTACGGCACGCGAGTGTGGGTGGACCGGGGCAAGCTCGACGCACTGCCCTATTCGGACTACTTCGCGAACCTAGTGGTCTCCGAGGACGCACTGATCACCGGCGAGCTGAGGCCCTCACCTGCCGAGGTCCTCCGCGTCCTGAAGCCCTGCGGCGGCACGCTCTACCTCGGTCAGCCCAGCGGCGTGGCCGGCGCCGAGGGCCGCATCACTGCTGGAGAGCTGAGAGGCTGGCTGCGCTCCGGCGGCGCTCAGGGCTTCGAGCTGACCCGCGACCAGGGCACGTGGGCGAAGCTCGTGCGCGGGCCTCTGAAGGGCGCCGGCAGTTGGACCCATCAGTACGGCGACGCCGGCAACACTGCCTCCTCCGAGGACACCGTGGTCAAGTGCCCGCTGGGCGTGCTGTGGTACGGGGAGCCGGGCCCCGGCAAGGTCCCCAACCGGCACGTGCGCAGCACCGCGCCCCTGACCATCAACGGCCGCGTCTTCTTGCAGGGCATCAACCGCCTCATGTGCTTCGACGCCTACAACGGGGTCATGTACTGGGACCGCGAGATCCCCGGCGCGTACCGCACCAACATGCCCGCCGAGTGCAGCAACCTGGCCTGCACTGAGGACAGCCTCTTCGCCGCCACGGGCTCCCAGTGCCTGCGCCTGGACGCTGCCACCGGGGAGACCAAGTCCACCTATGGACTGCCCGCCGCTGTCGCGGGCGACGGGCACAAGTGGGCCTACGTGGCAGCGGTTGGCGACCTGCTGCTGGGCAGCTCGTCAACCAGGGCGCAGTTCAGCGACTCAGTGTTCGCAGTGAACCCCGAGAGCGGAGACCATGCGTGGGTGCATCAGGGCCAGAACATCAGGAACAACACGATCGCGGTGGACGAGGGGCGCGTCTTCTTCGCCGACGACCGGGCGACGCCCCAGCAGCGCCAGCAGGCCCTCAAGGGGAAGATTGACGAGCTCAAGGCCAGGGAGGGCATTGACGACGCGGCAGCCGTCGAGAAGCTGGCCAGCGCCGACGTGCGCGTGGTCGTCGCGCTGGACCTGGCCACGGGCGAGGTTCTGTGGGAGCAGCCCGTGGACCTGACCGATTGCGGCGGGAATAGGCTGGCGGCCATCTGCCAGAACGGCGTGCTCATGTTCTGCGGCTCCCACCTCAACGGCCACTACTGGACCCAGTTCCTCAGCGGCGAGTACGCCACCCGCCGCGTCACGGCCCTGTCTACCAAGGACGGGTCAATCCTCTGGTCAAAGGCCACCGGCTACCGCATCCGGCCCATGGTGATAGGCGAAACGCTCTACGCTGAGCCCTGGGCCTTTGACATCCACACCGGCGAACAGAAGATGCGCACCCACCCCCTGACCGGCCGGCAGTCGCCCTGGAAGTTCGAGCGCCCCGGCCACCACTGCGGCTGCATCTCGGGCAGCCCCAACGCCCTGTTCTTCCGCTCCTACTTCTCTGCGTACTACGATCTGGTCTCCGACCACGGCACGGAGCACTTCGCCGGCCAGCGCCCCGGCTGCTGGATCAACATGATCCCGGCCAACGGCCTGCTCATCGAGCCCGAAGCCAGCTCCGGCTGCGTCTGTCTGCACTCGCTGACCGCCACGGTGGTCATGAAGCCGCGCGAGACTAACAAGGCCTGGGGCGTCTACTGCGCTGAGGGCAAGTCCACGCCGGTCAAACACATGGCCATCAACCTGGGCGGCCCGGGCGACAGACGCGACGGCCGGGGCACGCTGTGGCTCGCCTACCCGCGTCCCAGCGGCAGGATGAGGCTCAACTTCGATCTGGGCGTCAGCCTGCGGCCCGACGGAGGCTACTTCAACAGGGCCGCCGAGTACTTCAGCGTCGCTAACACACAGACCCCCTGGCTCTACTCCTCTGGGCTGTCTGGGCCAACCACCTTCAGCGTGCCTCTGGTTGGCGAGGGCGAGGGACCGGCCATCTACACCGTTCGCCTGGGCTTCGCCGATACGGACAACTCGCGTCCTGGCCAGCGCACATTTGACATCAAGCTCCAGGACCGACTGGTGGCGGAGGACTTCGACATCGTGGGAGCCGGCGGCGCAGGTGCGGCCGTCGTCAGGGAGTTCCCCGGGATCGAGGTCCACGACAACCTCACTATCGAGCTCCTGCCCGCGGGCGCCGCCGGCAACGGGCAGGGGCCCATCCTCAACTGCATCGAGATCATCCGGGAGCGCGTCCTCCAGGCGGGCCTGGCCGCCCCCTCCTTCCTGCTCAGCGACCTGGAGCGACGGCAGACGGGCGAGGTGAAGGTCGCCAACCACACGGGCAAGCAGTTCACCGGCACGCTGGCCATCAGCGCTCCAGGCATGTTCAGGGTCACGCCCGCCGAGACCCCACTGCGGCTTGATCCGGGCGCCGAGAGGACCATCCCCGTCACGGCTGCGGTCGCCCAGAGCGGGCGGCCTGGCGAGTACGAAGTGAGCGTGAGGCTCCTGCGCGAGGGCGGCGCGGTCGAGTCGGCGCAGATCGCCCCCATAGAGTACCTCGGCCCGCGCGGGCGCGTGACCATCCCGGCGGCTGAGGATGCCTACGTCAGCCGAGGGGGAGTCACCAGCAACTACGGCCACGGCGCCACCTTGCTGGTGGACGGCGGCGCCAGCGAGATGGGCGACCAGAACCACGCCCTGGCCTTTCTGAGGTTCCCGCTCGACATACCGGGCCGGCCCGTCTCCGCCGTGCTGCGCCTGCACACTTCGCCCACCGATGGCTCCCAGAGCGGCAATTCCGGTCGCATCTGCCTCGTGGACGAGCCTTGGGAGGAGTACGAGGTCACCTATGCGGCCCGCCCCAAGGTTGGCATCCAGGTGGGCACGTTGGGCCGCGTTGATCGCAATGAGTGGGTGGTTCGGCCACTGGAGATAGACTGGCAGGGGAGAAAGGCGCTCAGCCTGGTGCTGGAGCCGACGTCAACGGACGGGGCCAACTACCTCTCGCGGGAGGGCGGCCACGGCCCGCAGCTAGTGGTCGAGTACGTGCCCCGCTGACGAGGGCCTGCGCGCGCTCAGCCGGTCAGGCGCCCGAGCCAGCCAACGTCATAGGTCGTGCGACAGCTCGGGCATTTCAGGTAGAGGCACAGGTTGGCATCGGCCAGGTCCGCGCGGCGCTCCAGCAGCACGTGGAAGCCGCCTTCGTACGCGCACTCGGGGCACACTTCGAGCGAGTCCTCGATGTCAGTGCGTCGAGCTGGCTGCATGGCTTGTCTCTCCCGTCATTTCCTTCGGCTGGGACACGCGCTGGGCTCGGTTGGCCCGCCCAACCAGTACCTCGTAACAGAGAGGGAAGGCAAGATGGCTCCATCACATCGGCACATATCTACATTGGCTGCGGTCTCTGCCGCCGCTGTCCTGCCGTGCGCGTTGAGTCCACAGGACGACTGGCAGCTCGCCCAGGTCCCCGGCGAGTGGGGCCACGTGCTCGGCGGGAGGCTCGCCGGCCACGATGGCTTCGCCTGGTACCGCTGCTTCGTGCGGGTGCCCGAGGCATGGCAGGGCCAGCGCCTGACCCTCGAGCTGGGCGCCATTGACGACTGCGACGAGACCTTTGTCAACGGCGCCAAGGTCGGGGGCACCGGCACCATGCCGCCCACCGTCAGAACGGCCTGGAACGCTCAGCGGCGCTACCCGGTCCCGCCACAGCACGTCCGCTTCGGCGCCCACAACCTCATCGCCGTGCGCGTCTACGACAGCGGCGGACAGGGAGGAATGATCGGCCCCGACCTGTCCCTCTCCTGCGCCAAGGGCTCTTTGAGCCTGCGCGGGAAATGGCAGATCCGGATCGGCGACGATGCCGCCTGGGCGCAGTGGCCGAGCGACCCTGACAGTCCGGAGGGACAGCGATTGGCTCAAGCCTATCAGGAGGCTTCCGGCTCCCAGGTCGGCGCCCCCGGCACCGCGTTCACCGCTCAGGCCGGCCCGCCCGAGGGCGCCTGGACGCTCTGGTACCATCAGCCGGCCAGGCGTTGGGTAGAGGCACTGCCCATCGGGAACGGTCGCCTGGGCGCGATGGTCTTCGGCGGCGTCGAGCGCGAGCGCATCCAGCTCAACGAGGACACCGTCTGGACCGGCCACCCCATTGAGCGCGACAAGCCCGACGCAGCCAAGTACCTCCCCGAGGCGCGCCGACTGCTTTTCGAAGGCAAGTACGTGGAGGGCCAGCGGCTGGTCCAGGACAAGATAATGGGGCTGCGCATTGAGAAGGGTATCCACACCTACCAGACGCTGGGCGACCTGGAGCTGACCTTTGAGCGACCGGCCGAGCTGTCCGGCTATCGGCGCGAGCTCGACCTCGACACCGCCATCGTCCGCGTGACCTACCGCGTCGGGGATGCCACCTTCACCCGCGAAGTGTTCTCCAGCCCCGTGGATCAGGCCATCGTCGTGCGCCTCACCTGCAACCAGCCGGGCCAGATCACCTTCACCGCCAGCCTCTCGCGGCCGGCCGACGCCCTCGTCGAGGCCGCAGGTCCTCAACTGCTCGTGATGCGCGGCCACGTCAAGGGCGGCGACGGCGTGCGCTACGAGGCGCAGCTTTCCGCTGCGTCTGCTGAGGGAGGGGAGGTAAGAGCAGCAGACTCAGGCCTGAGGATAGAGGGCGCCGACTCCGCGACGCTGCTGCTGGTGGCCGCCACCGACTACCGGGGCGGCGACCCACATGCGCTCTGTGGGAAGCAGCTCCGCCAGGCCGCGAAGAAGAGCTACGCCGAGCTGCGCCGTGACCACGTTGCTGAGCACCAGCGGCTGTTCCGGCGGGTCGAGCTGGACCTGGGCGCGAGCGGGGCCGCCGACTTGCCCACCGACGAGCGCCTGGCCGCCATGCAGCAGGGCGGCGACGATCCGCAGCTCGTCGCCCAGTACTTCCAGTTCGGCCGCTACCTGCTCATCAGTTGCTCCCGGCCCGGCTCCATGGCTGCCAACCTACAGGGACTGTGGGCAGACGGGCTCTCGCCTCCCTGGAACGCCGATTACCACATCAACATCAACATCCAGATGAACTACTGGCCCGCCGAGGTCTGCAACCTGGCCGAGTGCCACCAGCCCTTCTTCGACCTGATCAAGGCACTCCGGCCCAGGGGACGCATCACGGCCAGAAGCACCTACGATTGCGACGGCTTCGTGGCCCACCACACCACCGATGCCTGGCACTTCGCCAGCGTCATCGGGCGGGCCCAATACGGCATGTGGCCCACGGGCGCGGCTTGGTGCTGCCAGCACCTGTGGGAGCACTACGCCTTCAGCGGCGACCGCGAGTTCCTGGCCAAAACCGCCTACCCGGTGATGAAGGAGGCCGCGCAGTTCTTCGTGGACTTCCTGGTCGAGGACCCCGAGACCGGGCTGCTGGTCAGCGGACCCTCGACCTCGCCCGAGAACCGCTTCCGCACCGCCGACGGGCAGGTCGCCAACCTCACCATGGGCCCCACCATGGACCAGCAGATCATCTACGACCTGTTCACCAACTGCATCGAGGCCAGCAAGATCCTGGGCAGAGACGGGGCCTTCCGGGCCAAGCTCCAGGACATGCGTTCTCGTCTGGCGCGCACCAAGATAGCCAGCGACGGGCGCATCATGGAGTGGCCCGAGGAGTTCGAGGAGCCCGAGCCCGGCCACCGGCACATGTCACACCTCTTTGGCCTCCACCCCGGCAAGGAGATCACCCTACGCGGCACCCCCGAGCTGGCGCGGGCTGCCCGCAAGTCCCTCGATTACCGCATGTCCCACGGCGGCGGGCACACCGGCTGGAGCCGCGCCTGGATCATCAACTTCTTCGCGCGCCTGGAGGAGGGCGAGATCGCCTACGAAAACGTCGTCGCCCTCCTCCGCAAGTCAACTCTCACCAACCTGTTCGACAACCATCCGCCCTTCCAGATTGACGGCAACTTCGGCGGCTGCGCGGGCATCGCCGAGATGCTCCTGCAAAGCCACGCTGGCGAGATCAGGCTGCTGCCGGCGCTGCCGAAGGCCTGGCCCACCGGACACGTCAAGGGACTGCGCGCGCGTGGCGGCTTCGAGGTGGACATGGTCTGGCGGGACGGCAAGCTCGCCGAGGCCACCATCCGCTCGCAGTTGGGCCGGCCGTGTCGAGTGCGTACCGACTGGCCTGTGCAGATTCGCCGGGGCGGCCGCGCGGTCAAGGGCGAGCACCCCGAGCCCAACGTCACGGCATTCCGCACGCGCGCTGGTGCCAGCTACACGGTCCTACCAGCCCAAACCGAGGTCCCCGAGCAGTGAGGAGGAGGAGCTGAGGGTGGCGCCGAACGTATCCGCAGTAGGTTCCGCGTAGGCGCTCCCTTGACGGGCCAGGAGGTCGCACATGCCGAGGGCAAAGCAGGACGATTCGACACGCACCAGACCTCTGACGATCCCGGCTTTGCGCGAGTACGGCGCCCTGGACGCGTTCTCCGCCCCCGGTAGCTTCGACCCGGGCGGAGAATGGACGCACACCTACCGCATCTGGCTGGTCGGCTCGCGGGGTCGCCGCGAGATGGGCTCATTGCGCCTCGAGCGCACGGCGGGCGGCGACGCCGTCGTCCTGGACGTCGCCCAGTCCGTCAAACAGGCCACGGGCAGCGTCCACGAGACCAACGCGCGCATCCAGTGCCGCCCCAACCAGCTCTGCTCCCCCCTCTCCTGGCGCATCGAGTCCGTTCTGCTCGACGCCGACGGCCGGCCGCTCGAAACGACGCGCGTCGAGCAGACGGCGGCCGTGCACGACGGTGCCATCGAAATCGTCCACGGCGACACCAGCAGCGTGCGCAAGGTCCCGCGGGCCTTCACCAGCAACTGGTCCCTGTTCGAGGCCGTACAGCGCCTGCCTGGGGCGAAGACTAGGCCGCTCAGGTTCGCCTTGCTGGAAGACCTGGACCTGCTGAAGAAGGGCCAGCGGCTGTCGTTCCAGGAGACCGCGACCTTCGAGCTCGGCGGCAAGGCGCTCCGGCTCGACGGCTACCATCAGACGGGTCGGGGCGTTCTCCCCTATCACTACTGGGTGGACGAGCACCGGCGCTTGCTCGTCGCCATCAGCGGCATTCGAGCTTACATCCTCGACTCAACGGCGTAGGCGCCGATCGGGGGCCCAGCCAATGAAGCGCAGCGAAAAGGCCGTCAAGCCCAGCACCAGCCGCCTCTCGCGCCGGCGATTCCTCCGGGCCGGTGCTCTGGGCGGGGCGGCACTGGTGAGCGGCACACTGGCCCACGGCCAAGCTAGGAGGACTGCGGCGACCGGCACGGACAGGCCGCCCAACTTCCTCTTCATCATCACCGACCAGCAGGGGCTCGACACCATCTCCGCGGCCGGCTGCGGCGACGTGCACACGCCCAACATGGACCGCCTGGTGCGCCGCGGCGTCACCTTCATGCAGTCTTACAGCACCGATCCGGTGTGCTCGCCCGCGCGCAGCAGCCTCTTTACCGGACGCATGCCCTCCGAGACCGGCGTGATCCGCAACAACCTGCCCATCCGCCCCGACATCCCCAACATGGGCCAGTGGTTGGGCGAAGGCTGGTACGAGACGATCTACGCCGGCAAGTGGCACGTGCCGGGCTCCTACACGCGCGAGATCCCGGGCTTCACCGTCATCCCCACCGGCATCGGCGGCCAGGGCAACATTGGCGATGCGGCCGTGTCCCGCGCCTGCCAGGGCTACCTGCACAACCGCACCGGCAACGCCCCCTTCCTGCTGGTGGCCTCCTTCCTACAGCCACACGACGTCTGCCAGTGGGTCAGCATGCACCGCAATGCGCCGGACGAGCTGCCCTATCCCGAGATCGCCGACAAGCTCCCCAAGCTGCCGCCCAACTTCGACTATGACGACCGCGAGCCGCAGAAGGTCAAGAACACCCGCCGCCCCGCCTGGTCCAAGCGCCAGTGGCGCTACTACCTCTGGAGCTACTACCGCATGGTGGAGATGGTGGACGCCGAGGTCGGGCGGGTGCTGCAAGCCCTGGAGGACTCCGGCCACGCCGAGAACACGATCGTCATACTCACGGCCGACCACGGCGAGGGTCGCGGGCGCCACCGGATGGTCCTGAAGAACTACCTCTACGACGAGGCCGCCAAGGTGCCCATGCTGGTCTCGTGCCCGGGCCGCGTGCGCGAGGGCAAACGAGACTCGACCCACCTGGTCTCCGGCCTCGATGTCATGCCCACCGTGTGCGACTACGCCGGAGTGGGCACACCCACTGGCGTCCTCGGTCGCAGCCTGCGGCCGCTGCTGGAGGGTAAGCCTGTCGAGTGGCGCGAGTTCGTGGCCTCAGAGGTGCAGGTGACCGGTCGCATGATCCGCACGCCGGACCACAAGTACATCACCTACGAGGGCGACCCTGTGGAGCAGCTCTTCGACATGCGGTCCGACCCGGGGGAGACAGTGAACCTGGCCGCCGAGGGCGAACACGCCGACGCTCTGCGAGCCCACCGTAGGCTGCTGCGCGAGTGGGAGGCCCACCTCGACAAGGCGCCGGTCAAGGAGCAATAGGTTCACACCAGACGCGCTAGCCAACAGGCGAGCGAAGACCGAATGGGGGTAGTCACATGCCCAACAACGAGACCGATCGCCGACGGTTCCTGAAGACCATGGGCCTGGGCGCGGCCGCGCTGGCGCTGCCCGGCCGGCTGTCAGTGGCTCAGAACAGGCCGCCCAACATCGTCTTCATCTTCATTGACGACATGGGCTGGCGCGACCTGGGCTTCATGGGCAGTCGCTACTACGAGACTCCCAACGTGGACAAGCTGGCCAGCCAGGGAATGGTCTTCAGGCAGGCCTACACCAATGCGCCCAACTGTGCTCCCACACGAGCCTGTCTGCTCTCGGGCCAGTACGGCCCGCGCCATGGCGTCTACACCGTCGGTACCTCGGAGCGCGGCCAGTCCAAGTTCCGCAAGCTGATCCCCACTGCCAACACGACTGACCTCCGCCTCGACATCGTGACCATCCCCGAGGCCCTGAAGGCGGCCGGGTACGTAAGCGCCTGCATCGGCAAGTGGCATCTGGGTGGCGATGCCGAGCACAGCCCCAAGGCCCAGGGCTTCGACGTCTCCGTTGACAGGGGCGGCCTCGGCTACCGCGGCCACTTCAAGCGCGGCCGCACCGGCCCGGCGGACGAGGACGAGCCGGAGTACCTCACGGATCGCCTGACCGATGAGTCGCTCAAGTTCATCGAGGACAACCGCGACAAGCCGTTCTTTCTCTACCTCGCCCACCACGCCGTGCACACGCCCATTCAGGCCAAGCGGGAGTTGATCGAGAAGTACCAGGCCAAGCCGGGCAGCGGCGGCCAGAGCAACCCGAAGTACGCGGCCATGGTGGACAGCGTGGACCAGAGCGTCGGCCGGGTGATGGACAAGCTCGACGAGCTGAACCTGACCGACAACACCGTCGTCGTCTTCTTCACGGACAATGGGGGCGTCGGCGGCTACCAACGGCTCGGCATTCAGGGCGGCGAGATCACCTCCAACCTGCCGCTGCGCGGCGGCAAGGGCATGCTCTACGAGGGCGGCATCCGCGTCCCCATGATCGTCCGCTGGCCGGGCCAGGTCGAGCCCGGCAGCAAGTGCGATGTGCCGGTCATCGGCACCGACTACTACCCCACCTTCCTCGAGATGGCCGGGCTGGAGAAGGCCGCCGGCCAAGTCCTCGACGGGGAGAGCCTCGTGCCGCTGCTTAAGCAGACCGGCTCCCTCAAGCGCGACGCCATCTTCTGGCACTTCCCCGCCTACCTACAGGGCGGCGGCGGAACCTGGCGCACCACTCCGGCCGGCGCCATCCGGCAGGGCGACTTCAAGCTCATCGAGTTCTTCGAGGACGGCACCCTCGAGCTCTACAACATCAACCAAGACATCGGGGAGGAGAACAACCTGGCCGAGGAGATGCCGGAGAAGGTGCGCCAGCTCCATCGTCGGCTCCTGGACTGGCGCAAGTCCGTCAAGGCGCCCGTGCCGACAGAGCCCAACCCAGAATACGATCCCGAGGCGAGGCCGGAGTAGCTCTCAACGCCGAGGCCGACCGGAGGTGCGGCTAGCCTCCCCTCTTCTCCAGTCGTATGTACTCGATCTCCAACGAGTGCGGCTCGTCTGCGGTGTCGGGGTAGAGCCACGCGCCGAAGGTCACGGTCAGCGTGGCCAGGTCCTCGACGTGGCAGTAGTCTCCCTCTCCGCCGCGCCCCTCGGGCGTGCCCTGCCAGTGCGCAAAGTGCCCCAGCTCCGACAGCGGGATGCGGATATCCTGCCACTCGGTGGTGAGCGCGGGCGTGGCTCCCCAGGGCGTGCCGTCGGATTCTGACAGCACGATCTCGACGGCATCGGTCGTCGCCTCGCCGGCCCGTGCCCGCACCAGCAAGGAGTCGTGTGACCTGGCGGCGGGGCGCCTGGCCGCCACCACCGCGCTGAGGTCAGTACGCACGCTCGCGCAGTTGGGGGCTGGCCCAAACCCGTCAACCGCGAGCCGCCAGGCCAGGGCGTCTGGCTCCCAGCCCGCCACCAGGGACTGCGAATAGGGCACGGGGCTGTTCACCTTGGGCAGCGGTTCCCGCGCAGCGAAGATGACGATCGGGTCCTCCCGCCCGTGCACGGCCACGCGCCAGGCCTCTGGCTCGTATGCCAAGGAGACTCCCTCGATCTCGACGCCATGCGGCTCCTCCGCCGCCCCCGGGAACAGCCAGCTCCCGAAGACCAGGCTGACGTGCGTCACCTGCTCCGGCTGACAACCCACGCCCACAGTGCCCCACAGCGGTCGGAGCCTCGCCAGCGGCACGCGGAAGCTGCCGAATGCAGGGCCGAGCGGCACATGGCACCCCCACGCCGAGCCGTCTGCCTCGACCAGGCCCACCTCCAGGTGCGACGTGTTCTTCTCGCTCCTGCGTGCGCGCACGATGAGCGTGTTGTAGCGGGACAGCGCCTCCCCCGACGCCTTCACCGGCAGTCGGACTCCTGCCGCGCTGGGCGGCGGGCCGAAGCCCGTCGCGGTGACGCGCAGCGCCCCCCGCCCCTCGCGCGACCCCGCCACCATGCCGCTGGCGGCCGTGCGCCCAGGCGCGCCTCCGAACTGCACCTCGGGAGCCTGATCTTCGGGAGAGAAGTCGAGGAGCGTGGTCGGCTCTCGGCTCGCCAGGCGATCCTCCACGCCGCCGGTGCCGGGACTGGGGAAGACCAGCTCCTCCCCGCCGATCCGGACCGCGATGCAGTACGTGAAGGCCCCGCGTTCGACGACTCGCCCCGGGATCCGCCCCGCGTACCGGTACGGACCGGACTGCCTGAGCTCAACAGCGCGGACGGGCCCTCCGTCCGCGGAGCGCAACTGGACAGTCACAGAGCTCGGCTGGACGGCGGAAGCGACCGTTGCCTCGATGGGCAGCGGCTCGCCCGCGAGCGCCTCCTCGGTCGCCACGTGCCACACTGCCGGCGGCAAGTCCCGGGCCTTCGGCGCGATGAACTCGCGGCGGGCGAATTGCACATCCATCACGTCATCGGTGTCCGCCCGGTACAGGATGTAGGCCCCCGGCTCGACTGTGACCTTCCCACGTTCGGCCTTGAGATCGGCCGGCTCCCCCTCGCTGATCCTCTCACCGGTGAAGCCCCGCCCCAGGTCCGGCAGCGAGACCGTCATGGCCCGCTCGCGCCAGTAGACGCGCGCCACCTCCCGCCCCAGGCTGGCCGGCCCGTACGGATCGGCCACCCACACGGCATCGGGATACACCTCCAGCCGCCACATTCCCGGGGCGACCCGCTCCAGGAAGTACGCGCCCGTCCCCTCGTACTCCACAACCGGCGACGAGCCGCAGCCCACGATGCGCCGCAGTTGCCCAGGCGCGGGCGGCTTGGTGCGCGTGTCGTTGGAGTACATGAAGGCTTCGCGCGTGACCATCTCGCTCAGCTGCTCCTCGTAGCTCACGCGGAAGTCGCCAAACCGGTCGCTGTCGGGGTGCGTGCCGTAGGTCCTCAGCCTGGGCAGAGCCCGGAACGCCTCGGCCGCGATGATGAAGCTGACCGCCTTCTTGGGCGTGTAGATCAGGTTGAGGAAGTGCGTCTGCCAGTCCGCGTTCGACGTCGCCACCGGCAGCGGGTCGTACTGGAACTGCGTCGCGATCTGCGCGCCCCCGCTGCGAAAGGCCCGCGCCATGGCCGGGTACATGTAGCTGCCCGGCACGTCCGCCGCGTCGAACTCGTAGACGATCTTCGGCTTTCCCTTCAACCCCGGCGACCTCATGCTCGGATAGTCGTCCACGCGCGGCAGGAAGTTGGCCGTCAACATGCGCCCAGCCACCAGCCCGGTCGGGTACCACCCGAAGGTGCAGCCATCGGCCTCCGAGCGCCCGACCGCTCCCAGTCGCCCGCCCCAGCCGTTGTAGAAGATGGGCTTGGTGCAGCCCGCCGAGCGCATCGCCTGGCACAGCGTGTTGATGTAGGCGATGACCGTGTCGTCGGACGTGTCGCTAGCGGGGATGGGCTCGTTGATGATCTCGAAGACGATGACCGCCGGGTCCTCGGCGTAGGTCAGGCCCGTGTACCGGTTCCTGTGGCTCACGAACTGGCGCAGGTAGTTGCGCTGGGCCTCGATGGCCGCCGGGTCGGTGTACATCTCCGCCTTGGTGTAGAGATCCGAGAACCCGTGCGTGTTCTCGGGGCTCCCCCACCAGGCCATCGGCGTCAGCACAGTGTAGATCCCCCGCCGCTTGCACTCGTTGACGAGGTAGTCGAGCAGCCGCAGGTGGTCGTTGTCCAGCAGGTTGCCCCGCTCATCGCTGATCTCGCGGTCGAACACGTGTAGCCGGATGGCGTCCAGCCCCATGCGCTCGAAGTGCGCTACGTCCTGCCGGATGGTCAGCTCGTGGTCTGCGCCCAGTTGCTTCAGCGAGGCGTAGTCAATCGAGCAGGGCGCGTAGTAGTTCACCCCGAACAGCGCCACCTCGCTGCCGTCGTCCTGCCAGCGCAGAACGCCCTCCGGGTCCACCCTAACCAACCGGCCCGCAGGGCTTCTGCCCGCCTGCGCCACGGCGGGCACGGACACGGAGCACACGACCAGGCCACTTAGCAGCAGCCATGAGTGAAGCACGAGAGGCCTCCAACCACGCGTTGTCAGCGACCACAGACGCCACTCGCCAGCACATCATTCGCTTCGGGCTGCAAGCGGACCTCGTGAGCCAGGGCACCTCCTCTTCACCTCCTCGCGCATTGTGTGATAGGCTATGGCGAAGCTCAGGAGTGCGCTCAGAGCATCTGACGGTTCTCGCAGGGAGAGACACCCGCTTGGCCACCACCAACACGATTCGTTCGGCAGCTTGCCTCACCATTGTCCTCGCCTGCTCCCTCCCCGGCCACGCGCTCGCGGCCGACGCCGATCTGGACATGCTGCTCCAAGGGGTCGAGGAGATCGCCGCCCCCGGCGTGCCCGGCCCGCTGTGCGTGTATGGCGATCAGGCGTTTCCGGTAGTCGCTGCCAAGTCCGGCCGCAACACGTACGAGCCCGTGGTCGCGGCGGCGCGCTTCGGCGAGGGCCGCGTCGTCGCCTTGGGCCATCCCGGCTACCTTGACCCGGGCACGCTGGCCACGGGCGACACGGGCCGGCTCATGGCCAACGCCGCCCGATGGGTCGCCGGCGACGCTGCGAAGCAGGAGACTGGCCCGCGCGTCGCCGTTCACAGGCGCCAGGGCCTTCTCACCTTCCTCGAGGAGCAGGGCCTTCGGGCCGAGCCGCTTGACGGCGCGGGCTGGACGGGGAAGCTCAGCCAGTTCGACGTGCTGTGCCTGGACCCAGTGTCCTCTCCCGCGGCGACGCACCTGGCCGCGATCACGCTGTTCGTTCGCCAGGGCGGCGGCCTCATCGCGGCCCAACTGGGCTGGGGCTGGCTTCAGCTCAATCCGGGCAAGAGCCTGCGGACCGACCACGCCGGCAACCGGCTGCTGGCCCGGGCCGGTATCGTCTGGGCGGACGGGACTCTCAGCCGCACCGGCCAGGTCGGCTACACGACCGCGCGCGAGTCGCTGGCCATGACGCACGCCGGCCGGGACCTCGACGCCATGCTGGCACACGCGGCGGGCGACCAGCAGTTGGACTCCGACGCCCTCGCCCAGGCCGCCTGGGTCGTGACCCACGCCGCCCGATCCCTTCCGCCAGACGACCAGGCGCTGCTGCCCAGGCTCCGCGACCTCCAAAAGCAGCACGCCGCCGAGGCCGTCCCCGCCCCTGACGCGCCCCTGAAGACAGATGCCCCTCTGGCCCGCCTCGCCCTCACCCTCCAGCTCGAGGAGATGAAGTCCCTGCCGCCGGAGCAGGTCCAGGCTCACCCCGCCGCCGGCAAGTTCCCGGGCAGCGTGCCCGACGAGGCCGAGAGGGTCACTCGAACGGTCGAGGTTGACACCGGCGTCCCGGGGCGGCACAGCACGGGGCTGTACGCCGCGCCGGGCGAGCTGATCGAGGTACGCGTACCCGAAGCCGCCGCGGGCCAGGGCCTGGCCGTGCGCATCGGCGCCCACACGGACCGCCTCTGGCATCTCGATGCGTGGCGACGCTGCCCCGAGATCACCCGCCGACAGCCGCTGGCCGACCCTCTGACCAAGGCCGCCAACGCCTTCGGCGGGCCGGTCTACATCGAGGTGCCCGGCGACTGCAAGCTGGGCAGGATCGCCGCCGAGATCAAGGGCGCCGTCGAGGCGCCATACTACGTTCTCGGCCAGACTGAGCTTGACGACTGGCGCACAGAGGTTCGCCACCGGCCGGCGCCCTGGGCCGAGCTCGAGGGCAAGAGGGTCATCCTGACGCTGCCCTCCGAGGTCGTCCGCGAGCTCGACGATCCCGAGGACCTGATGGAGTTCTGGGACCTGGTCCTCGACTCTTGCGCCGAGCTGGCCGCGCGGCCGCTCGAACGGCGGCGACCCGAGCGCTACGTCTCCGACATTCAGATCAGCGCGGGCTACATGCACTCGGGCTACCCCATCATGACCCTCCTCGACATCCCCAAGGTGATGGTGGACAAGACCCGCATGATGGCCAAGGGGCACGGCGGCGTCTGGGGCCTGTTCCACGAGATGGGCCACAACCACCAGTCCGGCGACTGGACCTTCGGCGGGACCGGCGAGGTCACGTGCAACCTCTTCACCCTCTACGTCTTCGAGAGGGCCTGCAACATGCCGGTAAGCGCTCACCAGCGAATCTCCGGCGAGACCAGGGCCAAGAAGATCAAGGACTACCTCGCCGGCGGCGCCGATTTCAACCAGTGGAAGCGCGATCCGTTCCTGGCCCTGATGATGTACGTCCAGCTCCAGGAGGAGTTCGGCTGGGATGCCTTCAAGAAGGTGTTCGCTGAGTACCGCGACCTCCCGCGCAACGAGCGTCCGAAGAACGACGATGAGAAGCGAGACCAGTGGCTGGTCAGGTTCTCGCGCACCGTCGGCCGTAACCTCGGCCCGTTCTTCCAGGCCTGGGGCGTACCGACGTCGGACGAGGCGCGGGCCTCCATAGCCGACCTGCCCGAGTGGATGCCTGAGGGCTTCCCGCCGGAATAGCCAACCTCCGCTCGAGGGTCACGGAGTCGAGGGAGGGGCCACAGATGCGAGCCGCCGCCGTTGCACAGCTGTTGATGCTGTCTCTGTCCACCCTTGGCACAGCCAACTCCCAGCAGCCTCCAGCCAGCAATAAGGAGACCAGCATGACAGGCCAGCCACCAGTTCGCGACTACGGGATCATCAAGACCGACGCCAGCCCCCACTGCAAGCTCCGCAGCGTGGACCTGCGCTCAGTGCGCTGGACGGACGGCTTTTGGGCCGACCGCTTCCGCCAGTGCGCCGAAGTGACCCTACCGCACCTGTGGGCCCTGCTCAGCGATTCCGAGCGCGGCCACGTCCTCACCAACCTGCGCATTGCCGCCGGCCTCGAGCAGGGCGAGTTCGCCGGCACGCACTGGCAGGACGAGTGGGCCTACAAGTGGATCGAGGCGGCCACCAGCATCTACGCCCAGACTGGCGACGAGCGACTGGATGACAGAATTGACGAGACCATCGCCCTCATCGCCAAGGCCCAGCAGCCCGACGGCTACATCGCCTCACAGATCACCGCCCGCGGCTGGGAGCGCTTCCAGAACATCCACCACCATGAGCTATACACCATGGGGCACCTCATCACCGCCGCCTGCCTGCATCACCGTCTCACGGGCAAGACGAGCCTCCTCGACATCGCTCGTAGGGCCGCCGACTGCATTTACGAGACCTTCAAGGGCCGCGACCCGAAGCTGGCCCACTTCCCCTTCAACCCCACCATCGTCATGGCTTCCGTGGAGCTCTACCGCACCACCGGCGACCGCAAGTACCTGAACATGGCCAACCTGTTCATTGACATGCGCGGCGCGGTCAAGGGCGGCTCCGACCAGAACCAGGACTTCGTGCCCCTGCGCCAGGAGGACAGCGTGGTCGGCCACGCCGTGCTCTACGGCTACCTCTACGCCGGAGCCGCCGACGCCTACATGGAGACGGGCGATCAGTCGCTGCTGGACGCCCTGGAGCGGCTGTGGCACGACCTGACCGAGAAGAAGATGTACCTCACCGGCGGCACCTGCGCCATCCACCGCGCCCTGTCCATCCGCTGGCGCAACGGCCGCGTGACGGCCGCGCACGACGTTCACGAGGCAGCCGGGCCCGCCTACGACCTGCCCAGCTCGACGGCGTACAACGAGACCTGCGGCCAGATCGCCAATATGATGTGGAACTGGCGCATGCTGGCCATCAGCGGCGAGGCCCGCTACGCCGACTTGATGGAACGGTTCATCTACAACTCCATTCTCTCGGGCATCGGCCTGGACGGCGCCAGTTGGTTCTACACCAACGTCCTGCGCTGGTACGGACGAGACCACCAACTGATGTCGCAGGATGCCTACGAGCGCTTCCAGCCCGGACGCATCCACATCTGCTGCCCCTCCAACCTGCTCCGCACCGTTGCGGAATGGCACGGCTACGCCTACAGCGTCTCCGAAGAGGGTCTGTGGGTCAACCACTACGGCGCCAGCCACTTCCAGGGCCCTCTCTCAGATGGCAGGCCTCTGGAGGTCGAGCAGGAGACGGATTACCCCTGGGACGGCGACGTCCGCTTGACCCTCAACCCGCCGGAGCCTACCGCTTGCTCGCTCATGCTCCGCATTCCCGGCTGGGCAGAAGGGGCTCAGGTCCTCGTGAACGAAGGGCCCGCGGGCGTGGCGGCCGAGCCGGCCACTTACGCGCGCCTCGACCGCACCTGGTCGCCCGGTGACACCGTCCGCCTGACCTTGCCCATGGAGCCCCGCCTGATGGAAGCTCATCCCAAGGTGGAGCAACTACGCAACCAGGTGGCGGTGATGCGCGGCCCGCTGGTCTACTGCCTGGAGTCGGTGGACCTGCCCGAGGGCGTGCGCGTCTCCGAAGTGCACATCCCACGGGCAACCGAGTGGACCACCCGCCACGATGCCGAGCTGCTCAACGGCGTGACGGTGCTGGAGGGCCAGGCGGTGCGCGTACCGGAGGGCGATTGGGATGGCAAGCTATACCGCCCGCTGTCCCCGACTCCCACCGAGAAGGTCAGCATCCGCCTGATCCCGCTCTATGCCTGGGCCAACCGGGGAGTCTCCGAGATGACTGTCTGGATGCCCGTTCACTAATGCCCCCGCGCGGAGGAGCAAGGCCAACACCATGAAGAAGGCAGTCATCACCGGCGAGCGCCAGGCCGCTGTAGTGGACGCTCCAGACCCCAAGCCCAAGGAGGACTGGGCCCTGGTCAAGGTGCACGTGGCGCCCATGTGCACCGAGTACAAGGGCTTCGTGGCCGGCCGCAAGTCGGAGTTCCTCGGGCACGAGGCCGTCGGCGAAGTCGTGGAGATCGCTCAGCCCGGCCGCGTCGAGGTCGGCGACCGGGTCGTCGTCCAGCCGCAGTACCCCTGCGCCAAGTGCTCCCTGTGCATATCTGGCGACTACATTCACTGCCAGAACAGCTACGACTTCGTCGAGTTCACCGGCTCTCCCGAGGGCCGGGCGACCATGGCGCAGTACCTGCTCAAGCCCTCCTGGCTGCTGACAAAGATCCCGGAAGATGTCAGCTACGAGCGCGCCTCTCTGGCCGTGTGCGGGCTCGGGCCCTCTTTCGGGGCCTTCCAGCGAATGGGCCTGAGCGCCTTCGACACGGTCCTCATCACGGGCATGGGCCCGGTGGGCTTGGGGGGCCTCGTCAATGCCCTCTTCCGCGGCGCCGAGGTCATTGCCGTGGAGTCGGTGCCCTGGCGGGCCAAGCGCGCGCTCAAGATGGGCGCGGCCGCCGTCATTGACCCGAGCGACGAGAACGCTCTCGAGGCGATCAAGGACCTCACCAATGGCGTCGGCGTGGACTGCGCGCTGGACTGTGCCGGCAGCGTCCAGGCCCAGCGCCTGTGCCTGGACGCCACGCGCAGGCTGGGCCAGGTGGCCTTCGTGGGCGAATGCGGCGAGGAGCTGGCCGTCAGGGGCAGCCCCGACTTCATCCGCACGGGACTGGCCCTCTACGGCGCCTGGCACTACAACCTCAACGACTTCCCCCGGCTCATGAGGGTCATCCAGCAGTCGCCCCTCATAGACGCCCTCACTAGCCATGTCTTCCCCATGAGCAGGATCCAGGAGGCCTTCGAGACCTCGGCCTCGCACCAGTCCGCCAAGGTCCTGCTCAAGCCCTGGGAGTGAGGCAGACCATGCGGACCACCAGTCTGCTCCGCGCAGCTTTCGCCGGCGGCCCCCTTGTCTTGGCCGCGCTCGCGGTCGAGGGACAGGTCCAGCCCCCAGGCCAACCCCGCGACATCGGCTCACGCCTGGAGCTGTTTGTGGACGGCTGGCTCCTTGAGAGCATGGAGGGCGTGGAGCTGCGCCTGCATCATCCTACGCCCCGCGAAGTCGCCCTCGTGTTCGACCGGCCGTGGGAGGGCAACACCTGCGGCTACGTGACCGTCTTCGAAGACGACGATGCCTTCCGCATGTACTACCGCGGCTCGCACTACGACTGGGAGACCAAGAAGGGGACTCACGAGGTCACCTGCTACGCGGAGAGCGACGACGGCATTCAGTGGGCCAAACCCGAGCTCGGCCTCTTCGAGTTCGACGGCTCCAAGCGCAACAACATCGTCTGGATGGGCCCGGGCACACACAACTTCACCCCCTTCAAGGACACCAACCCCGACTGCCGCCCCGAGGCCCGGTACAAGGCTCTGGGCCGCGTCGAGGGCGGCCTGGTGGCCTTCCAGTCGCCCGACGGCATCCACTGGTCGCTGATGCAGCGGGAGCCCGTCATCACCAAGGGCGCTTTCGACTCCCAGAACCTCGCCTTCTGGGACTCCGTCCGCGGCTGCTACGCCGAGTACCACCGCGACTTCCGCCAGGGCCACCGCGACATCAGAACCTGCACCTCGCAGGACTTCATCAACTGGACCGAGCCGCAGTGGCTGGACTACGGCGACGCCCCCCGCGAGCACCTCTACACCAATGCCATCAAGCCCTACTTTCGCGCCCCGCACATCCTGCTGGGCTTCCCCTGCCGCTTCTTCCCCGAGCGCAAGAAGCTCACCGATCATCCCATCTCCGGCATCAACGACAGCGTTCTGATGACCAGCCGCGATGGGCTGCACTTCAGCCGCTGGCTGGAGGCCTTCATGCGCCCGGGGCTCCAGCGGGAGAGATGGTGGCAGAGGAACAACTACGCCGCCTGGGGCATGTTGGTCACTAAGCCCGCCATCACCGGCCTGCCCGACGAGCTGTCCTTCTACTACAACGAGCACTACTACCTCGGCGGCAACCGCCTGCGCCGCTTCACCTTGCGCATGGACGGCTTCGTCTCCGTCCACGCGCCCTATGCCGGAGGCGAGATGCTCACGCGCCCGCTGGTGTTCGAGGGTAAGCAGCTCGTGCTCAACTACGCCACCTCGGCCGCTGGCAGCATTCGCGTGGAGATCACCGACGGGGATGGCACGCCGCTGCCGGGCTTCACGCTGGACGATTGCCCGGAGCTGTATGGGGACTCGATAGAGGAGGCCGTCGCGTGGAAGGCCGGCCACGATGTCAGCCGCCTGGCCGGCCAGGTGGTCCGTCTGCGCTTCCTGCTCAAGGACGCCGACCTCTTCGCCCTTCGCTTCCGGCCCTGAGGGCCGAGGCACTCAGTCTCCGATTACGACCTCGTACATCATGCACGCGCCCTCCGGCCCTTGGACGTTCAGCGGCACGGCGACCTCGCGCCCTTGCCTCTGTGCCTCGACCTTCGCCACCCGCCGCCCGCTCGTGGCCAACACCCAGACCTCGGCATTCGCGGCCTCGTCGTGCGCCAGGCGCACCGTTGCGCGCCCGGTCCGCACCAGGTGTGGCAGGCCTCCCCAGGCCAGCAGCGTCTGGCGCGCGCGCTCGCCGAACTGCGCGCCGGTGTTCTGCAAGTCCGTGAGATGCGTGATGAGCAGCCTGCGACTTGAGCCTATGGGATTGCCGTCCAGGCTCGACACCCATACCGTGGCGTCCGTCTCCTCGATCGTCACCTTGACCGGGCCCGCCTCGATGCTCTCTCCCGCCGGCGCATAGCCGCCCGCCGTCATCGGCGTGTTGAGCACCAGCACATCCCGCGGCCCATCCACCAGCAGCTCGCCCGTCTCGCTCTGCGATCGCTTGGCTCCGAGGTCCGTCTCGTTGTCGGCCGACAGCCACTTGCGCTTCCGCATCTCACTGACGATGGCGTGGCCGGCTCCGCCGGAGTAGGGATCAACCGCCAGGATCTGTCCCCGGTTCCCCTGCCAGGCTCCCTCGTCGCCCAGGGGGAGGACCAGGTCTGCCGGCACCGCATCCGCCCCCGTGCCAACGTACGTCCCCACACGCGCTATCAAGGCCAGCGCGTGCCAGGACGGAGCGACGTTCCCCTGCCTGCCGGGCAGGTCCATTACCTCCGACTCGGTCATGGCGATGGCCACCGTGTGCGGCGCCGGCTTCATGTCCCGCCGCAGGAACAGGCACACGCTGGCGCGCTCCGCCGCCTGATTCAGCGCGTCGGTGGCCAGGTCGAAGTAGCCCGCGGGCGCCGGCTGGGTCAGGTTGTCCCGGTTGTGGCTATACGTGAACCGCCAGACGACCGACCAGTCTTGCAGCGCCGCCATGCAGCCGGTGATGATGCCTCCCACGCCCCGGAACCGCCCCGGCCCCGAGTAGTTGTACTCGCTGATGGTGAAGGGCTTGTCCAGCAGCCGCGTGAAGGCGCAATGCCGCCCGCCCGGCGCGCCCGCGGCGACGGGACTGGTGTTGTCGCAGCGCGAGGGCAGGCTCCAACTGCGCTCCAGAAACCTCGGGTGATCCACGTAGAAGTGGTCGTCCACGTAATCGTAGTCCTGCCTGGCTACCTGCCCCTGCACCAGATTCGTCCAGCCATTCGCGTTAGTCAGCAGCGCCCGGGTGCCGATCTCCTCGCGCAGGAAGCGCCGCATCTCGCCGAACATCTCGCGCTCCGTCTGCGCCAGGAAGGCGGCCAGGTCGTTGCCTCGAGCGGATTCCTCGCGCGGATTCCCGGGCAAGGGCACGTCCCCGGCGCCAGGGTCGCCGCCCGGATCGTCGCCCCACGCCTCCGCCAGCCGCGCGCGACTGTCGTACTTGCCCGCGAGCCACCTGTTCCAGCCCCTCTGCCAGTCCTCCCGCACGCGGTCCTTGACGCCGCCGATGTAGTTGCCGAAGTTGCCCTCGTTGATCATGCTGATCCACCCCAACGCCGGGTCGTCCGCCCAGCGCAGGCCCGTGTGCGGGTTCACGTGCGTCAGCAGATTCCGGCTGAAGGCCTTCCAGTTAGCCATCGCCTCGGCGTTGACCGGCACCAGCATCTTGAAGTCGTTCATGGCCACATCGCCGGTCGCGCCGGGCCAGATCTCCGCGGCGAACACGGGCCGCGAGATGAACAGGTCCAGGGTCAGGTAGATGCCCCTCTTCTTCAGCGCCGCGAAGAGGTAGTCGAGCTGGTCCAGCTTCTCGGGATTGAGCTCAGTAGAGCGACCATTGGACCGGTCCACAAGCTCGCGTTCGAAGTGGTGGAAGCGCACCGTGTTGTACCCCAGGCGCGTCAGGCGCTCGGCCACCCGGTCAGCCTGCTCGTGGGGGATGTAGTGCGCGCTGAAGCAGAAGTTCACCCCGTAGAAGCGCCGTGCCGTCTCCGGGCTGTTCTCGAACGCGAGCTGCCCGTCGGGGCGGGCGATCAGCCACCCGTGCTTGCCCGCCGGCGCCTCGAGCTGGCCGAAGCCCGAGAAGTCGAGCGCCGATCCCTCCTCGATATCCAATTCGAGCTTCAGCGGCACCCATTCGTCTCCCGCCTCGATAGTGACTGGAGCGTCGAATTCCACGTTCACCCCTCCGCTCGCCGTGAGTGTGAAGGTCAGGTCCAGCGCCCTTCCGGCCGGCCAGGCCTCGGTCGCGTCCGTCTGCGGCCCCATGCGCGCCGAGAAGCTCTGACCCCACAGCCGATTGTCCTGCAACAGCACGTGGGTGGGCTCGGGGTACCGCAGTCGCAACTCGCCCCCGTCCGCGAACTCGATGCGCAGGTCCTCGGTCGGCGCCGACCGGAGCTGCACCTCGTCCAGTTCGTCTGGGAACGGCCCCGCGTCTCCGTCGGCTACGTATCTGCCGCCGCGCAGCACGCTGGCCGGGAAGTCCAGCGATACGTGCAGGCTGTTGAGGAACACGTCGGCCCGAGGCGTAAGTCGGTAGCTCAGGGTCACACCGTCCTCGGTGACCTGCGGCCGAAGCTCGCAGTCTACCACCGTGCCGCCGGGGGCCCTGATTCGGCCCACGCGCAGGTCGGGGGCCACCCTCTCGCGCGACACGGGCCCGCCCAGCGTGGCCCCACGCCACTCCTTCTCGTAGAGACCGGGCGTGATCGCCGCGAACTGCCTCCCGCCTCGACTCAGGCTTACGCGGCCCTCCGGCGATATCAGTACCTCCACCGGCCTCTCGGCCTGCGCCAGGCACTCCGCACCGACCATCACGAGAACAGCCCCGAGAAACGCTCTCCACATGGCGATCCCTCGCACTCAGGCTTGGCTCGGCCACGTGGCGGCCGAGCCAGGGCATTCTTGGACACCTGACGGCCGCCCTCCTGCCTGTGGGCGGACGATCGTGAGCTTGGGCACCCGAGACGCTGAGGAGGATCGGAGTGCTACGGAGAGAGCGGGGAGTCACTCACAACGGGCGAGAGGACGTCAGTGCGAGCCGCCCGGGTGGCCGCTGCCCGGCACACGCGACAGCTCGTCCATGTCAACGGACATGAGCAGGTGCAGGCCCTCCTCCGTGAGCTGGAATCCGTGCTCGCGCAGGGCCCGCTCCGGATCGCGCGCCAGCCGAAGCCGAAAGACCGAGTTGGAGGCGGCCAGCGCCAGGATCTGCTGCTGTTGGATGGTGTCCAACGTCTCGATGGCCTCTGCCGCCGACTGGGCCACCTGCTCGTCGCCCGCGGCCAGCTCGGCCGCCAGTGCGTACCGTTCCATCGCCGCCGGGTAGTCGCCCCGATGCTGCAATGCCGCCCCCAGCCGATAGTGCGCGTAGGCGTCCATGGGGCAGAGCTGCACCAGCTCCCGTGCGTACCCCAGCCACAGGTCGGTGTCGCCCAGTCTCTCGCAGGCGGCCACCAGGATGTCCAGGATGGGCACCCGCTCGGCGCCCCTGCGTCGAGAGCCCTGGCAGACCTCGATGGCCTGCTGGCAGTCATCCGCCAACAGGCAGGTCTCCGCCAGCATCTCGATGGCCACCTCGTGGTGTGGGTCCACCTCCAGCGCCCGACGCAGAGCCGCCATCGCATCCCCCAGCCGACCGGCCAAGAGCCTCATCTCGGCCAGCTCGCACAGACGGCCCGCCTGAGGCGGCAGTTTGCCGGCTATCTGATCCAGCACGGCATTGGCCTCATCCAGCAGCCCCTGATGCTTCAGCGCCACGGCCAGGTCAATGTGCGCCGCGGCGCATTCGGGGTCCGAGCGCAGGGCCCGGCGCGCCGTCTCGGCCGCGCGCTGGTAGTCGCCCTGCTCGATGTAGTACGTCCACAGCGCGGAGCGCGCCTCGGCGCAGGCCGGCGCCCGCTGGAGCAGGGCCTGGCACTCGGCGATGGCCTCCTGCCGTCGCCCACACCGGTCGTAGATGGAGGCCAGGTGGCATCCGGCCCGCACGTCGCCGGGATCGGCGGCCAGCGCGGCCTTCAGCTCCGCGATGGCCCTGTCCAGCATGCCCTTCTCCGCATAGCACAAGCCCAGCTCGCGCCGACAGTTCGCCACCAGACTGTCGGACACGCCGCCGGGCAGTGTCAGCACCTGCTCCAGCCGCTGGATGGCCTCGTCCAAGCGGCGCTCACGCACGGCCGCGAGCGCGCCCGCGTACAATAGCCGGGGCTCGCGCGACCCCGTGTCTCTCTGACTCAAACCTATCGCTCTCCTGTCCGCGTACCGCTGACAGGGCCCGCTTCAACGCACTCAACTGGCCTTGCCGTGTTTCGCCCCTCCTGGGCGCAGTTCCTGCCCGCGTTCTAAGTCGTGCTGGTGGCTGGTTTCCAGTCCCGACCCTCCGCCTCCTCTTCGGGCGCGGCCTCCTCCCTGCTGGGCCGCTCCCCCTTCTCCTCGACCGGCTCCACCGCGCGCCCCTCCGGCAGCTCCTCGCCCCGCAGCACCGCCTCCACTTCCTCCCGGTCCAGCACCTCGCGCTCCAGCAGCACCTCCACCAACCGGTCCAGCTTACCTCGATTCTCCTGGAGCACGCGCCGGGCCCGCCCGTAGCAGGAGTCCACAATCGCGCGCACCTCGTTGTCAATCTGCGCCGCCACCGACTCGCTGAAGTTGCGCTCCTCCATTATGTCCCGCCCCAGGAAGACGGGGCCGTGCTTGCGGCCGAAGGTCATTGGCCCCAGCTTCTCGCTCATGCCAAACTCGCACACCATCCGCTGCGCCATCTGCGTGACCTTCTCCAGATCGTCCTGGGCGCCCGTGGTCAGCTCACCGAAGATCAGCTCCTCGGCCGCGCGGCCCCCCAGAACGTGGGCGCAGGTGTCCAGCAGTTGCGTCTTGCTCATCAGGTGCCGGTCCTCGGCCGGCAGCCGGATGGTGTAGCCCAGGGCCATGCCCCGCTGAAGGATGGACACCTTGTAGGCCGGGTCCGACTCCGGCAGCATGTTGGCCACCAGGGCGTGCCCGGCCTCGTGGTAGGCCAGGATCTTCTTCTCCTTCTCGCTGATCACGCGGCTCTTGCGCTCCGGACCGGCCAGCACGCGGTCAATGGCCTCGTCGAAGTCGTCCATGTCCACCTGCTTCTTGCCGAAGCGGGCCGCGATCAACGCGGCCTCGTTGGCCATGCTCTCCAGGTCCGCTCCGGTGAAGCCCGGCGTGCGCCGCGCCAGCACCCCCACGTCAACCGACTCGGCCAGCGGCTTCTTCTTCGTGTAGTACCGCAGTATCGCCTCGCGTTCCTTGACATCGGGACTGTCCACGATCACGCGGCGGTCGAAGCGCCCGGGCCGAAGCAGCGCCGGGTCCAGAATGTCCGGCCGGTTGGTGGCCGCCAGCAGGATGACGTCGGCATTGGGGTCGAAGCCGTCCATCTCCACCAGCAGTGCATTCAGCGTCTGCTCACGCTCGTCGTGGCCCCCCCCAAGCCCCGTGCCGCGCTGCCGGCCCACGGCGTCAATCTCGTCAATGAACACGATGGCGGGCAGGTTGCGCTTGGCCTGATCGAACAGGTCGCGCACGCGCGAGGCCCCCACGCCCACGAACATCTCCACGAAGTCCGAGCCGCTGATGTAGAAGAACTGCACCCCCGCCTCCCCCGCCACCGCCCGCGCCAGCAGCGTCTTCCCACAGCCCGGCGGCCCCACCACCAGCACGCCCCGCGGGATCTTGGCGCCCAGCGTCCGGAACCTCTCCGGGTCCCTCAGGAACTCCACCACCTCCTGGAGCTCCTGCTTGGACTCCTCCATCCCGGCGACGTCCTCGAAGGTCACCTTCTCCAGGTTGTCCCCTAACGTCTTGTGGCGGCTGCGGCCGAAGGTCAGGGCCTGGCTGCTGCTGCTCTGCATCTGTCGCATCATGAAGATCCACAGCAGCACCAACAGCACCAGGGGGAGGGCCAGGCTGCCCAAAGCGCCGAACAGAACCTGCGTGAAGGAGCGCGACTTCACCTCGATGGTCATGGCGTGACCCTCGGGGTTCTCCTGACGCAGCTTCTCCGCCAGCTCCGGGTCCGGTGGGATCTCAACGTCGAACTTGCTCCCGTTCTTGAGAATCCCCGTGGCCTTCTCCTGGCCCACCAGCGTGACCGAATCCACCTCCCCCTGCCTCACCAGCTCCATCAGGCCCGTGTACCCGACCACCTCTTCCTTCTTCACGGCCTTGCTGCCCATCTGAGGGATGATGTAGATGCAGTAGCCGATGACCAACACAAACAGTATGATCACCAGCGCATTGACGTATCGTGACATGGTCAATCCCCGGTCACACCGGTTGATCCACTGCGCTCCGCCACCGGCTCCACACTGAGCCTCAGAACGCTCGTGGTATTCTCCCCTATCTTGGCCCGTTCGTCAATCCGGTGGCCTACCACCCACAGGATGCGCCCATTGGGCTGGGCCACCAGCGGCACCCGCGCCCGCCCGCGGCGCGGCACCTTCGCGTCCACGAAGAAGTCCTGGAGCTTCTTCTCGCCCGACATGCCCAGGGGCTGAAACCGATCCCCCGGGCGCCAATTGCGCACCACCAGCTCGCTGCCGGCCCTGTCGTAGTCGAGATCGGCCCGCCCCCACTCGTCCAGCGGCGCCGATAGGCCCTCTCTGCACAGGACCTCCGCCTCCAGAACGATCCCCAGCGCCTCGCTGGTGAGGCGGCCGGGCACGCGCAGCCACTCCTCGACGGCTCCCGGCTCTGCCTCCACCTCCGCCGCGCGCAGGACTAGCGCGTCGTACGACACCTCCGCCACCACGCTGCCGGGCAGCTCCGCCCTCTTGCCGGTCTGCCCCGCTCGCGCCAGTTCCAGCGCGGCCTCACAATGCCCCAGGCCCAGGTCTGTCAGCTCTCCAGTCAGGTCGCGGACCGCCTGTCGCACGATCCTCCGCCTGAGGGCGGCCGGGCTGCTCAGCAGGCCCCCGATGCCCAGCCGCACCTCGTCTCCGCTGCGCTGCGCCACCTGCTCGTACCTGGCCCGCGCCAGCTCGCGCAGGAGTTCGGCGTCATCGGCCACGAGCTCGGCCGCGCGCGCCAGCGCCTCCCCCGCCCGCGGCTGGTACTCCCGCTCCAGCAGCGGCAGCAGCTCCTCCCGCAGCCTGGCCCGCAGATGATCCACATCCACGTTTGACGGATCGCGCCGATACCGCAGGCCCCTGCTTCGGCAGTGGTCCGCCGTGTCCTGTCTCGTGGCCAGAATCAGCGGCCGCACCACGCGCCCCCGCTGCGCCGGAATGCTCGCCAGGCCGTCCAGGCCCGTCCCCCGCAGCAGGTTGATCAGTAGCGTCTCCGCCCGATCCGTCGCGGTATGGCCAACCGCGATCTTGTCAAGCTCCTGTTCCTGACGAGCTTGCTCGAAGAGCTGGTAGCGCGCCTGCCGACCCGCCACTTCCACCGACAGCCCCCACTCGCGCGCCAGACCGCCCACCTCACGCCGCCGCGTGGTGCACGGCAGCCCCAAGTCGACTGCCAACTGACGAACGAACTGCTCGTCCTCATCCGCCTGCGCGCCGCGCAGCCCGTGGTTCAGGTGGGCCACGTGCAGGCGCAGACCCAGCTCTCCCGCCAGCGCGCACAGCACGTCCAGGAGAGCCACCGAGTCCTGCCCGCCGGACACTCCCACTACTAGGCCTTCCCCCGCGGTCAACAGCCCAAACCTGTCCACCGTCCGCCGTACGGCGGCCACCAGGGGGTATTCCTCCACCACGCCATCTGCGCCTGCTCTGGGCCCCATCTTGCGCCCTACACCCCTAGTTATGCCATGAACAGGTCCATCAGTTCATGGCCCTGGCTCACGTGCAGCCCCGTCTCCCCCGCCGGCCCCTCCCAAAACTCGTCCACGGTGAACCCGCCCTTCCCGGGAAGCGGACGGTCCACCAGGAAGGGCACCGGGTCAGGCATATGGGCCGGCTGATGGCCAATGGGCGTGTAGTGGTCGGGCAGCACCATGATCCTGACGTCGTCGAACTCGTGCCGATGGTCCAGCACTGTCCCCAGCACGAAGCGGTCGCACTGCTCGATGGCCGCCACCTTCTTCTCCGCGTCGCCCAGGTGGCTGGCCTCGTCCGGCGCCTCGACGTGCACGTACACGAAGTCGTGCTCGCGCAGCGCCCGCACCGCGTAGTCGCCCTTGGCCTCGTAGTCCGTGTCAATGTAGCCCGTCGCCCCTGGCACGGGCACGTGCTTCAGACCAGCCAGCCTCCCAATACCCTTGATGAGGTCAACCGCGCAGATCACTGCTCCGTCCAGGCCGTACTTGACGAAGAAAGAGGGCATGTCGGGCCGCCGTCCGCCCCCCCACGGCCAGATCATGTTGGCGGGGTTCTGGCCCTCGTCCCGGCGACGCCGGTTGATCTCGTGGTCGTCCAGTATCTCCATCGAGTCATACATCATCTGCCGCAGCCGCGCGTCACGGTCACCCACGGGCATGATGTCGGTCAGCGCCTGGCCCTCCACGTTGTGCGGCGGCGTGGTCTGCACCAGAATGGGGTCATCGGCCCATATCATCAGGTGCCGGTAGCTGATGCCGGGGAAGAAGTACGCCGGCCCTCCGCCCAGCTTACCGTCCACCAGTCTGATGAGCGGCTCGGCCTCCTCCGTGGTGATGTGCCCGGCCGAGTAGTCGAGCAACGCCTCCCCGTCCGAGGTGACCAGGTTGCACCTGAAGGCCACGTCCCGCTCTCCGATGGATATGCCCTGCGCCGCGGCCTCCAGAGGCCCCCGGCCGGTGAAGTACTCGTGCGGATCGTAGCCTAGGATGGACAGGTTGGCGATCTCGCTGCCCGCCTCCATGTCCTCCGGGATGGTCCGCACCGTCCCGACCGTGCCGATGCGCGCCAGCGTATCGAAGTTCGGGGTCTCGGCGGCCTGGAGCGCCGTCTGGCCGCCCAGCGCCTCCAGCTCGTAGTCCGCCATGCCGTCGGGGATGATGACCGCGTACTTCATGCCTTCAAGGCCAGGTCCCAGGTGTCAGGTATCAGGTTTCAGGTTCCGCCGGCTTGGCGGGCCCCCTCGCCGTTCCCTGACACCTGAAACCTGACACCCGTTGTTACGCCGGCGCAGCCTCGCCCGTGATCCGCTCGTACGCCTCCACATAGCGCTTCAGCACGCCCGCCACCACCTCGTCGGGCAGCTCGGGCCCGGGATACTCCTTGTTCCATTTGCCCGCCGCCACCAATTCCTCCAGCCAGTCACGCAGGTACTGCTTGTCGAAGGCCTCCTGCTGCACGCCGGGCTGACACTCCCTGGCGTCCCAGTAGCGCGACGAGTCCGGCGTGAACACCTCGTCTATCAGTATGATCTCCCCGTTCACGCGCCCGAACTCGAACTTCGTATCACACAGGATGAAGCCCCGCTCGGCGGCGTGCTCTGCCGCGAAGCGGTAGAGCTCCAGGCTGAGCTGCTCCAGCTTCTGCGCCAGCTCGGCCCCCACCATCTCGGCCGCCTGCTCCACCGTGATGTTGATGTCGTGGCCGGAGGCCTCCTTGGTCGCAGGCGAGAAGATCGGCTGGGGCAGCCTGTCCGACAGCCGCAGCCCCTCCGGCAGCTTGTGCCCGCCCACCGTGCCAGTCTCCTGGTAGTCGCGCCAGCCCGACCCGGCCAGATACCCCCGCACCACGCACTCGACCGGGATCACCTCACCCTTCCTGACTAACATGGCCCTCCCCGCCAGCATCTCCGCCTGCTCGCGCGCCCCGGGCGGGAACTCGGCCGGGTCCATGGTCAGCAGATGATTCGGCACCAGGTGCTCGGTGAGGCCGAACCAGTGACGGCTCAGGCCGGAGAGGATTCTGCCCTTGCCCGGGATGCCCGTGGGCATCACCACGTCGAAGGCCGAGATGCGGTCCGTGGCCACGATGAGCAAGGTGTCGCCGTAGTCGTAGATGTCGCGCACCTTGCCCGAGCGTCGAGACTGCGCGCCCGGCAGATCAGTGGTCAACAGAGGCTCGCCCTTTGACATGGTGACCCTCCTCGACACGTGGGGAGCGACTCGTCTGCCTACAGCTCCAACGCTTCCAACACGGCATCCAGGCAGGCCGGCACTTCCTGGGGCTCAGGGGCCAGCCTGATGGCCGCGTCCGGGTCCTTCAGGCCGTGCCCCGTCAGCGTGCAGACCGCCGTGGCCGGACGGTCGCCGAAGTACCCGCCTTCCGCCAGCTTCCGAAGGCCGGCCACCGAGGCCGCGCTGGCCGGCTCCACAAACACACCTTCCAGCCGCCCCAGCATCTGGTACGCCTCAATGATCTGCTCGTCGGTCACCGACTCGATCAGCCCCCCGGACTCGTCCCTGGCCGCCTCGGCCTGCTGCCAGCTCGCCGGATTGCCGATGCGGATGGCCGTCGCGATAGTCTCCGGCTGGGCCACCGGCCTGCCCTCAACGATGGGCGCCGCCCCCGCCGCCTGAAACCCCAGCATCCTCGGCAGGCAGGCAGTCTGCCCCGCCTCGCGGTACTCCCGATAGCCCTTCCAGTAGGCTCTGATGTTCCCCGCATTGCCCACCGGCAGCACGTGGTAGTCCGGCGCCTCGCCCAGAGCGTCGCAGATCTCGAAGGCGGCCGTCTTCTGCCCGGCGATGCGGTTGGGATTGATCGAGTTGACCAGCGCCACCGGGTAGCTGTCGGTGATCTCGCGCACCAGCGTCAGCGCCTCGTCGAAGCTGCCCCGCACGGCCAGCACCTTGGCCCCCAGCGCCACCGCCTGAGCCAGCTTCCCCAGGGCGATGTGCCCGGCCGGCACCAGCACCGCGCAGGTGATCCCCGCCCTGGCGCAGTAGGCGGCGGCCGAGGCGGCCGTGTTGCCCGTGGAGGCGCACATGGCCAACTGCGCGCCCTCCTCCAGCGCCTTCGAGACGGCCACCGTCATGCCCCGATCCTTGAAGGAGGCGGTGGGGTTGTACCCCTCGCACTTCACCAGGACCCGCAGCCTCCCCGGCAGCGCCTCGGCCAGGCGCCGGCACTCCAGCAGGGGCGTCGAGCCCTCCAGCAGCGTCACGACCGGCGTGTCCTCAGTCACCGGCAGGAGCTGCCGATACTCCTCGATAACGCCGCGCCAGCCCAGCCTCGACTGCTCTCTGACTGCCACCTGGTCCATCGTGGTCCTTGACGAGTACGGCGGGGCTACTCCTCAACGCGAATGACGTGCTCGGCCTGCTCGACCACGTCCAGCCCGCCGATCCGCTCCAGGGCGCGCGCGAAGCGGCTCTCTGCCACCTTGTGCGTAACCCAGACGATCTCCGCGCTGGCCCCCCGGCTTTCCTGCTGGATGACCGAGTTCAGGCTCACGCCCTCCTCGCCGAAGATGGTGGCTATCTTGCCCATCACCCCCGGTTGGTCCTTCACCGTCATGCGCACGTAGCGCCGGCTCTCCACCTCCCCGATGGGCACCGCCGTGGCCTCCCCCCGACAGGAGCACACCACCCGCCCCGTGGCGTTGCTGACGATGTTGCGGGCGATGCTGATGATGTCTCCCACCACGGCCGTCCCCGTGGGCAGGGCACCCGCGCCGCGCCCGTACAGCATCACGTCACCGGCGGCATCACCTCGAACGAGCACCGCGTTGAACTCATACTTGACCGCCGCCAGCGGATGCTCCTCCGGCAGCAGGGCCGGATGGACCCGCAGCTCGGCCCGCTCGTTCACGTTCTTGGCAATGGCCAGCAGCTTGACCACGTAGCCCATGCCCCGGGCGTATTCGATGTCCGCGATGGTGATGCCGCGCACCCCCTCCTTGTATACGTCCTCAATGCGGATTCGCTTCCCCAGGGCGATGGAGGCCAGGATGGCCAGCTTGTAGGCCGCATCGTCGCCCTCCACATCCGCCTCCGGATCGGGCTCCGCGTAGCCTAACTCCTGCGCCTGCGCCAGCGCCTCGTCGAAGGACAGGCCCTCATCGGCCATGCGCGTGAGGATGTAGTTGGTCGTGCCGTTCAGGATGCCCAGGATCTGCTCGATGCGGTTGCCCTCCAGGCTCTCCTTCAAGGCCCGCACCACGGGGATGACGCCGCCCGCGCTGCCCTCGAACTCCACATCCACCTGCGCCTCCTTGGCTGCGTCCAGGATCTCCGACCCGTGTTTGGCCATCAGCTCCTTGTTGGAGGTGACCACATTCTTGCCGTTGCGGATGGCTTCCAGAATGTACTCCTTGGCCGGCCTTACCCCCCCGATGCACTCCACCACTATGTCCACCTCGGGGTCGCGCACCACCTCCAGCGAGTTGTCCGTGCGTACCTCTGCCGGTGGCAGCCCCGGGCGGTCGCGTTGCCAGTCGCTGTCGGCGACCTTGGTCACCGCCAGCCGCGTCCCCACGCGCGCGGCGATGGCCTCGGCGTGCTTGTTGAGCACGTGGTAGGCCCCGCCGCCCACTACGCCGAAGCCCAGAATCCCGATGTTGACCTGTTCCCTGTTCACGACACGTCCCTTCTCTCTGCCGAACGGCCCACCCCGGCCGCGTCTACTCCCCCGGCTCGGCGAGGGGCTCCACCAGGAAGAGCACGTCGTCCACCTTGACCTCTTGCTCGTTCTGAGCCACCACGCGCACTATCTTCCCCGCCACCTCCGCCACGATCTCGTTGAAGACTTTCATGGCCTCGATGATGCCCACTACCTCGCCCTCCTCCACGATGCTCCCCTCCTCCACGTAGGGCGGCGACTCCGGCGAGGGCGAGCGGTAGAAGATGCCCACCATGGGCGACAGGATCGGCACCCAGTTCTCCGGCAACGGCTCGGCCCGCCGCGGGGCCGGCGCCTCCGCATGCGGCGCAGGGGGAGCCAGCGGCGCCGCCGCCTGCGTTCGCGCCTCCCCGGCCACGGCCTCGTCCGAGCGCAGCAGCACCCGCAGACCCTCCTCCTCCACCTCCAGCTCCAGCAGCCGCTCCTCCTCGAACAGCTCGATCAGCTTGCGCACGTCGTCTAGCTCGTTGCCTTCCATGGGCCCTTCCCTTTGCGAGCGCCGTCCTCGGTGGAATCATGCCACGATCCCGGCCAGCGGCTCACCCGAATAAGGCGAAAATGGACTCGGAGCCTGCGCTCGAGTCCATCATGCGGAGATCACCCTCGCCCAGCGCCGGGCCGGGCCAGCGATCCCCGCTAGCGCGTAGTCGTCGGGCCGATGCACGTGCCCTGACGGCCCTGGCTGTCGGATTGAGCGTGCACTGCCAGGCCGGCCTGCATTGCTCCCACACCCGTCGGCCCGCAATGTGAACGCGGCCCGCCCGGCCGCGTCACCATTCTTGGTAGCGGAGGAGGGACTCGAACCCCCGACTACGCGGGTATGAACCGCGCGCTCTTACCACCTGAGCTACTCCGCCACTCAAAGGCTAAGGATGCGCTATCTGCGCCTGCGCCTCCGCTTCTTGCGCTTCTTACGCTCCTGCTCCTCCAGCTCCCGCCGCTTGGCCTCTATCTCGCGACGGATGTTCGTCGCTATGTGCTCCTCGAGGGCGTCCAGGCGCTCCTTGGACAAATCCTCGAGTGTGGCCCAGTCTATCTTACCCATGCAGAGCTGCCCTCCATCGCCGCA
>JBHIEF010000011.1:0-36436 GCA_046760465.1 Armatimonadota bacterium | reverse complement strand
GGGCTCCTCGATGAAGAACAGGTCGCAGTCGGCCACGGCCGTCAGGTACTTCAGGAACTGGTCGCACGTGTAGGCATCGTTGGCGTCCACCAGGATCTTGCAGTCGGGGAAGCGCTCGCGCACCGCGCGGGTGACGTCAATGTCGCGCTGCCAGCCCTCCTCGCCCGGCATCCACTTGAAGCCCCTGCCGATCTTGAGCTTGAAGGCCCGATAGCCCGCGTCGTAGTCCTGCTGGCAGGAAGCCAGCACCCCGGCAACGCCGCGAGGGTTGTCCTCGGGCTCCATGTCGTCGAAGTAGATGGCCCCACTGTAGACAGGCACCAGAGTTGGGCCTCGGGAGCCCAGAAGCGCGTAGACGGGCTTGCCCAGGATGTTGCCGGCCAGGTCGTGCAGCGGCAGGTCCAGGCCGTCGCCCGGCGGCAGCGTGCCCTGCTCGATGTCGAAGAGCTCGGAGATGGGCCGGCCGATGATGTCGCCCAGCCTGTCGTCGGGGACCCAGGACATGGCCCAGCCGCTGACGCCCTGGTCGGTGGTGATGGTGCGCACCTGGTAGGCGCCGCCTCCGCCCACGGGGCGCCCCTTGGAGTTGCGGCCGACCCGCCGCGGGTAGCGGTCGCGGAGGCGCCGCGCCTCGATCTTGGCGAGACGGTGCTCCGACAGGGCGCGCCAGGTGGCGGCCTTGTCCGGGGGCTCGACGCGGGCCCCACTGGCCTCGCGCCCGCCCAGCGCCACCGCGGCCCCGCCCGCCAACAGCGATCCGACGAAGTCTCGTCTGTCCATCGTGCACCTCGCCCTTCGGGTCTCCTCTCGTCAGTGCGAGGGGATCAACAGCCGCTCGTTCACGCCTCCGCTGGGCCAAAGTCGGGGATCTTCAGCTTCTTCCCGCCCTGGAGGGCCGATTGGTGGGCCACGATGCCCGGGGCCGTGTAGGCCAGCGCCTCGTAGATGTCCACGGCGGGGCGCCGGTCGTGGGCCAGCGCGTAGGCCACGGCGCCGATGTCGGTCTGACTCAAGGGAGCGCCCGACATGCCGGCGGCGGCCATGGCGCCGCCCACCCCTTTCAAGAACCCGCGCCGACTGACCCGGTCGTCTGACTTGGGCATCGGCTCTCGCTCCCAGAATGTCCAATGCGGTTTGACCTGCCTGATGCTGACTTCGCGTCCGGCGACCGTTTCGCCTGCCATGCCCGGACGAGCAGGAAAGGGCCGAGGTTGCCCTCGGCCCCTTGCGGTTTGTCAGCTCTGGCAGCGCCTAGGCCAGCGCTTTCTCGATGCGGTCCAGGCCCTTCTCGAGCTGCTCCATGGAGGTCGCGAACGAGATGCGCAGGAAGTCGTCGGCGCCGAAGCCGTCTCCCGGCACGGCCGCTACCTTGGCCTCCTCCAGCAGGTACCCGCAGAGGGCTGCCGACCCCTCGACCTTGCTGCCGCCCAGCTCCCGGCCGTAGTGGGCGCTGACGTTGGGGAAGGCGTAGAAGGCGCCCTGCGGCCGCGCCAGAGTCAGGCCCGGTATGGCCGCGATGCGCTCCACCACGTAGTCCCGCCGCTCCTCGAAGGCAGCGCACATCTCCCGCACGCAATCCTGGCTGCCGAGCAGGCCCTCGGCTGCGGCCAGCTCCGCGATGCTGCACGGGTTGGAGGTCTCGTGGCTGATGTAGCTATTCATCGCCTTGATGAGGTCGGTGGGGCCACAGCCCCAGCCCACGCGCCAGCCGGTCATCGAGTAGGCCTTGGAGGCGGCGTTGACCACGAGCGAATGCCCCTGCGCCGCGTCACTGATGGTGGCCGGGCACAGGGCCCTCAGACCGTCGAAGACGATTCTGTCGTAGCACTCGTCGGAGATCAGCAGCAGGTCGTGCTGGATGGCCAGGTCGGCCAGGCCGCCGACGGTCTCGTCCGGGAAGACGGCGCCGGTGGGGTTGGAGGGGCTGTTGAGCATGATGGCCACGGTCCTGTCGGTGATGGCCTTCTCCACGTCGGCCAACTCCGGCACGAAGCCGTTGGCCTCGGCGCACTCCACCACCTTCGGCTCGGCCCCGGTCATGCGGATCATCTCGGGATAGCTGACCCAGTAGGGCGCGAAGATGATGACCTCGTCGCCGGGGTCGCACAGGGCCTGACAGGCCGTGTGCAGTACGTGCTTGGCGCCCACGCCCACGCAGATTTGAGTGGTCTCGTAGCCCAGCCCCAGATCGCGCTGATAGGACTCCCGGATGGCGCTCTTCAACTCGTTGACGCCGGAGGTGTACTTGGTCTGGCCGTCGTCTATGGCTTGCTTGGCGGCTTGGCCGATGTGTGCGGGGGTGTCGAAGTCGGGCTCGCCAGCGCCGAAGCCGACGACGTCAATGCCCTCTGCCTTCATGGCCTTGGCCTTGGCAGTGATGGCCAAGGTGGAGGACGGTGTGATGCGAGCGGCACACTGCGAGATCTTCACGGCTCCATCTCCTCACGCGTTCCCGCCCTGCGCCGGTTGCACGGGGCAGGCTTGGTAGCGGGGCTTATCTGAGTGCGAGGGGTGCTCACGCACAGACGGCCGTACTGCCGTGCGGGATGACCCTACCCTCTGGCAGGCTGGGGCAGCTCCCAGCGCAGCTTGTTGAGCTCGTCCCTGGCGCCGCTGAGGGTCTCGTCGTGCTCGACGGCTGCCGCGAATTCGCGCATGGCGTCGTGGCGCCGGCCCAGCTGCACGTACAGCATGCCCAGGTGGTACCTTATCTCGCCCGTGCGGGGGGCCTTTTGGGCCGCGCGCTCCAGATAGGGGAGCGCCTCCTTGAACATGCCCTTGCGGTAATAGGCCCAGCCCACGCTGTCCATGATGTAGTCGCGATTGGGATCCAGGGCGTCGGCCTGCTTGGTCAGCCGGAGCGCCTCGTCCAGCTCTACCTCCCACTCCGCGAACGTGTAGCCCACCGTGTTGAGCACGAAGGCGTTGTCCTCGCCCGCCTCCGCCGCCTTCTTCAGCACAGCTATGGCTACCTCCCGCTGGCCGGCCTTCATGGCCCGCCTACCGCACATGGCCAGCAGTTCGGGCCGATCCGGCGGCGGCGTGAGGGCCTCGATGATGATCTCTACGCGCTCGGACTCGTCCGTCTGTTCCTGTTTCAGGGCCTCCGCGTACCGCTGGAGACTGGCGTCCTCCTCGGCCGCCGCCGCCAGGCACCTAGCTGCCTCTTCCACTCGCCAGACCATGGCGTAGCGCAGGGCCAACAGGCGCGCCAGCTTGTGGTCGCTGGGCCGCAGTTTGCGGGCGCGATCGAAGTACTCAATGGCCCCGGGGAAGTCCTCCTGGATCAGCTTGGCCGTTCCGTCTGCCACGTAGCGGTTGGCCACCAGCGCCGTGCGCATGTCGTGGAGCGCGGCACAGCCGGCGCTAGACAGCAGCGCCGGCAGCAGAGCCAAGGCCAATCCCAGGTGCTTTCGACTGCCGGTCATGTCCGACTTGCAGCCTCAGCCTTCAGCGCTGACGAAGGCCACGATGTGGTAGTACTCCATGCCGATGACCAGCCGGCCCTCGGCCGCCGCAGGTGAGGATACTATACCATAGGGCGTTTTGCGCGACCAAGCGCTTTCCCCCGTGCGGGCATCCACCGCGTACAGGGCTCCGTCGCGCGAGGCGACGTAGACGATGTCACCGGCCAGAGCGGGGGAGGAGACTATCTCCTCATCGGTGCGGGCCCGCCAGCGCAGCTCGCCGTCCGCCAGGGAGAGTGCGTACAGGCAGCCATCCTGCGAGCCAACGAAGACGAGGGCCTTGCCTATGGCCGGGGAGGACCGCACCCGTCCGCCGGTGGCGTGTTGCCAGCGCGGCCGGCCGGACTCCAGGTCGAGAGCGTACACCTGGCCGTCGTCGCAGCCGAACACCACTGCCCCCTCCGCCACCGCGGCCGATGAGTAGATTTCGCCCTGAGTCTCGTGGCGCCACAACAGCTCCCCAGAGTGCAGGTCCAGGGCGCGGAAGCAGCGGTCCCACGAGCCGATGGCGATCACGCCGGAGGAGATGGCAGGGGAGGCGTAGACCTCGCCGTCGGTGGCATGGCGCCAGGCGCGCTCGCCGGTGTCTGCATGCAGGGCGTGGACTGCTTTGTCCCAGCAGCCCACCACCACCAATCCCTCGGCCACATTGCAGGAGGAGCGCACGGGCTGGCCCAGATCGGCGCGCCACAGGGTCCGGCCCGTGTTGGCGTCCAGGCAGTAGACGCCGCCGTCGTGGGAGCCAACATACACGCGGCTGCCGTCCACGGCCGGCGAGGACTCCACCCGTCCGCGGGTGGCCAGGCGCCAACGCAGGTCCCCGGTCTCAGCCTCCAGGCAGTAGAGGCTCTGGTCCCTGGCTCCGCAGAACACCGCGCCATCGGCCAGGGCCGGCGAGCTGGCCACGAAGTCGCGAGTGCGGAAGCGCCAGGCCTCCGCCAGCGGCGGCTCCGGCCCACTCTCCCTGCTGCCCCGGTGGGGTGCGTCGCAGCGGAACATGCCCCACGTGGCGTCCTGCCCACGGCCCTTAGTGCTGGCCAGCTCCTGTCGGGCCTGCGCCACCAGCGACTGGCCCTCATCGTCGCGGGCCAGTTGGGCCGCCGCCTCCAGCTCGTGCTCGGCCAGGTCGGCCCGCTTGGCGCCCAGGTACGTTCGACCCAGCACGTAGTGTGCCTGCGCCGATTCCCTGCTCCTGGGAGCGCGGCGCACCAGCCTCTCGATGATTTCCTTCTGGTCGCCGCTGCGGCCCAATACCTCCGCCACCGACCAAGGCGGCGGTTCGCGGTCGTTGAAGCGGCGCAGCAGGGCCCCGGTGGCGTCCACGCTGGGCATCTGCTGGAGGGCCTGTGCCGCGCACTCGCGGACGCTGGGATGTGGGTCCTCCAAGGCCGCGATCAGGGCATCGCGCGCGCGCCGCCCGCCAACTTGGCCCAGGGCGTAGGCGGCTCTGGCGCGCAGGCGCCGGCCGCCCTCCTCCAGCAGGGCCACCAACTCGCGGTCGCGCGGGGCCAGGGCGCTCTGTGCCGCCCGTCGTACCTCCGTGTCTGGATCGTCGAGGGCACCAATCAGTGCCAGCACCGCCTCGCTCTGCTGCACCCCGGCGAGGGCCTCGACCGCCAGCCGCCGTGACTGCGGGTGCTCGTCTTCGAGCAGGGACTGCAAGAAGGGAACCAGGCGGTCCTCCAACTCGCCGACGCGCCCGAACCAGTAGTCCACCTCGAAGTCGTGGCGGGCCACGCTGCGGATCACCAGAGCCAGCTCGTCCCGGCTCATGCGCAGGGCGTGGCGGCGTTCGTGCACCAAGCGCAGCTCGTCGGGGTGCATGAGCAGATGGAACTTGCGCCAGCTATTGAGCTCCCGGGCCAGCAGCTCCTGCACGTCCTTGGTGCGCAGCTCGTCGCGCGAGAGCCACCCAGTGATCTCGTTGGCGATGTACTCGTGCACCAACTCGTAGCACTGCTCGCCCTCACCACCCACGCCCCGCACCAGCCGCAGGTCCTCCAGTCGGGCCAGGACGCGGCCCACCGTGTCCTCGTCGGCCTTGGCCGCACTGGCGATGTGCTCCACCGTGAGGGTGGCCCGGGTCTCGTGGGCGGTGATCAACTGGCGCAGAATGGCTCGCGCCAACTGCCGGTCGCGGCGCGGGATCTGGGCCAGGGCGTGGTCAATGCAGTCGGCGATGATGGCGTGAGCGCCGCCAAGCTGCTCGTACAGCTTGAGGCTGATTAGGCGTTGGTTCCTGCTCAGGCCCGCGTAGAGGCGGTCGCAGACGATCTGCAACTCCGCCGGCAGCACGCCGTCCAGGTACAGGTCCTCGATGATGGCCTCGGGCAGGTCGCTGTCGAAGTGCTTCTCGAACCGCGCCGCCGGCTTGATGACGGCCCCTTCGGCGGCGGCCTTGTCCAGCCGCCCCAACTTATACAGGTTGCGATACAGGTCTGGTGCCTGCTGCGAGAGCTCGAAGAGGCTGCCCAGGAAGTCCTCCCTGACTGCGATGAGGAAGTGCACATCGTCCCGCGCCGACTGGATGGCCTCGGCCAACTGGTCCAGGAAGGCGCGCCGCATGGGCGCGCCCAGACGCACATGGTACTCCTCGAACTGGTCCAGCAGCAGCAGCAGGGGGTACGGCGCTGCCTCGGCCGCCGCGTTGAGTAGGTCCAGCAGTGAGGTGGGCTCTGGCTCCGCCTCCAGCGCCACGCCGGCCTCCTCCAGGGCCTCGCTGAGGGCCAGGCGAATGTCTGCCAGGGGGTCCTCCAGGCCGCGGCAGTACACCGGCAGCATGCGCCTGCCCACCGGCGCCTCCTCGTCGCGGAGAGCCGGCATCAGGCCGGCCTTGAGCAGCGAGGTCTTCCCCACTCCCGAGGGCCCGAACACCACCAACGAGCGCACGTTTGGAATCAGCTCAGAGAGCGCCTCCACCTCTGACTCGCGCCCGAAGAACAGGTCCGCGTGCTTGGTGTCGAAGTGCTCCAGGAAGCGGTATGGCCCTCCGGGCAGCAGCGTGATCTGGCTGCGCGGCTCCTGCCGCCGTCGCCGACGCCGGCGTATCAGCCGCTCGTGCAGCTCGGCGAAGAAGGCGTCGAAGGAGCCTTCCTCGCGGCACAGGAGGTTCGCCAGCGAGCCACGGGCGTCCAGCAGCCGGACTGCCTCCGGCCGGTACTCGTGCCAGGGCAGCTCCTCCGGGGTGTGCAGCTTCAGCTCGTCCAAGGTCTCTCGGTCGCCCAGGGGCACGCGCTGCGATACCCAGTGGACCGGTCGGCCGGTGGTGGCGATGTGCTCCAGCACCGGGAGGTCGCGCTCGGTGAACCCGACGAACACGCACCTGGCCCGGGACTGCTCCCGCAGCACGTGGCTGACGGGCTGGAGGCTACGCCGCCGTTCCTCCAGCGTGACCGGCAACGCCTTGGACTCCAAGTCGCCGAAGAGCTTGATGAGGGCAATGCGGGACGACTCCCGTACGGCCAACTCCACCTCTTCCGTGCTGGCGCCCGGCAGCACCACCCGCAGGTATTCCTCTCCGGCCAGCAGCCGCTGGTTCTCCAGCGCCAGCTCCAGCATGCCGTCGTAGCTGGTGCTGAAGATGGTGCCGAAGTACTCTCCCTTGATCAGCCCCGCCAGTCGGATGTGCCCCTCCGCCGGTTTGGCCTCCGCCAGTTCACGGCGCAGCAGCCGACAGCGCTCGGCCGGATCTGCCACTTCCTCGGCGAAGAGCCCCAGCAGCGCCTCCTCTGCGCCCGTCTCTGGGGAATCCGGCACGGCCACGCCACTATCGCGCGCCCATCGCCCCGCGGCGGCCAGCAGCAGTTCTTCCGGCGTGCGCCGCATGGGCTGCAGCAGGGCGCCGCTCCCCAGGAAGAGCACGTGGCTGCCGAACTGGCCCCGGTGCTCCTTCAGAATGTCGGCGATGGTGGCGATCATGGTCAGGTGGCGTGCGGTGGGCCTATGCTAAGGATAAACGCGGCCCAATCCGCGTGGCCGCGCGTACATGCACACCGCATTCATCGGATGTCCCGTCTCTTATGGCCAGCGCCCCTCTGACGTGGCCGTGCGAAAAGCCGCTTGGTGGGCCTGCCCGGATTCGAACCAGGGACCAACCGGTTATGAGCCGGCTGCTCTGCCGCTGAGCTACAGGCCCTTCGAGCCTTTTGCCCCTATCTTGCCACCTCAAAAGGCTTGGCCAAAGACGCCCAACACCCCCAGCCACCACTGCCCCCGCGCCGCCAAGTCCGTAAGTCCCTTTTACCCCTTATCTTGCGGCCTCAACAGCCCTGGGCACAGGCTCCTGACGCCCGCCAACGCCGCCACAGCCGGCGGGGCCGACTGCCCCAGGCCGCACGGGGCGGGCCTCTCTAGTCCAGGTAGTCCTTCAGGCGCTTACTGCGGCTGGGGTGGCGGAGCTTCTTGAGGGCCTTGGCCTCGATCTGTCGTATGCGCTCCCGCGTCACCTCGAATATGTGCCCCACTTCCTCCAGGGTCCTGGAGTAACCATCGTCCAGCCCGAAGCGGAGCTTGAGGACCTCCCGCTCGCGGGGAGAGAGGGTGTTGAGCACGCGCTCGAGATTCTCGCGCAGCACCAGATTGCTGGCCGCGTCCACCGGCGAGCGGACCTCGTCGTCGGGGACGAAGTCCCCCAGGTGGCTGTTCTCCTCCTCGCCCACCGGCGCTTCGAGCGACAGGGGCTCGGGGGCGATGCGCTTGATCTCGGACACCCGCTCCAGCGGGATGTCCATCTCGATCGCCACTTCCTCCAGCGTGGGCTCTCGGCCCAACTGCTGGAGTAGCTGGCGCGAGGTCTTCACCAGGCGGTTGATGGTCTCCACCATGTGTACGGGAATGCGGATGATGCGGCCCTGGTCGGCGATGGCACGGGTGATGGCCTGGCGAATCCACCAAGTGGCGTAGGTGCTGAACTTGTAGCCCTTGCGGAAGTCGAACTTCTCCACCGCGCGCATCAGCCCCATGTTGCCCTCCTGGATCAGGTCCAGGAAGCTCATGGCGGAGCGGCCGGTGTACTTCTTGGCGATGCTAACCACCAGCCGCAGGTTGGCCTCGGCCAGCTTCTTGACCGCCTCCTCGTCCTTCAGCTTGATGGCCTCCGGCGTGATGGCGGTGGGGTCCATCTGTTGGCTGAAGGTGACCTGCACGGCTCCGTTCAGCCCCACGTCGCGCTCCATGTTGGGAGGCCAGGTGGCGACTACTTCGGTCTGGCGCCGCTCCTCGGCGGTGGTGAACACGATCTCCACATTGCGGCTGAGGCGGGCGCCCTCCAGGCTGCGCAGGCCCTGGCGCCCTCCCTTGAGCACCAGCCGGTACTTCATCCCCAGCATCAGCTCATGGTCCGGGATGAGCCGCACCTGGGTAGTCTGCGGGTCGTAGTGGACGACGCCGGGCACGGGATGCCCCATGCCGTCGCTCAGCGTCACGGTCTCGGCGTTGACCGTGGCGGGCTCCAGCCGCTTGTCGAACTTGACGATCATCGGCTCGCCGGTGCCCGCGTCCTGCTCGCCGTGCTCCGGCGAGGACCAGGCGAGCTTGGGCGATACCTTGCGCCCCACCGTGGTGAACGAGTAGCGCACGGAGCGGCGCAGGCCCCGGCCGTCCACGGACCGCGGGCTGTCCTTGCCGCCCGTGACCACTACCGTGTGCTTGCTGCGATAGCGCAGGGGCTGCTCGGGGATCAGTAGGATCTCGTTGCGCTCCGCGCCAGGCTGCACCGTGCAGGGCACCGGCGTGCCGTCGGCACGCTGGAGGCCGAGGGCCTTTGGCCCCAAGCTCTTCAGGTCAACGGCGTCGCTCAGGCGCAGCCACACCAGCGCGCACACGTCCACACCCTTGGCGCCGTTGCGCGGGTCGGCCGCCACGATGCGCAGCGGGGCCGCGCTGGGGGCGGTGGTGAAGGAGAAGGTGAAATCGCTGGCCAGACGGTTGCCGGCGATGTCGCGGATGCCGTTCTCCCCGCCGCGGATGGAGACTACGTACTCCGTCTCGGGCTCCAAGCGGTCGCTGGGCTTGAAGCTGAGGGTGTTGGCCATGCGGTCGTAGGCGACCTCGCCGTCGCCCTTCTGGATGCGCCGTGCCAACTCCAGTTCGCGCTTGGCCGATAGCAGGGGCACCCGGCCGATGTCGCGCAGATACATGCGCACCGAGTCGTCTACCGGAATGCCCTCCATGGCCGCTAGCTCTCGTTGACGCACGTCCTCCTCCTGTGCATCTTCCTTCCCGCCATCCCCCGCGGCCTCACCGTCGTCGCCCCGAGCGTCAACGACCTTGATGCCGGCCTCGGCGAAGAGCTGGTACATATCATCCATGGCCTCGCTGTCGAGGTCCTCCCGATCAGCCAGGCCATCTTGGATCTCCTCATAGGTAAGGGTGCCCTGCTTCTTGCCCTTGGCAAGCAGCAGCCGGATGTCCTCGCTGTCGCGGATCCCCGGACCCTTCCGCGCCGCCAAACCGACTCGACCTCCTTGGCGGTTCCCCTCCGCCGCCGAGGGGGCTCCTGCAACTAGGGCATCAGCGCCGGCAAGGCGCGACCGTGCCTTCCTCAGCCCACGCGGTCGGAGCCGCTATTTCGGCAGCTCGGCCTGCACGACCTCTTTTTCCACGTTCGGGAAGCGCCCTCACTAACGGTCTTCCCAGTAGTCCAGGTCGCCCGAGCCATGTAGCTCACTGGAAAGCTCGCGCCACCTGACCAGATCGGCGTACATCGGGTCGGAGGGCGTGATGTCCCTCTGTGCCAGGGCGGACATAACCCGGGCAGTCAACTCCTCGAAGCTCTCGCCCCCATCGTCGGGGACTTCCGCCTCGGCAAAGCGCTCGTCCGAGCCGGAGGCGTATCGCCGCCGCTTCCCGCGCGCGCGCCGGTACGCCTTTAGACGCCCCACATCCCCTTCGAGATTCTCTCGAACCGTCTGCACATCGACTTGCGCCACGGAAAGCTCTATGGCCCGGTCGCGGGCCGCCTCGCTTGCCAGGTCTTCCAGGAGGGACGCTGTGTCGGTGTCGCCCCGGCCTTCCAGGCTTGCGAACAGCGCCGCCGCCAACTCTCGGTCCGCAGGGAGCAGGAACGCCGAGTGTGGCATCACGTTCCGCAGCCGACGCGCCAGTTGGGCGTCTTGCAGGGCGGCGACCAGCAGCGCCGTCTCCGTCTCCAGCAGGCCCGGCACCTCGCCCGCCAGGGAGTGCGCTATGGTTGTCGTCGTCGGTGAGCCCGCTGGCTCCGACTCAGCGGCCCCTCGGCGCGTGCGTCGGCCCGACGCTCGTGCGGAGCGCGACTGGCGCAGCCTACGCGCCTGGGTCAAGACGGCCTCCTGCACGCTCTCAAACTGAGACCGTCTCTGGAAGAAGCGGTCGGCCACGCGCGCAAGGTATATCGCTCGTCGGTCCTCGCGCTGCACGCGCGCAAGGGCTGCGGCCGCCTCGTCAATCGCCTTGGCCAGGTCCTCCTCGCCGTGCTGCTCGAAGATGCGGTCCAACTGATACTCGACCAGCCCCTGGCGCTGGGCCAGGAGCCGCTCAAAGGCCTCCCGTCCCTCGCGGCGGACGAAGTCGTCGGGGTCCTGTCCTGCTGGCAGCCGCAGTAGCTGGACCGCCGCCGGGCCTCCCTCAAAGCTGGCGGCGTTACTGAGGGCGGCGCGCATGCCCGCCGAGTCGGCGTCGTAGGCGAGAACCACCTCGTCGGCGTACCGGCCGAGCACGCGCACGTGCTCTTCCGTCAAGGCCGTGCCCAAGGTCGCCACGGCGTTGGGCAGGCCGTGGCTGTGCAGCGCCACCACGTCAGTATACCCCTCGACTACTATGGCGACACCTCGGTCGGCCACCGCCTTGCTAGCCCAATTGAGCCCGTAGAGGACCCGCCCCTTGGTGAAGACGGGCGTCTCGGGAGTGTTCAGGTACTTGGCTTCTTCCTCTGGCGACAGCGCTCGCCCGCCGAAGCCTATCACCTTGCCCGACACGTTGAGTATCGGGAACATCAGACGATGGCGAAAGCGGTCGTAGTGGCCGCTGCCCGACTCGCGCGGGATGACCAGCCCCGCCATCGCCGCCAACTGGGCGTTGATCTTGTGTCGCCGCAGGGCCTCGAGCAAGTCGTCCCACGACTCGCGCGCGTATCCGAGCCGGAACTGCTCGATGGCCTCCCGCTCAATGCCCCGGTCGGCCAGATGCCTGCGGGCCACCTCGCCGCTGGGATGCTCCAGCAGCAGACGGTGGAAGTGCTCGCAGGCCAGACGGTTGGCCTCCAGGATGGCCTCGCGCTGGCTGCGGCGGCGAGCCGCCCCGGGCGAGCGCTCCACCCGCACCCCCACCCGGTCCCCGAGTCGCTCCAGAGCCTCGGGGAAGGTCAGATTCTCGCGGCGCATGACGAAGTCGAAGACATCGCCGCCGGCGTCGCAGCCAAAGCACTTCCACAGGCCACGGTCGCGGCGCACATTGAAGGAAGGGGTTTTCTCCGGGTGAAAGGGGCACAAGCCCTTGTAGTTCTGGCCCGATTTCTTGAGCGTCAAGTGCTCCGAAATCAGGTCAACAATGTCCACCCGCTGCCGGATTTCCTCCTTGACCGCGTCGCTCTGCGGGCCCGTGGATCGCGCTTGACCTCCCCGGCCCGCCCGCTCTCGTGCTGGCACGTGCTCCGCCCCCATAGTCGTGAACCGTGCTGCGTCGCGAGCGCCTCTTGTCGCGCTTGGCAACAGCGCACAGATTCGTCCTGCCTTGGCGACACACCTGCGTATCCAGTGGCGAACTGGAACGAGAAGAGGGCCCCGCGCGTCGCGGGGCCCTCCCACGAGCACTGTGTCAGCGACTGCGCCTTAACGCTCCCAGATGTTGATGCGGGTCAGCTTCATCTCGTGGAAGGTGAAGGCGACGTTGTTACGCTCCGTATACCTGAGGATGCAGTCTCGGGAGAAAACGTTGTCCACCGCCACGTCGTTGGGGCCCCAGGTGAAGGTCACCTGGACGTTGCCCGTGTACCAAAGGCTGGCCGGTGACATCTGCGAGTCGAAGGTGATGGACTCGTCGGGATAGCCGTAGCGGTATATCACGTGCTGGAAGCTGTCGCCCAGCTTCACGGTCCGGTGGGGCCTCCACATGGCCGTGCGGGCGAAGTCGCACTTCTCGCCGGCCAGGCTGATCACCGTCACGTATCCGTCCTCGTCGAAGACGAAGCCCAGCACGAACCCCTGATCGCTCTTGTCGTAGATCCACTCCACCTCGAACTCGCCCAAGTCCACCCACAGCGGCAGCGCCCACATGGGGATGCCCAACGGGGGCACGTTGCCGGTTGCGCCCGCCGCGCCCATGGCTCCCGGGCCGGCCTCGGAGGGACCACCCATGCCGGCGCCCATCATGCTGCCCATGCCCTCCTCACCGCCCATGCCGCCGTACATGGGCACGCTGCCGGGCATGCCCAGCAGGCCGCCCATGCCACCCATGCCGCCCATCTCGCCCATCTCGCCCATCATCCCCTCGGCCCCCGCGCCCGCCGAAGGGGGCGGCGCCTGCCGCACTACGATCCCGTCGGGCTGGCCCCAGATGTCGAGCACGTTGATGGCGTGCATGCCCAGACGGATGCCGGCCAGCTGAGTCTCCCTGGCCTCAGCCGTGCTGCCCAGGGCCGCGCCCAGGACAAGTGCCAGCGCCAAGACGTACGCCGCGCGCATGTATACCAGCCGTGGTGCCCTCATTTGCTGGTCCCCCTTAGTGATCCTCGTCTGCATACTGCGGCGGCTTGGGACTGCTGATCTTCGGGGCCGGTTGACCATGCCCGGCGCGTCAGGGCGCAATACACCTGCCCCCGGCGGCATGCCTGGCGCCGAGTGTTCGAGGCCCGAGTGCAGCGCGTATCTTACCACACTGCGGCCCCTTTTTCAACCCTGGAGTGCAAAATCAGCCCTGTCACCGGGGCGCCGCGGCGCCTCTCACCTCCAGGAAGAGAACACCTTCCGGATGGGTCAGTGGTTGCTCCACGGCGCGGAAATGGGGCTCCTCGGGCCCCGTGTGGCCTCCCACGACCACCTCGTCAGGCAGTCCGGGCAGTCTGAACCGCATTCCCGGCGTGTCGCAGTACAGCAGCCACCGGTCACCCTCGCGCAGCAACTCCCAGGTGCCATTGGCCATGTAGACATGCAGGAGCGGCCTTCCGCCGAGGGCCACAATTGTGGGCTCTTCCCTCTCCCGGCCCATGGTCCTCACGGGCCCGGATCCGTGGTCGCGGAGCGCGTAGATCGTCGCCCCCGCTGCGTCGTGCCCGTGAGCCTGCTTGGACTCGCCCTCGTTGATGGCGAAGCTGACCATCTTGACCGCGAAGTGCTCCGAGGCGGCCAGCGGGCGGCCATCCAAGGACGTAGCCACGACGGCGCCGATGCCGGTCTGCGAGGAGAGCTGGAGGTCGGTAGCTGCCAGGGAGGGCGCAGACCGCAGCGCGCCCGCTAGGGCCTGGAACTGGGGGGCGTCTACCACCAGGATGCCGCGTTTCTCGTCGCGCCGCAGTTGGCCGGTGCCGGACACGAGCACTCGCTCGGCCAGCGAGCGGTGCGACACTGGCATCCGGTAGAGCGTGGCCAGCGCGTCGAGCGCCGCACGTGCCGCCTCACCGGGGGCCAGGTGGGCGAAGACCCAGTTGCTGCGGTCATCGTCGAAGAAGCCCCAGGCTGCGTTTGAGGCCTCATCCACCCCGATGGGCTCGTGCCCGGCAGCGCGCACGGAGTCGAGACGGAACGGCCGTACCGTCGTTCGCTCCTGCACGACGCCCTCGCCATACAGGAATCCCTGGAGGGAGAAGTCATACCGGCCCGGCAGGCCCATCTGTACGGCGTAGCCGGCTCGGGCTGCCAGCGCGCCGGGCTCGCGCGTCCCGCGCAAGTCGGTGTAGTCGGAGCCAGCGAAGATCACCGCCCGTCGGCCGGTGTAGCTGGCGGCGGCCGTGCGTCCCGAGGCGACCAGCAGGTCCGCCTTGGCGGTGTCGCCAATCGCGTCGTCGAAGAAGTGGTTGGCCACTGCCGTATGCCAGCCAAGGGCATACACGTCGTCGGCGGCGCGCCCCTCCGGCGTCAGCCGCGGGCCCAGTCCATCGAAGAACGTGTCCACCAGGGAGTAGCCTACTGCCACCGTCCGCCCGGCGGGGCGGAGGTCATCGCTCAAGTAGAGCTTGGCCGCATGCCCCAGCAGCCCCCAGCGGGCCGGGTCGCGCCGCACGTCGAAGAAGCCCAGCCGGCGCGACTCGGGGGGCGTGCCCAGGGTGAAGCAGATCATGGCGTCAATGCCCAACAGGCGCGCGTAGGCGGCGGCCTCGAGGATCCCAGCGGCGCGGTACTTGTTGGGCCAGCAGTAGTTCCACTCGCGCACGACCAGCGGCTTGCCCAGTACCTCACTGATGCCCACGAAGGGCGCGAAGGTCTGTGTGCCCCGCGCCTCCACCTCGTTGAGGTTCAGGTAGAAGGCGGGGCTTTGCCACTCGGCGCCGGCGGACCAGAAGGGGTGGTCCCAGTAGAAGTTGGTGGCCAGGAAGTCCAGCTCCTCGGCCACGGCGCGTACGTCGGCCATGACGTCCGAGTCCAGCACGGCGCTGACGGGGACCCGCAGTCCGCTCTGGCGCAGGGGCTGAGTGAGGTTGCGCATGTAGGCGCGGTGCACGCTGTAGCCAAAGCGCAGGAAGTCGTTCCGGCGCGGGTCGGCCCTTCGCACCGCCGCCGGCTGGGGGCCCAGGGGTAGCTCGATGCTGTTGTCCTCGAGGCTCTCGGTCGGCGCCAGCCGCCCCCAGGCTCGGCGCACGTCCTCGTTGCTGCCGTAGGTCGCGCGCAGCCAGTAGTTCCAGCGCCGGCGCAGCTCCTGGGCGTAGGGCTCTGACATGCTGGGCAGGTATTTGCGGCGCTTCAGCAGCCCATTCTCGTCGCATAGCTCGACCATGCACACGGCGGGATCCTGCGCGTAGGTCAGGCCCGTGTACGGGTTGACGTGCACGGTCAGTAGCTCGAGCGCGTACTGCTGCTGCAAGCTGATGAGCTTCTCGTTGAACAGGGCCTCGGGCTTGGCCCCGCGTCCAAGCTCCTTCGCGTCCGCCACTCCCTCCCAAGGCTGGAAGGTGCGGTAGTCGAGCAGGTCCAGGTACACGTATACGCCGCGCTTCTTCAGCTCGGAAACCCAGAAGTCCACGAGGTCGAGGTTCTGGCGGCTGAGCCGACCGTTGGGCGGCTTCTCGGCAGGCAGCAGGCCGCCCACGTCGTCCAGGTGATGCAGCCGGCACAGGTTGAAGCCCGCCTCGGCAATGGCCCGGGCCGCGGCGCGAATGACCGCCTTGGGCTGGAAGACGCTGGTCTTGGCGACGTTGATGCCCCAGAACCGAGCCGGCGTGCCGTCCTGGAAGCGGAAGTCGCCATCCTCGCCCACGGTCAGGAAGCCGTGCTTGCCGGCCGGTGGGTCGAGCAGGTAGGAGTAGTCCACCAGGCTGCTGGCGGGAAACAGCGGACGGTTGGGGTCGCAGTCGGGCAAACGGGAGCTGGCAGGCGTCCTCGTCGGTCGCGCCGCCAGCGATTCGGTGCTGCGGGGCGCGGGGGCCGAGAGGAGCAGCAAGAGTGGCAGCAGGGAGCGAACGAGGCGGCTCGGGGGCCCGATATCACTGGCCCGCGGCACCTTCCGCACCCTCGGTGGCCGCGGCTCGACGTAGCGGCTGGCGGCCGAGAATCTGGGAGATGGTCTGCAACTTGTAGCCGCGTTGGTTCAGCGCAGCCAAGAGCTTGGGCAGCGCGGGCACAGTCTCGTCGTAGCCGTTGTGCAGAAGGATGATGGCGCCGTCGTCTATGTCCGCCAGCAGTCTCTGTGCAGTGGCATCAGCGTCCATGCCGGCGCAATCCCCGATGTTGGCGCTCCAGAAGACCGTATCGTAGCCCATGGCGGCGGCGGCTCGACCGACTCCGGCGTCGTAGTGCCCGCCCGGCGGCCGGAAGAGGGTGACCACGGCGCCGCTGGCCTCCCGCACCAGCGCCCGCGTCTTCACCAGCTCTCGCTCCACCTCCAGCGCGTTCAGCTCGGTCATGTCGGAGTGGGAGTAGCTGTGGCAGGCCAGTTCGTGGCCGCGCCGGTGGATCTCGCGCACCAGCTCGGGGTAGAGCTCGGCCTGCTTGCCGATCACGAAGAAGGTGGCCTTGGCGCCATACTGATCCAGTTGGTCCAGGATGGCGGGCGTGAGCGATGGGTTGGGGCCGTCGTCGAAGGTCAGAGCCGCCCTGCGGCCGCCGCGAGCCAGATGCCTCAGCTCCACCGGGCGCTGGCCGGCACGGGTCAGGCCCAGTTGCCGGTAGACCGCGCTCAGGTCGCTGCGCACGCCCGGATAGACTGGCTGGAGGGCAAAGACGTACTCGTAGGCCGCGGCCGCGTCCAGCAGTTCCCGCTGCGCCTCGCGAATCCGACCGGCTAGGTAGGGCCGGTTGAGCGGGTGCGGCCGCAGCGTCAGCCACGCCTCCAGCCGGCGCTCGGCTTCCGCCAACAGGCGTGCCTGCCCCGGGGCGCTGGCGGTTCGGGGCGAGGCGCCGCTCGGCAGAGCAGCGTAGGTGCGGTGTCTGCCCTCGGCGAGCTGAGGGCCCTGGGCGGGCGACCGCGCGCCCCCCGAGGCGGGCCATCGCGGCGGCTCGTGACCTGCGGACGGGCCATTGGCCACTACGAGCATCCTCGTGGCCCAGGCAATGCGCACCCCGGCGGCGCTGTAGCCGTCCACGCGCAGCTCGTGGGGGCCGTCTGCGCAAGTGCGAGTGTCCAGCGTGAGCCGATACGGCGCAGAATTGCTCAGCGCTCTGAACTTGCCGTCAATCAACAGGGCCAGGTAGCTCAGCGGCGTCTGGGGGTCGGGCTGTACGGTCACCTGGATGGAGCCGGACACGGTGGCGCCCGGCGTGGGGTACGCAATGTGCAGCCCCTGCTCCTCCACGCCTCCGGCCGGCGGCACCGCACTTGCCGTTACGCGCGTGCCCTCGGTGGTCCTGTCGGACAGAGACGCCAGCACTCGCCGGCCCGCGCTGGGCATAGCCAGCGAGACGGTGGCCGCAGACATGACGATCGGGGGAAGGTCGCCGCACGCCAATGCCGATTGCGCCAGCACACCCAGAGCACCCTCCAGGTCCCGGTCGGCGATCCTGAGGGCCGCTTCCACCTCCATCGCCAGCGGCGTGAGTGTGCCGCGCTCGTGCAGCGTCTCGACCTCACGACGCGCCCCGGCCAAGTCGCCCGCCTGGCAGAGCGCATACGCCAGACACGCCCGGACGTCGGCCGGCGAACGGCAATCAGTTGAGAGGGCCGTGCGGTAGTGCTTGGCGGCGGCGGCGAAGTCACCCTCTCGCACGGCGCACGCCCCCGCCCCGAGCCAGGCTGGGGCTGAGGCTGGGCCGTCCGTCAAGGCCTCGCGGAAGCCCTTCCGCGCGGTGTGGACGTCGAATCTGGCGAACTGGATGCCGGCCTGCACGACGCGGACCAGAAGGCTGCGTGGATCGGCTTTGTCGGCAGCCCGCGCGTGGGCTGCCGCCTGCTGGTAATGGCCCTGCTCGAGCGCCTCGACGGCTGCCAACAGATGCGCGCCCGCGTCGGCGGCGACGGGAGCGCCGCTGATCAGGGCCACGGCAAGGGCTGCCAGCCACCGCCGGAGGGGGGGCAGTGCGGACGATCGGAGGCGAGTGATGCGTGGCTTCGGGAAAGCCAAAGCCGACTCCCTTTGACGGGTGGTGATTCGGCGCGGCGTCAGTATCTTACTCCGAAGGACTGCAAATCCCCCTGTGGCTCGCCCCACTGCACGTCCACTGCGTCAACCCGAGAGTGGGACGGGCCGCGGCGCAGGAACGCCAGCAGCTTCTCCAGATCGGCGCGCTCGCCTTCGGCCACCACCTCGACCTGCCCGCTGCGCAGGTTCCTGACGTACCCCTTGAGCCCCAGGGGAACGGCCTCTCGGATGGTGTAGAAACGGAAGTTGACGCCCTGAACGCGTCCTGAGACGATGGCTTCCAGCCGCGCTTCGGCCAAGTGACCTCACGGTGCCGCCCGAGGCGGCCCAGTCATTCGCTGCGTTTGCCCCGGTGGGCAGCGGTCATCTGGATGCCCTTGCCGGCCACCAGGCTGGCACAGTAGCCCAGGGCGAAGATGGCGGCGATCTTCAGGCCGATGATGGCCGCCACCTGCGCCAGCGTCCGACCGCTCGCCGCATGGCCCGGGTTGGGGGGGCTGTCGCTCCCCTCGGAGGAGCTGGCCACCTGCGTCGGGGCGACGGTGTCAATGTGCTGCTCGATGTTGTTGAAGAGCTGGTAGGCCCAGAAGAACACCAGCACCAGGAGCGCGATGCCCACGACGAACACGAGGATTCCCGTGGACCGTCCGAATATGTCAACCGCCGGCGTGCCTGCAGCGGGCTGCTGCTCGTGGGTCTCCTCGGCCATGTGTCGGTTGCTCCGTCGCCCGGGCGAGAGGGATCTCAGTCGGCCCAGTATAGCACATGGCCACGGTGGTGACAACGCGGGCGGCGGGAGCTGGCAGCATCCAGAATCAGGTCCCGGCAGGGAGCCAGCTTCAGGTTGTGCCAACTTAGCGTGGGAGGGGGTGGTGTGAGTTGGCACCGGCCTCCTGCCGATTCCCCCATCATCCCCCGCCAGCGCTAAATCGGCACAACCTGGCCAGAGGAAACCTGATTCTGGATGCTGCCGGTGGGAGCAGTTGTGCCGGGCGTCTCTGACTTGACCGGCGCCGGTCTCATGTGACATCGGGCGAAGGGGGCGGCGAAGGTCGGCACGGGCCTGGAGGCCCGTGGGGCAGGAGATGCTCACGGGGGGCGGAAGTGGAGGCGCAGTTGCCGCTGCTTCAGCCTTGCGAGCCGGAGCCGCCACCGTCTGGGAGGCGCCACGATGTCGGGCACTGCGTCGTTAGCCGTCGTCCTCTGCTTCATCGCAGCCATGGGCGCGCACGCCGCCGCTCAGGCGAAGGTCACTATGCCCTTCGCCGAATACCTGGACAAGGTGCACGGCGCCTGGCTGGGGGAGCTGGCCGGCAACATGTTCGGCTGGCCGCACGAGCTGAAGTACTGGGAGCAGCCGGGCCCCGAGATCACCTTTAGGCCGGACTACACCGAGGGCGCGGTCAGCGACGACGACACCGACATCGAGTACGTGTACCTGCACGCGCTGGAGGAGCACGGGATTGGCCTGACCTACGAGCAGGTCGCGGCTGAGTGGACCAGCCACGTCAAGAGGAAGGTGTGGGTGGCGAACAAGCGGGCGCTGGAGCTGATGAACGAGGGTATGATCCCGCCGGCCACGGGACATCCCGCCAACAACGACAAGGCGTGGTTCAACCTGAGCGGGCAGTTCACCCAGGAGCTGTGGGGCATGGTCAGCCCGGGCATGCCGGCCACGGCCCAGCGCTACGGCGACAAGTTCGCGCACGTGGTCGTCTACGGCGAGAGCGTGCTGGCGGCGCACTACTTCGACGTGATGTACGCGGAGGCGTTCTTCGAGGGCGATGTCGAGAAGCTGGTGGCCGTGGGCATGTCTGCGCTTCCGCCGGAGTCGGAGTACCACCAGATCGTCAGCGACGTTGTCGGCTGGCACGAGGAGGAGCCGGACGACTGGCGCGCCCAGCGCCAGCGCATGCATGCTAAGTACGGCGAGAAGTGGAACGCCAACTCCAGCGTGATGAACGGCGGGGCGTGCACCATGGCGCTGCTCTACGGAGGGGGCGACTTCGAGAGGACCATACTGCTCGCGTGCATGATCGGCTATGATGCGGACTGCAACGCCGCCACGGTCGGCGGGCTGCTGGGCGTCGTCAAGGGCGCCGAGGGACTATCTGAGAAGTGGCTACGGCCCTTGGGGGACACCTACAAGAACGTGACCCGAGACGGCCTACCTGCGCAGGAGAAGATCGCCGACATCGCCGCGCGCATCGCCGCCGTGGGCCGCAAGGTCGTGGAAGCGAACGGCGGCTACGCCTGGAGAGATGGCGACCGCGAGATGCTCACCATCATGCGGCAGAGGCCGTTTGTGGCCACGCTCGACCCGCCTCCATGAACCCACCATTACGCCTTCTCGTTGACGACATACCAGAACGCCGGCAGCTTCTCCCCCGTGTCGAGCTCCCCCGAGATGGTGATCCGGCCGCCGCCCGCAGTGGGGGGCAGCTTGAGCAACAGGCGCAGGCCCGGGCTGTGGTCGTGTGCTGGCACGCTGAAGTTGAGGGGCGTCCCGCTCACTTCCCAGCCCATGGGCGCATCCACCTCAAGGGCTCCCGCGACCGGCTGGTCGGCGAAGTTCCACACGGTGACGATGAGCGGGTGCTGCTTGCCGGCAGCGAGGCTGCGCTGCCTGACGAGCTGCTCGGCGCTGGGCATCTCCACGGTGAAGAAGGCCTTGGTCACCAACGGCGGCTCCGCCTCGGCCAGGGCCTCCAGGGGCGCTATCGCCCCCTGCGCCAGGGCCAGCAGGTCTGCGTCTCGCCGGGCCCGGGCCAGGGCCCACCAGTCCGCCACGAGTTGCTGGAGGACCTCGGTTCGGACCAGCCGCGCGTAGGGCCCGCCGCGCTGGTCGAGCTTGCCGCGCAGGGCCTCCAGTCTCCCCGCCGCCGCCGCGAGGTCGGCCTCGGGGGCCAGGGGCCGATCGGCCGCGATCGCTTGCAGCCCCGTCGCTAGGTCGCTGCACACGTAGGCCGCCTCCAGCAGCCGCCGCAGCCACTCCACGCCGCGTGGATAGCCCGTGGTCGGGGCTCCCCACCGGCGCGGGTCGGGCGGGGTTGGCTGCGTGCCGGGCCTGACGGGCAGCCCGGGGATCTTCCTCTCAGCCGCCTGAAGGGGCTCGTGTGCGGCGATCTTTTGGGCGACCACTGCCGCCCAGCCCACGCAGGCGTCACGCAGCTCGCGCAGGGCGACTACGGCCTGTTCTACGGACCCGTTGTCCAGATGCCTGGCCACGGTGAAAACGAGGCTCTGTGCCCTGACGACGGGTGCCAGCCCGCCGCACGAGGCCGCCAGGTCCTCTCGGAAGGTGCCCACGTATTTCAGGGGCTGCACGTCCCCCGCCGGGCCGCCATCCTCATAGGACCGTGGCTGGCCCATCTTCGTGTTCAGCAGCCGATCCAGCGAATCGCGCACGGCCTCCGCCAACAGCGCGCTGGCCGCACCGGCGCCGAGGCGCACGAAGAGCGGCTCTCCGCCGATGGGGAGGTCGGCCCCTTGCGATGCGTCAACGGGGGAGCCGAGGAAGTCGGCGATGGCCGCCGGGCGCTCGGCGACAAGGCCCGGCGGCAGCACGACCGCGTCGTCGCCCAGCCGCCACACGACCAGTAGCGGCTCGCCGTCCCGAACGAACAGGTAGCTCTTCACGTTCCGGCCGAGCGACGGCACGCGGCCCAGGAAGTGCGCGCCCTCCAGGTGATGCACCACGTTGGCGTGGGCCGCATACAGCGGGCGCGGGACGAGCTGCTCGCCGCGGCGCTCGACCAGGCACACGTTGTCGGGGCCCTCCCACGCGAACCAGCACCACAGCGGACAGCGGACGGCCGCCGCCTGCACGAGAAGGCGAGAGAGCTCGGCGGCCGGCTCGAGCGGGTCCTTGGACCCGAAGCCGCGGCTGGCCTCAGTTATGAGCAGAGGCTGGGGCAGGCCGTGAAGGCGTGCCACCTGTGGAGAGGCCGTGCGAAAGCCCTCAGGCGGCTCGAAGCCGCGGCCGTCGTCGTACCCCTGGAAGGGGTAGTGCCCGTTCTGGTAGTCGAAGTAGGCGCCCTCCGTGGCGCGGGCCGTCCAGTTCATCAAGTCCGAGGCGCCGGCCGATCCGCCATAGACCAGACGTCCGTGCGGCGAAGCCTCGCGCAGGCGGCTGGCAGTGAGCTTGAGCATCTCCAGGTAGCGATCCCACGTGCCGCAGTAGAAAGCCCCGTCCGCCTCGTTCCATAGCTCCCACAGCGGCACGCCGTCTCCGTAGCGCTGGAAGACCTGCTGCGCGGCCCGGTCCCATTGCGTGTGGGACCGGTATGGGCTGGTCTGCCAGGGGCGTTGCTCGTCGGTGGGGACAACTGCATTCCAGCGGGCGGCGTGGCCCAGCAGGCCCAACAGCCGCAGGCCATGCTTCTCGGCCCAGCCGACTGCGTTGTCGGCCTCAGCCCAGTCGAACTCACCCTCCCTGGGCTCGATCGCGGCCCAGTTGAAGGCGTCGCACCGCACCCAACGGATGCCGCACTGGGCCATGGCCTGGAAGTCGTTCTCGCCCAGCGGCACGCCTGCGTCCACGCCAAACATGGAGGGTTGGGCGTCTGCAAGCGGCCGCACGGGCGGCAGCACCGCCAGGGCGTCCCGGTAGGGCTCCTCCTGGCCGGGCAGCGTCACCCGCACCGGGTAGTAGCCCGGCGGCAACGCCGCGTGCTCGAAGGAGGCCTTGCCATCTGCGCCCACGGTTACGTCGCTCGTGACGATCTCCTGGCCGGATGCCTTGAGGAGGGCGACCATAATGGAGGCAGGTCTTGCCTCGCCCGAGTGGCGCAGCGCGAGCTCGATCTGCTCGCCTGCCAGGAAGGTGCGCGCCGGCCGGCCAGTGGTGATGGTGATCTGCGGCCGCCCCAGTGTCGGGCCAGCCGCAATGACGAAGGCCAGAGCGGTCGCCGGCAATCTCATGCGGCCCTCCCACCGAGGCAAGAAGTGACGTGCGCGCAGGTTCGCCGCTGGCGCTGGCGGCTCCTTGGCAAGGTCCTGCCCCACGGAAGGCCTGCGACCTCGGCTCGTGGAACAGGGAGACATGCGCAAGCTGACCTGCGACGTCGCCGTCATCGGTGCTGGAGGGGCGGGGCTGCGCGCGGCCGTCGAGGCACGCAGCCTGGGTGCTGACGTACTGGTCATTAGCAAGGGCACGCCGGGGCAAGCGGGCACGACCAGGGCCGCGGCCTCGGACTGGATGGCCTATGGCGCCGCCTTCGGGCACGCCGACCAGCGGGACTCGCCGCATGAGCATTGGGTGGACATCATGGTCAAGGGCGGGCTGGTCTGCCGCCCCGAGCTCAGCCGCCGCATCGCCTTCGAGGCGCCCGACCGCCTGCTGGAGCTGGAGGCCTGGGGCGCCGACTTCGACAAGACCGAGGAGGGCAAGTTCAGGCAGATCCTGAGCGACGGTGCGCGGTTCCCCCGCGCGTGCGGGCGGGGCGCCGACACCGGGCCGGTCATCATGGACGTGCTGATGGCTCGGGCCCAGGAACTCGGCGTGCGTTTCCTGGGCGAGACCATGATCGTGGACGCGCTGCTGGACGATAAAGGCGCGGTCGCCGGTTGCTGGGGATTGTGCGGCCCGGACGACCAGTTGGTGACCGTGGAGGCTGCCGCCGTAGTGCTTGCTGCCGGCGGCGCGGGGAAGCTCTACGAGCTGAACGTGTACCCCGAGGGCATGACGGGCGACGCCTACGCGCTGGCGCTGCGCGCGGGGGCCCCCTTGGTCAACATGGAGTTCATCCAGATCGGACCCAGCATCGTGCATCCCATTCACTTCGCGCTCTCCGGTGTGTTCTGGCGGCTCGACCCACGACTCACGAACGCGAACGGCGAGGAGTTCGTCGAGGCGTACTTCCCCGAGGGCAGCGATATCGCAGCGGCCATCCACGAGAAGGGCTACACCTACCCCTTCAGCGTGCGCAACCCGAGCAAGTGGGTGGACGTGGCGGCCTACACGGAGATCGCCGAGGACCGCGGCACCGAGCACAGAGGCGTGCTCCTGGACATCTCGCACAACGACCCGGCGGCCATCGAGGAGCGGGCCGCGGTGCCCCTGGAGCATCTGCTGCGGCAGGGGATGGACATCCGCCGCGAGCCGGTGGAGTTCGCTCCCGCCGTGCAGCACTTCAACGGGGGCGTGGCCATTGACGAGAGCGCCGCCACCGAACTGCCGGGGCTCTTCGCGGCCGGCGAGAGCGCCGGCGGGCAACACGGCGCCGATCGGCCTGGCGGGAACGCACTGGCCGACTGCCAGGTGTTCGGGCGCCTCGCCGGGCAGTCGGCGGCCGAGCTCGCGCGCGAGAGGGGCCCGGCCACGCTGAGCCAAGCAGCGCTGGGGCGAGCGCAGGCAGACTACGAAGCCCTGTGCGCGGCGGCCGGCGGCGACTCCACGGCGGCCATCCGCACGCGCCTGACGCGGGAGATGTGGATGGGTTGCTGTGTCGTTCGGACCGAGGAGAGCGTCTCGCAGGCCACGGCAGCGGCCCAGTCTGCTCTAGCGGCGGCCAACGCGGCCGAGGGCTCCCCCCGGGAGCGTGCGGAGCTGCGGAACCTGGCCCTGGTGGGGCGATGTGTGGCCCAGTCCGCACTATTGCGCACGGAGAGCCGCGGCACGCACTATCGGGCCGACCGCGCAGAGGTCAACGACCCCGGCTGGCAGAACATGCTGCGCTGCCGCCTGGTGGAGGGCGAGGTCCAGGTGGCACGCACGCCGCCCATCGAAATGCCGCCGGAGCTGGCCGGCATCGAGGACTTGCTCGAAGGCTAATGGGAGGTTGCGTACGCCGCAACGCACCAGGAGGAAGCCAATGGCCTGCGTTATCCACACAGATCGCGAGAGCGTGGCCATCTGCGTCGCGTGCAGGAACGAGGTCTGCGAGGAGTGCCGCACTATCGTCGAGGGGAAGAACTACTGCCCCAACTGCCTGCCTGCTCCACAGCAGCAGGCGGCCCAGCGAGAGCAGGCTGCGCCTCCCGGGCCTCCGCCGGCCCCGCCGCCCGCCACGACGGCGACGTCCGCAGGCACCAACGAGATCCTGGCCGCGCTGAGCTACCCCATCTGGATCATCGCCATCATCGCCCTGGTGCTGGACAGCACGAAGAGGGACCCGTACGTACGCAAGCACGGCTGGACCGGCCTGTTCTGGAACATCGGCGCCTTCGTCGTCTACGTGGGGCTCCTGATCGTGACCGGCATCTTCGGGGCCATCGCCGGCCCGCTGGCCTACCTCATGGGCCTGGCGATTGGCTGCTACTGGCTTGCCTGGCTGGTGCTGTCCATCGTCTTTGCCGTCAAGGCCTACAAGCGCGAGGACTTCACCATTCCGCTGATCACCGACATGGCCGCCAAGCAGTACACCAAGGCGGTGTGAGGGCTGGGGGCGGGTTCTTGGCTGTCGTTCTGTGGAGTGCAACATCTCCTGATGTTGCACGTGCACAATCGGGAGATTGTGCACTCCATACACTGCCCCTACCCACTGCTCTTCAGCCTGCCGGTGCGCTTGCAGTAGCGCCGGGCTCGGGGCAGGATAATCTCCGCCCTCGCGGGAAACCACTTGGCCGCTGTATAACCTATTCTCCCCTGGAGGAGTGTGGCGAATGGCCGCCAAGCTGCGTATCGGCGTTACCGGGATGGTGCACGATCATCTGTGGGGCACGCTGGGCCACGCGGCGGAGCGCGACGACGTCGAGCTGGTTGCCGCCGCCGATCCCAACCAGCCCCTGCGCGACAAGATAGCCGAAGAGTACGGGGTGGAGAGCCTCTACTCCGACTACCACGACCTGCTGGAGAAGGAGAAGCCGGACGCCGTGTTCGTCTACACCGACAACCGCGGCGGCGCAGACGTGGTGGAGGCCTGTGCGGAGGCGGGCGTACACGCGATGGTCGAGAAGCCCATGGCCGATCGGCTGGCCAACGCCGACCGGATGCTGTCGGCCGCCGAGAAGAGCGGCATCATCCTCATGATCAACTACCCCTCCACCTGGAGCCCGGGCATCCAGCACGCCTACAAGCTGGTGGAGGAAGGCGCCATCGGCCAAGTGGCCCAACTTCGCATGCGCTGTGCTCACCAGGGCCCCAAGGAGCTGGGCTGCTCGGAGTACTTCTACGGCTGGCTCTACGACCCCGAGCGCAATGGGGCGGGCGCGCTGATGGACTACTGCTGCTACGGCTGCAAGGTGGCCCGCTGGTTCCTGGGCACGCCCAACAGCGTGGTGGCCACCTGGGGCCGGCTGTGCAAGGACTACATAGATGTGGAAGACAATGCCTTCATCCTGATGGACTACGACCGCGCCATCGGCATCGCCGAGGCCTCCTGGACCCAGATCGGCAAGGTGCCCGAACGCGGGCCCACTTTCAACGGCTGTGCGGGCACCATGATAGTGCGCGGCGACGAGGTGTGGCTGGCCACCACCGACGATCCGGAGGGCACCACCATTGCGGCCCCCGATCCGCCCGACCACTGGCGCGATCCGGTGGCCCACTTCGTCTGGTGCCTGAAGAACGAGAAGGAGCCCCAGGGCCCGTCCTCGGCCCAGATCTGCCGCGACGCACAGGAGATCCTGGAGGCCGGCATCCTGTCGTGCGAGCAGGGGCGCCAGATCGACCTGCCCCTGTAGACGGCCGGGCCGGGCCACTTGCGGCGGCGTTGGCGGGTTGCTATAATGAGCCGACGCGAGGCGTGGGGGGAGCGATGGATACGAGCGAGACAGTCATCGGGCTGGCGGAGTTGAGGGAGCAGTACGAGGGCGAGTGGGTGGGAGGTGAGGTGGTGGAGCGGAACCCCGATCATTCGCCCAAGAAGCTGCGCATCGTGGCCCGCGCCGGCGACCTCGCGGGTGTCTTGCGGCAACTGGAGGGGATGCCGGAGGCCTGCGTTCTGTACGCCGGTGACGTCATCCCCGATGACGCACACGGGTTGATCCTGTGAGAGTCGCCCTTTACACGCGCCGCCCAGCCACTGTGCTAGTGCGCGTGACCGGGCCCGCCGCGAGCCGCGACGTCTTGGCCGTGGTGGACACGGGCTCCACGGAGGTGTTGCTGCCGCCCGGGCTGGTTGAGAGCATTGGTTACGACCTTTCTGATGCACCACTTGCCAGATTCGTGACAGCCGGTGGCATGCGCGGCATGCGACGGGTCGTGATCGACCAGATCGCAGTCGGTGAGGCATGTGTGCAGGGCGTGGAGGCCGTCTGCCATGAGATCCCGGGCGCTACTTGGGCAGCTCTGCTTGGCCTGAGCTTCCTTGAGCACTTCCGAATGACTCTAAGCCCTAGAGAGGGCCTGCTGGAACTAGAGGAGCCCTGATTACCGGCGGAGGGGACGATACTGCGTCATCGGGGAGATGAAACGTCCACATACTGTGGCGGTTGCCATAGAGGTCCTGCCGGGGGCTGAGGACATTCCGCTCCCGGCCTACATGAGCCCCAAGGCGGCGGGCATGGACCTGCGGGCGGCAGTGGCCGAGCCGTTGACTCTGGCGCCGGGCGAGCGGGCCCTGGTGCCCACGGGCATCCGGGTGGCGATCCCGCCGGGCTATGAGGGACAAGTGCGCCCGCGCAGCGGCCTGGCCGTCAGGCATGGGATCTCTCTGCTCAACGCGCCGGGGACCATTGACGCTGACTACCGGGGCGAGATCCGGGTCATCCTGGCCAATCTCGGTCAGGAGGCGTTCACCATAGCGCGGGGCGATCGCATAGCGCAGATGGTGATTGCGCCGGTCGTCCGGGCGGAGCTGGAGCCGACCGACTCGCTGGATGAGACGGCGCGGGGCGGGGGCGGCTTTGGGCACACCGGCGTGTGAGCGTCAGCCCGGTCAGGGGAGCGCAGCGGCATGGCCGAGCAGATTACCGAGGAGATGACCTTCGACGAGGTCATGGACCTGCTGCCGCAGGCGGTGGCGATCTTCAAGAGGCGCGGCCTGCACTGCCACGAATGCGCGGTCGCGCGGCTGGAGACGCTCAAGGACGGCGCCATGCTCCACAGCTTCGACGTGGACGACTTGCTGGCGGAGCTGAATGCTGTGGCCGAGGAAGGGCAGAGCGGCAACGCCGGCGCGGCGCCGAGCGCGTAGCGGGAGGCATGCTGAGGCACAGACAGCGGCCGAAGCGACATCGTAGACTTCATTCAGCGGCGCGGCCCCAGCCGCGCCGTTGCCGAGTATGAGACGGGCAAGATCCTGACACCTGGCTGGTTGGGTATGCCGAAGGAGCAGGAAGGCAAGCGAGAGTTCTCCCGCCGCCACGAGCGCTCGGTGAGGCTGCGTCTGGCGGCGGCCACGGTGGTGTTGGGCGAGCTGACGCTGTTTCTGTTGGCACGCTTCAGCCCCACCTACTACACGCTGGAGGCGGCCGGTCCTGCCTTCCTGCGGCGGGTGATGCTGGGCGCGCTCCCTGCGCTGGTCGTGGCGGGCTACCTGATGGCGGCTTGGCGCGATCTGGGCTGGAAGGGCATCCGCCGCGGGGTCCAGCTCGGCTTCCTGGCCCTGTTCCTCATGCTGTTCGTGGCGGCCGCCTTTCCGATGTACTCCTACGTCGTGCCGGACCTGTTCCTGCGCGCGGATCCGCTGCTGGCGGGCTCTGCCGTGATGGCGACGGCTGCCGGCAAGGCCTCTCACTTCGGCGCCCAGCTCAGTCGCCTGTGGCCGTCGCTGGTCGTGATCGGGCTGACCTTGCTGCTGGGGCGGGTCTTCTGCGGCTGGATCTGCCCCCTGGGCACCATTATTGACCTGTCCGATCACTACCTGTTCCGCCGCGTGTCGGTCAAGCGGCGCGTGCTCTGGCCCCAACTGAAGTATTACGTGTTGGCGGGAACGCTGGTGGCAGCGCTGTTCTCGCTGCAGCTCGCCCACCTCTTCGACCCCATCCCCCTGCTGACGCGGACAGTCACCTTCGCCTTCTACCCGATCGCCATCCTCGCCCACAGCGCCGGAGTGTCCGGGGCAGCCGCGACCGGGGACGTGATGGCGAACATGGGGCTGGAGCAAGCGGGACGGGGGCTAAGTGCCCTACGCGCCGCGCAGTCGCCGCCCGTCTACTTCGGCTACAACCTGTTGGTCCTGGCGCTGTTCGTGGGCCTGCTGGCCCTGAGCGCCTACGGGCGACGGTTCTGGTGCCGGAACCTCTGCGGCCTGGGGGCACTGATCGCCCTGCTGGGACGCTATGGGCTGCTCAAGCGGCGGGTCAACGAGAACTGCACGCGCTGCATGCGCTGCCACATCGAGTGCAAGATGTCGTCCATCTCTGAGGAAGTCGAAGGCACGGTGCTGCGCGAGTGCATCCTGTGCTGGGACTGCGTCCACGTCTGCCCGCACGACGCCAACCCCATTGTGGTCACGCCCGAGTCGGCCGCTCCCAAGGACGACCTGGCCTTTGGCCTCAGTAGACGGCGGCTGGTGGGAGCCATGGCCGGCGGCCTGGGCCTGGCCGCGCTGGCCAGGACGGCGCCGGCGCGGGCCCACCGCGGCCAGCGGCTGATCCGTCCGCCCGGCGCCATGCCGGTGATGTCGGACGCGGGGCTGACGCCCACGACCTTCGACGAGGAGGACTTCCTGGCCACCTGCATTCGTTGCGGCGAGTGCATGAAGGCCTGCCCCACCAACGCCATCCAGCCGGCCATGATGGAGGCGGGCCTGGAGGGCTTCTGGACGCCGGTCATCGTGCCGAAGATCGGTTACTGCGAGCACAACTGCAACCTGTGCGGGACCGTCTGCCCGACGGGAGCCCTGCGCTTCTTCTACATCGCCGAGAAGGAGCAGTTGATCTCCGGCGTGGCCAGCATCAACCGCGACACCTGCATCGCCTGGTACGAGGATCGGCACTGTCTGGCCTGCAACGAAGCGTGCAGCTACCAGGCAGTGCCCTTCCAGTACCTGCCCATGGAGCGTGAGTCGGGCACGACGTATCATCGCCGGCCGGTGGTGGACGAGGGGAAGTGCACCGGCTGTGGCCAGTGCGAGAAGGCCTGCCCGGTGAAGCCCGAGGCAGCCATCGTGGTCTTCGCTAAAGGCCGCAGTCAGTAGCCCGTCCGGGCGCTTGGGTCACCAGAGAGCCGAGGTGGTCGGGGCCACTTGGGACCGGGGCCTGTCCAAGAACCGAAGGTCACAGCGTGGAGTAGGGCGAGCCGTCGAGGGAGTCACCCGCAGCGCTGCTGTGCACGGCACCGACGTTGGGCGGCGTGGTGGAGTAGACCCAGTCGGCGGCGCCGGTGATCGGATCGGGCACGATGCCGCCATCCGGCGTGACCAGGTACGGGCCCTGGTAGGAGTCCGTCGGGATGGGGGCCGAGTTGCCGTCCTCGTCCAGGCCCGTGGCAGGAGCCGTGGGCGCCACGATGTCCGAGAGCTGGGCCGGGTAGGTGCCCGTATGCGCGTGGAACATGGCGACGGCAGTGCGCAGGCGTTGCAGGTCGGCCTTCAGGGCGGACTCCTTGGCGCCCCGCTTGGAGGGCATGATCCTGGGGATGACGATGGCCGCCAGCACGGCGACGACCACGATGACCACCAGGATCTCGATCAGGGTAAGCCCCTGTGCTGAGCGCTGCGGTGCTGGTATCCGTGTCCGCTGGCGAAGGCGCATGGCGATTCCGCTCCCGTGATGCTCCTCCTCAACGAGGCCGATTGCCTGCCTCGTTCCCTTATACCACGTTTGGCGCCGCGCTCTACGAGTGGATTGCCGCCAAGGCGGCACAGCGCGCGTGAAGAGGACAACGCTGCGCAGGCGCCGAACTCACGCGGGAGGAGTGGCGCAGCTGCGGCCGGGCCGAGAAGGGACATGCACAACTACGGCGCTAAGCTGAGCGCTCGCCGGCGACGTCTGAGGGCAGTTGTCGTGGCGGCGGCCGCCGGTGCCGTGACCTGCACTGGCGCTCTTGCTCGGCCGCCCGCCGGGCGGGCGCTGTTCGTGCGAGATCAGAAGCTCGTCGGCAGCTCAGCCCAGGCAACTGAGCTGCTGGACTTCTGTAGCGCCATGGGCGTGAAGCTCCTGCTCGTGTCCGTTTCGGAGCCGCCGCAGGACCACGCGGGCCAGTGGGAGCAATTCCTGCCGCGTGCCCACAGCCGCGGCCTGTCGGTACATGCTGTGGGCGGCGAGCCGGACTGGGGACTGGGCACAGAGGGGGAGGAACGACCCCGCAGGCGCTTCCAGCCCAAGCCTCCCTTCGAGCACCTCAACGGCATTCTCACCTACAACCTGCCGCGGCGCTCGAACCAGCGCTTCGACGGCGTGCTGCACGAGATAGACGTTTGGGCCGCCGAGCGCTACCAACAGGCAGACAGGGCCTCCCGGCACGCCATGCTGAGCTTCTGCATCGAGATCCTGCGCGGCTGTCGGCGGGTGGTGGAACGTCTCGGCCAGCCGGTGGAATACGGAGCGGTGATCCCGCCCGACGCAGACACCGAGGTGACCCGGGCTTGGCAGGACGAGGAGGGGGAGGCGCACGAGTACACTGGACCGGCCTACACACACATCATCGGCGTGGTGGATTACGTGGTCGTCCGGGGCGAGGCCGACCAGGTGGATGCCCTGATAGACGCGGCTCGCGATGAGATGCAGATGGCCTCGCGGCTGGCGGGATCGGCGTATTTGGCCGTGCAGACTGCCGCCGCCAACGGCGTTCCGGCGGAGGCGACCTTCGGCGACGACGGCCGAGCCGCGATGGAGCGGGTCCTGCCCGTCGTGGAGGAGGCCTTCGCCGAGCAGAAGGGCTTCCGCGGCGTCGCCATTGATTGCTACGGGACGTACAGGGCCATGGAACCGTAGCCCCCGCCAATGGCATGGGCGGAGGCTATTGCTCCCCAGGAGCCGTGCCGCGCACCATCAGCACCTATGCGACTCACTGCCGAGGAAGAAGATGCCCTTGGCGGCGCCGAAGGCCGTGCGGCGCAGAAAGCAGCCCGCACGCTGGTTGACTACGCGCGGGCGATGGGCGCCGACCGTTTGGTCCCCATCGAGAGCGTGCACTCGGTCATCAGCGGCGGCACCATCGTGTTCAGGGGCGTGTTCCGCGTCGTGCAGGCTCTGGCCGACGAAGGGCGCCAGGTGAGCGTGCCCACCACCATCAACCCCCGTCCCTTCGAGCCTGGCCAGCCGTGCCTGTCCGACCGCGTTGCCTTCGCCTGGCAAGGCAAGCTGGAACGACTGCTGGCGGCCCTCGGCTGCCGCCCCGTGTACTCGTGCACTCCCTACCTGGACGGGAACTGCCCCGGCCAGGGGGAGGTGGTTGCCTGGGCAGAGTCCAGCGCCATCTGCTACGCCAACTCGGTGCTCGCGGCCCGCACCAACCACACGCCCGGGATCGTGGACCTCTGCTGCGCTCTGCTGGGCAAGACGCCGCGGTTCGGCCTGTTGCTGGAGGAGAATCGCCTGGCCCGCTGTCTCGTCGAGGTCAAGGCGACTCCGCCCCTGGACTTCTCCGTGCTGGGATATGCCGCGGGCACGCTCGCGGCCGGGCGCATCCCCCTGCTGGTGGGCGTGGAGGCCAGCGAGGACGACCTCAAGCACCTGGGAGCGGCCGCGGCGATCGCCAGCCCCGCAGGCATGCTGCACGTCGCCGGGATCACTCCGGAGGCCGTTGCCTTGGGGAAGGGAATCCTGGCCGACGACCACGAACGACTGACGCTGACCGACCGCGATCTGGCCGCGGTGCGGGAGAGCGTCTCGCACGAGGGCCGGCCGGACTACGTAGTCTTCGGCTGTCCGCACCTATCGCTCGCCGAGGTGGAGGACGTGGCCCAGCGCCTGGGCGGCAGGGCAGTGAAGGTGCCGACATGGGTGGTCTGCGGGGGGGAGGTACGGCGCGCGCTAAGGGGCAGCGAGGCCCAGCGCCTGCTGGTAGCCTCGGGGGCTGAGCTGAGGTCAATGTGCCCGCTGTTCTACCACGAGGCACCGCACCTGCGGGCGCCGCGCCTGATGACGCCCTCGGTTAAGCTGGCGCGCCACTGCACTTACCCGATGTATCGGCCGTTGGAGGAGTGCGTGGCAGTGGCCGTGGGGGAGAGCTAGGTGGAAGTCCGCGCGCGGACAGTGAGCTCCGGGACGGCCAAAGGCCGGGCGGTGGTCTCGGGGCAGCCACTCAACCTGCTGGTGGCGCTGAAGGCCGCTGTTGCCTGGCGGCATCGCCTGGGCAAGATCGGCGACAGGGACCACGAGCTGTACGGCATTCGCACCACGGGCCGCATACTGGTCGTGCCCGAGCTGCATGGCTCGACCATGGGCGCGCCGGTGCTCTTCGAACTGATCCGCAAGCGCCTGGCGCCGCGGGCCCTCATCCTCCGGCAGGCCGGGACGCTGGCCGCGGCCGTCGGCGCGCTCAGCCAGGCCTGGGCAGAACGCCCCTTCCCCATCGTGGACCAGCCCGCAGACGATCTCTGGGCGCGGCTGAGCACGGGCGACCTGGTGATCGTCTCGGCCCAGCCGGAGGGCGCACTCATCACCATCCCCTGAGCCGCATCGCCCCGCGCTGCTTGGTCTCAAGGTCCCCGGCGGCCGGACGGGGAAGAGAGCGTCCACATCACAGGGGCGATTACTGCCGCCCGCGCGGGGAGGGTTCCCAAATGGCACAGCTCTATGGCGGCTCCTACACCCAAGCGGAGTTGACGCGCAAGGTCGGTCTGGTGGAACAGGTCGCGGGAGTTCGACGCCTTACGCTGGCCGAGGGCAGCGAGGCCGGGGTGGAGGCCATCGAGTTCCGCACGGGCACGGGCCTGAGCTTCATGGTGCTGCCCGGCCGGGGCATGGACATCTCGGCCGCGGACTTTCGCGGCGCCTCGCTGGCCTGGCGCTCGACCACAGGCGACGCGGCCGCCAGCTTCTTCGAGCCCGAGGGGTTGGGCTGGCTGCGCACCTTCTACGGGGGGCTGGTGGTCACTTGCGGCCTGACCTACGCCGGCGCGCCGGGGCCCGATGGCGACGAGGAGCTGGGCCTCCACGGCCGCGTCTCCCACATCCCGGCCAAGAACGTCAGCGCCGACGGCATGTGGGAGGGCGACGAGTACGTCATGTGCGCGCGGGGCAAGGTCCGAGAGGCCTCGGTCTTCGGGCCCAACATCCTGCTCACGCGCACCATCGCCGCGCGCCTGGGCCAGAGCCGGATCTGGATCCACGACGTGGTGGAGAATCAGGGCTTCGCCTCGCAGGAGCACATGATCCTCTACCACTGCAACCTGGGCTTCCCGCTGATGGACGAGGGCACGGAGCTGCTGGCGGCCGCGCAGGAGGTCATCCCGCGCGACGAGGTGGCCGAGGCGGGCCTGGACGACTACGCCACCTTCTCGGCGCCGGTGGCGGACTACCAGGAGCAGGTCTTCTACCACGACCTGGCCACGGACGACGACGGCGACTCGCTGGTGGGCGTGGTCAACCGGAGCTTCCGCCAGGGGCACGGCCTGGGCCTCTACGTGAAGTTCCCCAAGGCGGAGCTGCCCCGCTTCGCCCAGTGGAAGAACCCCGGCGAGGGCACGTACGTGCAGGGCCTGGAGCCGGCCAACTGCTGGGTCACGGGCCGCGCGGACGAGCGCGCGCGGGGCACGCTCCAGGTGCTCGAGCCCGGTGAGGTGAGGGAATACCACCTGGAGATCGGCGTGCTGGCCACACCGGAGGAGATTGAGGACTTCGAGAAGGCCGTGAAGGCGATGGACTGACCAACTCCGCGCCTCATGCGGGCGGAAGGCCGCTGGCGCGTCGAGAGGCACCTACCTGCGGTCGCCCCGGAGCAGGTCCTCTAGCTTGGCGCCGAGCGCCTCCTCAGCGAGTTCGCGCACATCGCCCCGGTCCGTGTACGTACGGCCGAGCGCAGGGCAGTAGAGCGTGTCGCAGTCGTCCAGGCCGATATGGACCTCGAACGGCGCGCCGTGCTGGCGTAGGAAGGTGACACTGAATGCACCGCCCTCCACGCACCTGGTCGCATATGGCAGGTCGTATCTGCCGGCGAGAACGGCCGCGCGGAAGCGGGCAATCGAGGCTGGGTCCGTCAGCTTCACTTCCCGTTCGCGGAAGCGTACGAGCACGCCGATGACGCCCCGCCGAGGCAGGACGAAGGTCAGCGGCTTGGCCCAGGAGATGTACCCCAGACATAGAGCTGCGACGATGCAAGCCAGGCACAACGCCATGAGGCCTCGCCGAAGCCGTCGCCTCCTGCGTGAGAGAAGCGCCTCGTTGCCTCTTGAGCTTTCCATCCCCCGTTGAATCGGTCGTACTCGCCGCTCGCAGCCAGCCACCGATTCCTGCGCCGCTTACGGCTGCCCCTCCTGCGCCTCCTTGACCGCGCCCGGCCCTTGGCGGAAGAGGGCCATCTCCTCCTCGTCCAGTTGGTCGAACAGCCTGCCGTGCTCCCGGGTCATGTTGAAGGATCGGGTCGGTCCCTGGTAGTTGCGCCGAGGCGCGCCGTTGTGCAGGCACCAACCCGCGGCGCCTCCCTCCACCGCCCCGCGCAGGTCGTCGAGGAAGTCCTTGGCCACCGGCTGCCAGGGGCTGAAGTCGCGCCGGAAGGGCTCCTGGTAGTGCACCGGCGCTGGCTTGCCTAGGTCGGCGAGCCAGCGCAGGTACTCCCTGGTCTTGGCAGCCGTCTGGCCCGGCGAGCGGGCGTTGCGGGGCCGGTGGGGAGAGATGAAGTCCACGCCTGCGGTGAGCACGTACTCCCGCACCTCCTCGGCGCTGGCGTCGCCCGCCTGGGAGGCCGTGATCAGCCGGTCGCGGTCAATGGCGCGGATGGCCTGGGCGAGGTCCCGCAAGTCCCCAAAGCTGACGTAGCGGGGATCGCGGATGTTGCGCTCATTGCCCAGGTCAATGTAGACGTTGCGGAAGGGCTTCAGGGCCGTGGCGAGGGTGCGCACGGCGTTGAGATGGGCCTGCTGCGTTGACAGGACCTCGCCGCGGGTGAGCGTCACGTCCACCACCATGCCGCGCTGGTCCGCCTGCTCCACGAGCCAGATGAGCATGGACATGTGGGGTTCGCGAGCGGCGCCCTTGCTGTCCACTGCGGACACATCGGGGCCGTCGAGGTCCCAGGTGGCCCAGACGCGGACCCAGTTCCAGCCCGTCGCCTTCATGTCGTCGAAGTCCTGCCTGACGAACTCCCTGGGCGCGCCCAGCCCGCCGTAGTAGCTGATCCCCAGGAGGAAGGTAGGCTTGCCGTCGAGAGTGAACCTCGTCCCGTCTATCCCGAGAGTCATGCCGCGTGCGCTCCCCGTAAGGGATGCCGTGCAGATCGCCGCGACCAGCAGCCTGTAAGTCATGTCAACCCTCCCGCGGCAGCCTTGACCACCTTCGG
>JBHIEF010000010.1:0-36712 GCA_046760465.1 Armatimonadota bacterium | reverse complement strand
GCTGACGGCGGAGCCCTGCGTCACGAAGGTCAGCACGCCGTCGAGCAGGCCGTGCGGACCCGGTTGGACCACGGCAGCGACGGAGTCGCGGCCGGTGCCGAGGAGGAAGGTGGCCTGGCCATCGGGCCGGGCGCGGCCGCCGAGGATATCGCGTCCCGTGCGCTCGTTCTGCCGGATGATGCCCGGGAGGTCGCGCGGCTGGGCGGGGGGCAGGTCGCCCACAACGATGGTGGGCTCGGCCCAGAAGGACTGGTCGCAGGTGGTGTCGCGGTTGGGGCCGGGGTGGCTCTCGAGGCGCAGGAGGATGGTCTGGCCGATGTAGGGCGTCAGGACGGCCTCCCCAGGGACCCAGACCTTGCTGTCGGTGAAGCGCTCGAAGAGGAGCCTGGGATTGCGGGCCTCGACGCCCTCGGCGGCCCAGACCCGGAACAGCACGCCGTCGCTGGGCGGCTCCTCGGCGGTGTGGTCGCGGATGGCGTTGGCGAAGCTGAGCTTCAGAGGCTCCGTTTCGGGTAGCTCGAGCAGGTAGTCGCAGAAGATCGTGCCCCCGCCGGGCACCCAGGGGGGGTGCATGGCGATGGCGGGGCGGGAGTCGCCCCGCGTGACCTGCTGTACGCTGATGCTCGCCCGGCTCCGGGGGTCCGAACCCAGCCAGCCCTGGGGCTTGTACACCGGCGGCTGCTCGTAGTAGCCCCAGACGACGCGATGGGTGCGGAGCGTCCAGAGGGGCAGCGCACCACCGTCCGGGACGACGTTGACCTCCACCTCGGTGGGCTGGGCGGACGACTCGTCGCGGGCGGCGAACCGCGTCTCGAAGATGCGCACCGCGTGGGCCGTGTGCCGCCGGCCGTCGGCGCGGAAGTTGACGTAGGCGTGGACCGGATACAGGGCGGAGTAGGCTCCCTGGCCGCAGATGATGGCGAAGTCCAGCGCCGTCTTGCCGCCGGCGGGTGCCGTGAAGGGCTTGCTCGATTGGCCCTGGACGCGCCATTGATCCACCAGGTCGCGGACCTCGACAGTGCCGGACAGGGGGGCGTCGCCCGTGTTCGCCAGGCTCACCTGAACGGGCACGGGCTGCTCCAGCTCCGTCACGAGGGGGATCTCGGCGATGGCGACCTTCATAGGTCCCTCCGTGGCTTCATGGCCCGACCAGGCCAGGCAGGCAGCGACAGACAGGCTCGCGGCGAGGCTGAGAGCGAGAGCACGCATTGGATTCCTCCGCAGTCGTTGAGTCATGCAGCCATCAGGGCCGCTCGCCGGCGCTGATGACTCGGCCGTCCATGGCACCGACCGTCTGCTGGCCGTCGGCCAAGTTGCGGACCAGGGCCACGCGCGCGTTGGCTCGGACGCCGGCGGCGCTCAGCTCGCGCGGCTGGTCGAACGAGTAGAGCAGGAGGTCGCGGCCGCCGCCTAGCCGGACCGACAGCGCGACGGCCTCGTTGAGGCCCACACCGGTCTCGAGGAGCGCGGCCTCGATCTCGGGGGCGTCGCCGGCCGGGTAGGGCACCAACAACGTCACGAAGAGCTGCGGCGGAGTGCCTGTCTTCTCGTAGATGGCGGTCGGGATGGGGCGATGGCGGTCGCTGGGCAGCCAGCCCTGCACGGGGTCCTCCTGGCCCTTGACGATGCTCAGGCTCAGGCCGTCCAGGGCGACGGGCACGACCGCCAGGTTGGGCGCGTCGGCGTTGGTCGTATCTACGCGCATGGTCCTGCGGTCCACGTTCGCCTCGTCCGAGTCGAGGTGGAAGAGGCTCTCGTACCTATGCTCGCCCTGGCCAAGCAGGCGATCAATCACCACGTAGTAGTCGGGGCGGACGAAGACGACGGTGCGCTCGTGGCGGATGTCCTTGATGTCGTGCTCGCGGCCCTGCGCCTTGCCATCCGGGCCAATGGTCGGCCCGTAGCCGTCATCGTAGGTGCCAATCACCCAGTCGAACACGTCGCCCGTGTGCCAGTTGTCCGCGAGTGGCTGCTTGGCCTCGTACGTCTCGCCCAGCCCCCGGCGATGCTGCCCCAGCCCGTCCACCATGATGGTGTTGTGGGCGGCGGTGGAGAGCACATGGCGACGCCACTTGGAGCGGTCGTAGACGTAGTTGCCGGGCTCTGTGAGCAGGGGACGACCGTAGGCGAACAGGAACAGGGAGAGCTTGTCCTCGTGCTGATGGCCGATGCCGAAGGGCCCGGCCTCGAACATGAGATAGCGCGCGCCCTGGTCCCAGCCGCTGCGCATGACGTATTGACCGGCCCAGGGGAAGGCGTAAGAGGTGAAGTCGAGGGCCCGCCCCTGCTTTCCCTGAGTGGCTCCCCAGAGGAACTCGGGATCGCCCCACGTCTCGTGCGCTTCCTGGAGGTAGCGAAGGACCCGGGTCATCCCTGCGTCGTTCAGGGGCGGGAGGAGGCCGCCGGGCATCATGCAATACAGGTTGTACTGATACATGCGCTTGAGCTTGTCGAGATAGCCGGGGGGCACGGGAACGTCGTTGCGGAGGGCTGGGTCGAGGGCTGCCTTGAAGTTGCGCAGGGCGACCTGGTGGTAGCCGGTGGTCAACTCCTTCTGCGCGCCGTCGGGGTAGACCTGGCGGTCCAGCTCCATATCGAGTCGCTCGTAGGCGACAGTGCGCCACTGCTCTGCCTCCCGGAACTCGGGGAACATGACGCCGATGTGGGCGAGTCCATTGCACTCCATGGTGACCCAGTTGCCGCCGTGCTCGGGATGTTCCAGCGCCATGCGGGTGAGCGTGCGCCCGTGGTCCACGAAGGACTTCAGGAACGTGCAGTGCGCCTCGGGCGTCATGCTGGGCGAGCCCAGGAAGTAGTGGTAGGCGTCCATCCAGGAGCCGGCCGTGCGGATGCCCTGCTCGATGGTGCGCCAGCACGGGCCGGAGTTCGGGTGGCCCAGGACGGGCGGGAGCTGGTCGCGCACCCAGTCCAGCATCTGCGATACGAACTCCTGAGCATACTTCTCGTCGCCGGTGGCCCAGTAGGTGCGGCCAAGCGTGCCCCAGTAACCGAAGCGGTTGAGATTGTACGTCCACTCGGGCGTATAGGCGGGCTCGTCCGGGTCGAAGCCGTTGGCCTGCCAGTTGATGTCGGGGCCCAGGTCGGCCTCGCGCCCGAACCAACTGAAGCTGTGTCGGCAGACGCGGTCGGCGGCGCGGGTGTCGTACTCCTCCTGACGCGACTTGTCCCACTGGCGCCAATCGAAGCGGTGGACAGGCCCTTCGCGGGCCCGCATGTAGGCCAACAGCTCGGCCTTGGCCTTGGCGTAGTCACCATCTCGAGCGGCCGCGATCGAGGGCCGGAGCGCCGGGATGTCCTGGCGCAGGAGGCCGAAGAACTCCTGGTCGGACAGGATCGGCCCCGGGCCCTTCATCTCGTTGGTGAGGGTGAGGTCGTCTATGTAGACCACCGCCTTTGGGTCGGGAGTGTTGCCCCAGCCACTGGCCGTGAAGGTAATGCCCTGCACCTGGTCCCAGCCGAGTGGCTGCCGCGCGCCGCCGCCGCGGCCGATCAGGATGCCGAAGCGGCGCCAGCCGGTGTAGTTGAGGCTGACGGGAACGGCCCAGTAGTCCGCGCCTTGACTGGCGGGATTCTCGGAGCGGATGATGCACATGAAGCGGGCGTTGCGGGGCTGGGGGCAGTACACCCAGAACACGAAGGCGCCCCATCGGGACCAGTCGTGTGGGATCTGGTCGCAGGCGACGCTCGGGGTCTGGTCCATGTTGTGCCAGAGCGCAGAGGTGCGACCAGAGCGGGCCTGATCGCTGCTGAGCTCAAAGCCGGGCCACTGCGCCACGGCTTCGAAGCCCTCGAAGACGACCCGCTCCTGGGCGAAGAGGGCGGTCGCGCCCGTGAGAGATAGAGCGATCACGCCTGGGGCATGCAGCCTCACCAAGGTGCCTCCCCTCTGTGCTGCCGTCCCTACGACGCCAGGAGGATTTGACCACGCGGCCTGCAAGGACCTGCTATCCACCACGGCGTGTCCGGCCAGAGCGTCGGACCGACCACACCTGTGACCGGGCGCCGAGAGGAAGCGGGCCGTGCGCGGCGAAGGCAGGGGCAACTAACCCGATCCAGAGGTGAGGGAAGATGGGCCGACGCACGCTGGGCCGAAGGCGGTTCCTGCGGGCGGCCTCGAGTGCATCGCTGGGCGCACTTGCCGGGCTTTTGGCGGGTCGCAGCCGGCCGGCTCGGGCGCAGCAGGGCCGCCCGCCCAACATCCTGTGGCTGATGACCGACGATCTGCGCGCGGATGGACTGAGCTGCTACGGGCAGCCGTGGGCCAAGACGCCCAACCTGGACGCGCTGGCGCAGGAGGGCGTACGCTTCGAGGTGGCTGTGGTGCAGTCAGTCATCTGCGTGCCGTCACGGACCTCGATGCTGGCCTCGCGCTACTGCCACACTCTCGGCACTATGGGCATGGGCAAGCCCGCGGAGGGACAGCCGGAGGCTCCGGAGCTGCCGCCGCCCTTGCTGGACGCCTTCGGGCGACGCGGGTACCATCTGGTCAACATCGGCAAGTGCCACGCCTACCGCCAAGCCTGGGACATCAACACCGGCAATCCCCCAGCTTCGCGGGCTCCCAAGCCCAAGCTGACCGACCGGGACGGGCCAGCTTACCCGACCGTGCGGGTGCCGAATCGCCCCTGGATCATCGGCGGGACCGTGGACGTACATCCGGACGACTCCCGACCGGCGCGCTACGTGGACGCGGCGCTCGAGTACCTGGAGAACGCGCGCGAGCCCTGGCTGCTGCGGGTGTCGTTCCACGAGCCGCACGTGCCGATCCAGGTGCCGCGGACGTTCATGATCGACCCCGACGCGGTCACGCTGCCGCTGCCGACCGAGGAGGAGCTGGCCGGCAAGCCGAGGTGGGAGACCGAGTACCTCAGTCAATACGCCGGCTCCCTGCCGCTGTCGCGCGACGAGCTTCAGATCGCCCGGGGCACGTACTATGGGGTCACCTCGTTGGTGGATCATCACATCGGTCGGCTGCTGGACCATTTGCGCGAATCGGGGCAGGCGGAAAGCACCATCATCCTGTTCACGTCAGACCATGGCCTGCAAATGGGCGAGCACGGCCTGCACAAGAAGCGCAACTTCTACGAGCAGACGGTGTGCGTGCCGCTGCTGCTGAGGTTTGGGGAGGGCCTGCCTGGCGGAAGGGTAGTGCGCAGGCCCGTGGAGCTACAGGATGTGCTCCCAACGGTGATGGAGCTGGCGGGGATGCCAACGCCGGAGGGCATTCACGGCCGGAGCATGGTGCGCTTGGTTCGAGGGACGGAGAGGAACTGGCGCCGGGCGGTGTTCTCCGAGATTGACCACGCGCAGTCCATGTACGACTGCCTGCGCAAGGACTCTGGCCGGCGGGTGATGGTGCGCACGCGCCGGCGGAAGCTGATCTACTTCAAGGACGAGCGCGCCATGGGCCCGGAGGGCGCGCTGTACGATCTCGACAAGGACCCGGGCGAGACGCGCAACCTGTATGGCCGGCGAGAGTACGCCGAGGTCCAGCGCCGCCTGGCCGGGATGGTTGACCGCTGGGATGAAAGGACCAGCTGAGGCGGGGCAGCATCAGTGGGCAAGCGAAGAGGCCGTAGAGACTTCCTGAGGACGGCAGGCAGCGCGCTGCTGGCCGGTGCCGTGGCCGGAGCAGCCGCGGCGCAAGGGCCGGGGGCAGAGGCCAGCCAGCCACGCTCAGCCGCCCCGAGAGGGCGCTTGCGCAGCTCAACACCGTCGCGCGGAGGAGATGGTATGAACGTCATCGTCATCGCGCTGGACACGTGGCGCTGGGACCATGCAGGCTACAACGGAAACGCAGCGGTGCGCACGCCCTCGATTGACGCCTTCGCGCAGAGGGCGACCATCTTCGATCGGGCGTACGTCACCTCGTTTCCCACCGTGCCCATGCGCACGGACTGCTTCACGGGCAACACCAACTTCCCGCGCTACGGGTGGAAGAAGCTGGGACCCGAGGAGATTCTGCTGACGGAGGTGCTGCGCGAGGCGGGCTACTACACCGGGTTGGTGTTGGACACTCTCAACATGGTCCCGACCGACTTCCCGCGCGGCTTCCACGATGTGCATAAGATAGACAAGCCGCCGAGCAACACCACTGATCCCGCCAGCATCGTGCATCCCGTGGACCCAGACAACATCCGCCAGGGCGGCAAGCAGCGCGCTCGGCAGATGGCCGCGATGAGCCACTTCGAGCACGAATCCGACTGGTTCGTTGCGCGGACGATGTCCACCGCGTGCGATTGGCTCCAGGAGAACTACAGGCGTGACAGGTTCTTCCTGTGGGTTGACACCTTCGAGATTCACGAGGTGTGGCACACGCCCGAGTACTACGTGGAGAGGTACGATCCCGGCTACGAGGGCCTCGACTACGACTTCCCCAACTACGGGTACGCCGACATCTACAGCGAGGCAGAGCTCAACCACATGCGGGCGCACTATGCCGCGGAGGTGACGCTGACGGATCGCTGGGTCGGCCACCTGCTGCGACAGATCGAGGAGATGGGGCTGTTCGAGAACACCATGATCGTGCTCATCTCGGACCACGGCATGGGGCTGGGGGAGCACAACCGCACAGGCAAGCACACGGTTGATCCCGAGGACCCGTGGCCCATGTACGAGGAGGTCGCCAGAATCCCGCTGCTCGTCCACATTCCTGGGCGCGGCAAGATGCCCAAGAGGATCGAGGCCCTGGCCCAGCCGGCCGACCTGATGCCGACCATACTCGACGTCTGTGGCGTCAAGGGCCCGAACATGTACGGCAAGTCATGGCTACGTCTGATGACCGGGAAGACCAAGAAGAACTGGGAGTACCTCTTCTCCTCCATCCACAACGGCGGCGGCGAGGGGGACATCCCCATTGTGCGCAGTTACGCCACGGTCACGAGTTCGCGCTGGTCTCTGGTCGCGGGGCAGGAGGGACACCGGCCGGAGCTGTACGACCGGCAGGCCGACCCGCAACAGCAGCGCAACCTCGCGGACAGGAAGCCCGGCGTGGTGCGCAAGATGCAGGGGGAGCTGGTGCAGTTCCTACGCGAGCAGGAGGCACGCGAGGAATACGTGGCGCTGTATACGTAGAAGCGACGTCACACGTCTGCGGCCAGTAGCCTACCGGCAGGCGTCATCACTCCCGCGTGGCCTCCGGGGGCACGAGCGGTAGGTCGCGCCTGCCGTCGCCGTCGAAGTCGCCCCGACGGAAGGCCCGGATGTCAATGTCAGAGCCGACCAGGTCGCCGGCAGGCGAGAGAGTGCGGCCTGGACTATCTTCGCGCAGGCGCAGGTCGAGGGCCAAGTCGTCGTTGTCCTTCCAGTTGCAGACAACGCCAGCCTTGCGAGGTAGGGAGTCGCGGCCCGGCTCTACAACGATGTAGTCTTCCCCGACCTCGCGCACGCGGCGGACGACACCGTCGAAGTTCAGCTCCACGATGTCGCCGACCTCATAGGTCCCGGTTCCGCCCCTCAGGAAGACCTTGTCCTTGGTGAACTCGAGCAGCCGGCCGCCCTCCATCTGCTGGAAGAAGGCCGGGGCGTTGACGAACCGCGGGTCGGCGTACACCGTGTGCGCGTCTTGCCCAGAGGCCTGGCGATATGTCTCCAGCGTGCCGTGCCAGTTGCGGTCATACACGATTGGCGGCCCAGTGGCCCCCAAGGCACGCCAGAGCAGATTGTAGTCGCTCTGGACGTTCGTCCCCGCGCCGAAGCCATACAGGGGGCCGCCGTGGCCGCTGACGAAGACGTTGCTGTGAATGCGATAGCCCCGTCCGGTTAGATTCAGGACGCCATATCCGCTCAGGGCGACGGTGTTGCCGATGACCTCGTAGTCGCGGCACGTGTCGTGGCCGAAGATGACGGCGTATGCCTCGCAGCCGACGATCATATTGCCGGCCAACTGCCCTCCCGACGTGCCCTCCATCATCATCTGCTGCCCGCCGTTGATCAGCAAGTTCCGCTCGAACCGCATGCCCTGGATGCCGCCGAAGAGCTGGAAGTTGTCGGCGTGGCCCCAGAGCGTGTGGTCGTGGATGTAGTTGCGGCGCACGGTCACGTTGTTCGCCCCGATGCGGAGTCCGTCCATGTGGTTCCAGCCGATCTCATTCTCCTCAACCAGCCCACCCTCGCAGCCGGCGGCGATGCCGATGTAGTTGTGCAGCGCCACGTTGCGGCGGATGATGCAGCGAGGGGTGGACCGGATGCTGAGGCCGATGCCGTCGTTGTGGTGGACGACGCAGTTCTCGATGCGGATGCTCTCCGGCCCCGGAGCCCACGAGCCGATGCCATGGCCCTGGCCGTGGCGGACCTCGAAGCCGTCTATGATGATGTGCTTGGCGCGGGCGTAGTCGAACAGGTGTCGCCCGCGGCGGCTGCCTTCGTACAGGTGCGCCGCGGCGTCGCCGCCGTCGCTGGGCCAGACGAAGATGCGGTGAGGCGTGCGGGTTGCGTCAACGGCCCACTCGCCTGGGCGGTCAATGAACTGCACCTTGTTCTTCAGGTAGTAGCGATCCCGCTCCGGCTCGACCACGCGGTCTCGGTAGATCTCCTCCTTGAGTGTGATGGTGTGTGCATCCGCGTCGAAGTCGGTGATCAGCCGCGTGTTGTGGCTGGTTGTGTCAACGTCCCAGAAGAAGATGGAGCCACCGATGAGGGCCTCGGGTGCCAGGGCCAGGTTCTCCCGATCAACAAGGGTGTGGGTCCCACCGCCCTCGGCGACCCACCAGCCCTCGTTGGGTTCGCGCGCGAGGGGGAGCGCGAACCCGTCCTCGGCCAATTGCGTCGGGGTCCACTCGATGTCCGCGTAGAAGATGCTGGCGTGATGGGCGTTGCCCTGCGCGATGGCCTCCGTGCAGCGCTGCCAGCCGGTGATCTCGTCGGCCCCGCTGATGACCACGCGGTCCTCGGGCTCAACGCGAAGCGCGCGGAAGGTGATGGGCCGCTCCTCAGTGCCAGACACGCGCACGACGACTTGCTCACGGTACACGCCAGGCTTGACGAGTAGCACGTCACCGGGCTGGAGCGAGTCTGCCGCCTTGCCGATCGTCTGCCAGGGCGACTGCTCAGTGCCGGGGTTGCCGTCCGAAGCATTGGGCGCCTGGCGGTCAACGTAGTAGGTCGCGGCGCGAGCCGGGCCCACGAGGGCCAGCGCCAGCAGCGTGACCACGATTCCCCGGAGGCGGTATGCGGCCATGTCGAGCGGCTCTCCCTTCCGAGCTGGAGCGGCGCGCGCATTATTCGCGGCGGCAGCCCAACCTCCCTGTGCGGGGCTGATGACGGCAGGGGGCGCAGGTCAACCTCGGACACGAGGGCGAATAGGCAGGCGCCCTGAGCGAGAGCCCAGCTCAGGTCCCTGGGAAGCACCCATTGCGGGCAAACAGGAGGCGCCCGGATGATCTGGGGCTATGCCACGCCCTGGTTTGCGGAGTTCCTCGATCCCGACGAGCATCCGCTGATGGCAAGGCTGAAGTTCCTCATCGAGCACGACCTGCGGGCCACGCACGTCAGCCTGCGCGAAGTGGAGCAGATGACGGACGATGAGCGCGAGCGGCTCGGCACCGTTCTCAGCGACAGCGGGCTGCACCTGGTGCCTACCGTTTGGCTCGACTACCTCGATCCAGACGCCGATGCCCTGCAACGCAAGACCGAGGAGGCCATCTCCGCCCTCCGCGCCCATGCCGGCCTGCTGCGGGCGCCGATCGTGACTACGGGAGTGGGACGGTACCATCGCTTCATGCGGGAGCCGTCGCTGGCTGAGCAAATGGACCGGCTGCCGGTTGCCCTGGCTCCGCTTGCCGAGGCCTGCCACGCGATGGGCTGCCCGCTGGGGATAGAGAACCACGGCGACTACTACTGCGAGGACCTGGTCGAACTGTGCCGGCGGACCCCGCACCTGCGCATATTCCTGGACACGGGGAACACGTACCTCATCGGCGAGCAGAGCCTGCCCGCGATCCGGGCGGCGGCTCCCCTGACCATCGGCACACACTTCAAAGACCATCACGTCTGGCCCGAGAAGCAGACGTACCCCTTGCGCTTCGAGATCGGCGGGGCAGTGCTCGGCGAGGGAGACGTGGGGCTGGCGGAGGCCTACCAGGTGCTGCTCGACAATGCGCCCGACCCCGAGGGTCTGGTGATGTTGATGGAGATGATCCCACCTCGCCCGATGGAGCCCCTGGAGTGCCTGGACAGGAGCCTGGCCTTCGTGCGCGGCCTTCCGGAGGCCACGGGATGAGTGCTGACCGTGTGACTGAGCCGCTGAGGGCCGCCATCGTTGGATGTGGCGGGATGGCGCGCTGGCACGCGCGGGCGATGCGGACGCTCGACAACTACCAGATCGCTGCCTGCTGCGACCTCGACGAGCGGGCGGCTGGCGAGCTGGCCGAGGAGGTCGGCGTCGCGGCCATCTACGCCGACTACGACGACATGCTGGCCCGAGAGCGGCCCGATGTGGTCACGATCGTGACACCAAACGATAGCCACGCCGATCTGACCATCCGAGCGGCCGAGGCCGGCGCGCGCGGAGTGTACTGCGAGAAGCCCATGGCCACCTGCTTGGCCGAGGGGCAGGCGATGGTCGCGGCTTGCCGCCGGCATGGCACGGCGCTGGCCGTTAACCACCAACGGCGCATGTCGCCGCCGGTGGTGAAGATGCGTGAGTTGATCGCGGACGGCGCTCTGGGCGAGGTGTACCTGTTCCGGGGAAGCTGCGCGGGGGATCTGCTCAGCGACGCGACGCACCTGGTGGACACGATCCGCTGCCTGGCCGGGGACGCGTCGGTGCGTTGGGTTTTCGGGCAGGTGCACCGGTTGCCCGCCGAGGAGCTGCCGCGCCGGGCAGGCGGCGTGCAGTTGGCCTCGGGCGGCTTCCGCTACGGACACCCGGTCGAGACGGGGGCAGTGGGAATCTGGGAGTTCGAGGACGCAGTGCGGGCCGAGGTCTACTGCGGGGATCTCAGACTCCCCGATCGGAGCTACGGGGACTACGAGGTGTGGGGCACCGAGGGGCGCCTGTGGCGCGCCGGCGACGCGGCCGATCCGCCGCTGCTCATCCAGGATGACCGGGGCGGCTGGTGGCAAGCCGTCGAGGTGGACGCGTGTGCGCAGCCCGAGATGCACACGCTAACGGGGCGCAACTGCTACTCGCGGTTCGCCGAGATGGTCCAGCACGGGAGCGACCATCCGCTCTCCGGCGATTCCGCGCTTGAGGACCTGGAGATCGTGATGGCGGTATACGAATCGGCGCGTCTCCGTGCGAAGGTCGAGCTGCCGCTGGAACAGCCGCGCTTCCCGTTGGAGATCATGATCGAGGAAGGTCAGCTGTGAGGGCAAGTAGCCCGCACGGCGCCGGCGGCCGGCCTAGGGCGGGCCGAGGGGCTCGTGCTCTACCGGCCAGGAGGCGCGGCGGTCATCCTGGTAGAGGCCGATCTGCTCGATCGGAATGGGCTTGAAGCCCAGGGCGAAGGCCGGCGAATCCTCGCGCAGCCGGAAGTCCAGGTTGTCCAGGTCCACGAACTTCGGGTCCTGGTCCACGAGGTTGTCCTCTATAGTCTGGAACTGCCTCGTGCCTTGGTGGACGTCCTGCCAGCGTCCACCCACGCTGATGTTGCGGACGATCCGATTGCGCTTGGGCGTGCCCGGGTCGTCGTTGAGGATGTTCGGCAGGCTTGGGTACTTGGTACTGTAGGGCGGCTGATTGTAGGGAACCGAGCGCAGTCGCGTCCGCAGCGTGCCGTTGGGATCGTCGGTGGCCGCCTTCTGCCAACCGAGGCCGCGGGCATCAATGTGAACGGCCGGGTTGCAGTCTACGAAGACGTTGTTCTCCACGACGTTGTCGCAGCCTCCGCCGATGAACGCCGCGCGAGTCACCCGGTAGAAGACGTTGCCGTAGACAGCGATGCCACTGGCCTGATCGTCGAGGTAGACGCCCATGGCGCCGATGCGCCCCGGCCCGCTGATGTGATGGAAGTAGTTGTGCCGGATGACCGTGCCACGCGCCGTCCAGTCGCGGCCCATGTAGAAGGCGCCCACGTCCCCGGTCTCGTAGGCGACGCTGTGAATCTCGTTGAACTCGATGAGGTGGTCGTTGCCGCCAAGCTGGATGGCATTGTGCGGTCCGTGGTGGATGAGGTTGTGGGAGACGCGATTGCCGACGCCGCCGACGGCGACTGCCGGCCGGTAGGTGCGGCACCAGCGACTGTAGTCGTGGATGTGGTTGTTGTCGGCGTAGAGCCCGGCCGCGGTGAGGGTCTGCCGGTCGCCGCTGCTCAGCGAGATGCCGCCGTCGCCGGTGTCGTAGATGTCGCAGCCGACCACCCCGCTGTCCGTCCCGCCCGAGAGCCTCACCGCCCTGTTGCCGGTATTGCGTATGGTGCAGCCGACGACCTGGTTGTTGGCGCCGCCGGTGATGACCACGGCAGTTGCACGAGTGACCTCCAGCGTCAGCCCGCGGATGGCGACGTACGAGGCCTCTTCCATGGACACCAGCGTCGGCAGAAGCGACACGACCGCCGCGCCTTGCTCGATGGGGGCCGGCGGCCAGAAGTAGAGAATGCCACTGCCGCGGTCGAGGTACCATTCGCCCGGCTGGTCCAGCTCGGCCAGCAGGTTGAGGAAGTAGAAGCGCTGGCCCTTCCTTAAGCCGTAGTGGTGTTTCGGCTCGCGGTGGGTGATGACGCGCGCGTCGGCATCAATGGAAGCGACCTTCATGTAAGCATCGGCCCAGTCGTGGTACCAGTAGCCAAAGACCCAGACATCTTCTTCTCCCGTCCAGCGCTTGGGTCGGTCGCCCTCGTAGGTGAAGCGCACGCCGTTCTGACCGTCAGGGAGGTCCACAACGCGGACGAAGCCGTCGTTGGGCCAGCGCGCCAACGTCATGGGCCGATCCTGGAAGAACAGCTCCAGATGGGACTCACGCATGGGCTGACCCATGCCACGGCGCGTCAGCTCCCCGAAGTCCGTAATGCCCTGGGCCGTCAGGCTCGTCTGGAGCACCTTGCCGCGCGCCTCCTCGGGCAGACGGCTGAGGACGGCCGGATCGGTGACCGGCGCGAAACCGGTCACGACCCGCCCGCCGACGAGGCGGACCTCGTCGCCCTGGCGGGCGCGGTAGATGATGGGGGCCCCGGCCTCGCCGGAGTCGTCCTTGGTGAGCTCTACAGTCTCCGAAAGCTCGTAGGTGCCGCCCCGCAGCTCGACGGTCACTCCGCCGGCCGGCAGACCTCGCTGCTTGATCCGGCGGATCTCGTCGCGCGCCCGCACGAGCGAGGCGAAGGGCCCGTCCGTGCCGGCGGCGTCTGGGGTGGGGAGCTTACCCGACCACGCGTCGTTGCCGTTGGGCGCCACGTATAGGGTCATGGCAGCGGCTCCAGAGCCAGCGCAGGCAAGTGGCACGAGGCACAGCGCCGCCAACAGGACGCCGCCGGTTGGCCAGCAGCAGCTTCGCATGTTAGGCCTCCAGCTAGTCGGCAGCGGCGCCCACGCTTCGGCGTCTGTACCGGGCGCCGCCCGCGCGTTCCGTGAACCTCGCTGTACGTGTGCGCCAGTTCACCTCAGCACCGACGGGCACCTCCAAGGAGGCGCCGCCAGCAGATGGCGAAGGAGAACCACTCGGGCCGGATGAAGACTGGGGAGCCATGCGAAGGGGGAGATGGTGCCGTTGCGCTGGTGGTCCCCGTTGTTCGTGTCACTTGCCGCGCTGCTTCCGGCCACTCGCGGTAGTTGCAGCGAGCTTGGCCCGCTGATGCCGCGACCGGTGGTGGCGCTCTATGTGGTGGGAGACGGGCAGCCGTGCTCAGCGCGAATCGTGGTGCGGCAGGGCCAACGCCAGGGCCTCGGACGGTTGCTGCTGCGCGTGCTCGATCCAGACGAACGGCCAGTGTTCTGGCGCTACGTGGAGTACACCGACGCGGAGACGGCCCGCGAGCTGGGAGTTCACGGGGACGTCGAGCTGCGAACGCGGGGCGAGCGAATAGCGGAGGGTGAGACACTGCTGGAGGCGCCCATCGAGCTGCGGGCGCCCGGCGTCCATCAGATTCGCGTGTCGTCAGGATCGCACGATATCCAGGTTGAGCTCGACCTGGAGCGCGACCTGCGGTACGGCCTCTGCTTCCAGAACGGCGACTTCCGACCATGGCCGCGGCAGCCGCAGACGATGTACGCCTTCGTTCCGCCACACGCAGAGGAGCTGCGGCTGCGCGGGGGGCCGCTGATCCTGCGAGATGATGCGGGAGCAGAGCTGGCGCGCCACGCGGAGAAGGAAGATGAGACGACCGTCGCTGTCGCTCGGACGGGCGTGGTCTGGCGGTTCGAGTTTCCACGGGCAGGCGACTGGAGCTTCCGAGCGGGCGGGTTCCCGCTGATCCTGTGCCCGACCGAGGGGGCGGCGCGGGCGATCCGGGCCTCGGTCGAGGTCCTGCCCGACGGGACGGTTGTCTGCCACGAGTTCCAGCGGCGCATCGCGGAGCTTCTGCCGCGCATCCTGGCACCCGAGCGCGTGGGACGCACGGAGGAGTTGGTCACGCCTCTGGCAAGCCGCAGGGAAGCGTGGCTCCAGGACCCAATCCGCAGCGCGGTGCTCACCCAGGCCTTCCTGCCGATGATGGAGCAATGGCTCAACCGGCAGAATCTGGACCCGGCCAGCCACTGGGGCGGCTCACTGGATGGATGGCAGGACAAGATCAACGCCGCCCCTCCGGCCAACCGCTGGGATCGCCTGCGGGGGGTCGAGGGCCTGTGGGCGGGTGCGTCCTCGCACTATGGCGCGGGCGCGGCGCACCTGGCCCTGGCCGCCACGTACGACTCCCCCGTGAACCCGTACCACGGCAGGCGGGAGCTGCTGTACCGCGCGGCGGGGGCGGCGCTACGCGACCTGATGGTGCTGGCCGAGGACGAAACCTGGCCCGGCATCGCCGACCTCGATCCCTATCCAGGGGCGATGGCGTTTGCCCTCGGGCAGAAGACGATGCCGGTGTACGGATTGGCCGCGCCACAGCTTCCCGAGGAGGTGCGGGAGGTTTGGACAGAGGGCCTGCGGCGCATCGTTGACCGCAGCTTCCCGGATGACCTGGTGAGCTGCCGGAACCAGTCATCGCACTATCTGGTGGCCTTCCAGGCATTCGCGGATGGGTCTGGTGATCCCCTGTACCGGGACCTGGCGCGGCTCTACGCGCGGCGGTTCGTGGCCGGGCAGCACCCCGCGGGCTACCACATGGAGGCCATAGGGCCCTGCTCTAGCTACATCGGCATGACCCACTGGCACGAGGCCGTGTACTACCGGATGAGCGGCGATCCAGCGATGCTGGAGTCGCTGCGACGGTCGTACCGGCTGTTCAACCACACTGTGGCGCCGGAGCCCGACGGGCGGATGTTGGGTGGCTTCAACTTCAACCATCGCGTGGGCGAGGGCTTCTACTTCGAGCAGTGGGGTGGGGCCAAGGGGATCCTGGACGACGTGCTGCCGGAGGTGGGCGTGTGGGCGGGTCCCAAGCCGACTCGCCAGGAGCGGGAGGCAAAGCGGAGAGAGGCGGTCGAGAAGGTCAACGCCTTCCTCGACGACCCGCGAGTGCCGCCATACCCGGACCACAACACCTGGCGCTACCTGTGCTTCGCTGAGCCCGACCGCAGCGGCGTCTTCCCCTGCCAGGAACCGGATTCGTTCGTGCGCAGCTTCGCTGACGAGTTCCTGGCCGTCAAGCGCCCCGCGTACTACGCCGTCTGCTACCTGGGCAAGCCGGCCGGGGAGTACTACATCCGAGCGCGAGAGGAGCTGCGTCTGCCGCTGCCGGACGAGGCCGAGAGCGCGGGGGGCTTTCTGCCGGACGCCAAACGCATAACGCCCTTCGTTGGCGGGGGGCTGTCGGGCTTCTGGACTCCGTCCTACGGGCACGCGCTCATGGCGGCGAACTGGTCGCCGACAACGCACCACGGACTCGTCGCCACGCAAGCCGACGGCAGACGGTACTGGGAGGATTACCACGCGCACGAGCATCGTCTCGACGCCGACGCCGGCGAACTGACCGTCACGGGCCGCGTCGAGGGGCACCCGCTGGCCTACCAGCGCCGGTATGCGTTCGAGGATGCGGCCCTGGTCGTGGACCTCACGTTGACTGCGGAGCAGGACGTGGCACTGGCCGATCTGGTCGAGAACATCCCGGTCGCGCGGGGCGGCTGGAAGTCCCGTGGGGCGGACATCGTCGCCGGCGGACAGGGTGAGGGCGAGGTCGCGGCCGCCTCGTTCAGCATCGTGGACCAGACGGGCGCGGGGGTCGAGGTGCGGCTGGACGGAACGCGGCAACTGCGGCTGGTGCCCAACGGCCTCCAGACCTCCGGCTGGCGCAAGCTACAGATAGGGCGGGTGGAGATCGCCCTGCGCGCCAGCCTCAAAGCTGGCGAGGCGCTGCGCCTGTCCTACGAGTTGCGTCCGCTGCCGCCCGCATAGCCGCTTCCTGCGGGACGGCACGGCGCCTGCGGGCGAGAGGGGTGGCATGCATGAAGGCCAGGCGAGAGCGCGAGCGGAAATGGGGCGCCGATCGAGGCGGCACTTACCGGAAGGTGTGATTGCGTATGCGTGCATTCTGCGGACTAAGGTGCTTGCTGGCGGCGACCGTGCTAATCTCCTGCTGCTTTCTGGGGGGGTCCGACATGGCCAAGGGCCAACAGCCGGGCAAATGGGTGGAGCTCTTCAACGGGGAGGACTTGAGCGGATGGCGCGCGCGTGGGGAGCACGAGTGGCTGGTGGCAGGGGGCGTGTCGCTGAAGCCGGACAACGCGAAGCAGTTCGCCATTGCCGAAGGGACGGGCATCTTCGTCAACGGCGAGGGCGGGCGCACCAGAGACCTGTTCACGGAGTACCAGCACGGCGACTGCGAGCTGCACATCGAGTTCGTGGTGCCCAAGGGGTCGAACTCCGGAGTTTACCTCATGGGCCACTACGAGATACAGGTGCTGGACAGTTGGGGCGTGGAGGAGCCCAAGTACTCCGACTGCGGTGGCATCTACTGCCAGTGGATAGACAACAAGGCCGTCGGCGGGAGGCCACCGAATGAGAACGCCAGCCGGCCACCGGGAGAATGGCAGGAGTTCGACGTGATCTTCCGTGCGCCGCGGTTCGACGAGGCCGGCAACAAGACCGCCAACGCCAGGTTCGAGAAGGTGGTGCACAACGGGAAGGTCATCCACGAGAACGTGGAGGTGGGCGGACCAACTCGTGCCTCGATGCCCGGTCCGGAGCGCGCCAGGGGGCCGCTGATGCTCCAGGGCGACCACGGCCCGGTGGCCTACCGTAACGTGCGCATTCGGCCACTCGACTAGCGGGGCGCTGGGGGGAGAGCGAAGATGCACACGGCCTGCAATGCGATAGCTGCGGGGGTGCTGGCGATGGCGATGCTGACTGCGGCTGCTGGCGAGGAGGTTGCAGCCACCGGCCCGCTGCGCGTATGCGAGGAGAACCCGCGCTACTTCGCCGACGCCAGCGGCAAGCCGCTGCTGCTGACCGGCTCGCACACCTGGGACAACCTACAGGACATGGGGCCCACGGACCCGCCGCAGGCGTTCGATTGGGAAGCGTATCTGGACTTCCTCGAGCGCTACCACCACAACTTCGTGCGCCTGTGGCGGTGGGAGCTGGTCAAGTGGGACACCACGGCCAACCGGGAGAACAAGCTCCTTACCTGCGCCCCACATCCGTGGGCGCGCACGGGGCCCGGGAAGGCCCGAGACGGCAAGCCCAAGTTCAATCTGGAGCAGTTCGACGAAGCGTACTTCGAACGGCTGCGCTCGCGCGTGGTGGCCGCCCGCGACCGAGGCATCTACGTGTCCATCATGCTGTTCGAGGGGTGGGGGCTCCAGTTCGTGCCCGATGGGTGGCAGGCGCATCCCTTCCATCCTGACAACAACCTCAACGGCATCGGCGCCGAGGTCAACGGAGAGGGCAAGGGGCTGGCGATTCACACTCTCGCGCACCCGGCGATCACCGCGCTGCAAGAGGCCTACGTCCGGAAGGTCATTGACACAGTCAACGATCTGGACAACGTCCTGTACGAGATCTCCAACGAGAACCACCCGCCCTCGACCGAGTGGCAGTACCACATCATCAACTACATCAAGCGCTATGAGACGGGCAAGCCGAAGCAGCACCCGGTGGGGATGACCTTCCAGTACCGCGGGGGGCGCAACGACACGCTCTTCAAGAGCCCGGCGGACTGGGTCTCGCCCAATCCCGAGGGCGGGTGGCGGGACAACCCTCCGGCAGCCGACGGCAGCAAGGTGGTGATCGCCGACACTGATCACCTGTGGGGCATCGGCGGCAACCAGCAATGGGTGTGGAAGAGCTTCCTGCGCGGCCACAACCCGATCTTCATGGACCCGTACCGTGGCGTGGTGTTGGGGACGAGGTACGACCCCCGGTGGGAGCCCATCCGGCGCAGTATGGGATACGCGCGACGGCTGGCGGAGCGCATGGGCCTGGGGGCAGTGACGCCGCGCAACGACCTGGCCTCGACGCGGTACTGCCTGGCAAGTCCTGGGGCCGAGTATCTGGTCTATCAACCCCAGCCCGATCAGCCGTTCACGGTCAACCTCGATGCCGGCCAGTACCAGGTCGAGTGGCTGAATCCCACGAGCGGCCAGCAGGTCATAGGTGGCTCCGTGGACGGTGGTGCCGGGCGCGAGTTCAGAGCGCCCTTCAGCGGCGACGCGGTGCTTTACGTCAAGAGGCGAGCGCCGGAGGAAGAGGCCTCGGCTCCTGAGCCGCTGGGCCTCATCCCTGCTTCCCCGATCGAACGGGGCTTCCAGCTGAAGGTCAGCCCCGACGGCAGGCAGCTGGTGGATCAGAACGGTGACCCGTTCTTCTGGCTGGGGGACACGGGGTGGGCCCTGTTCAGCGCTCTGTCAGAGCAAGAGGCCGAGGCCTACCTGGAGAACCGACGGGAGAAGGGCTTCAACGTCGTCCAGTGCATCATCGCGCACTGGAGCAGAGGGGACCTCCGGGCCAGCCCGGACGGCCACAAGCCCTGGCTCGACGGCGATCCCGCCACGCCCAATGAGGCGTATTTCGAGCGCATTGACCGGATTCTCCACGTGGCCCAGGAGAAGGGCATTGTGCTGGCACTGCTGCCGGCCTGGGGCGAGCTCGTGACGGACCGAACCACGCTGACCACGGCCAACGCCCGCGCCTATGGCAAGTGGCTGGGGACACGCTACAAAGACACTCCGAACGTCGTGTGGGTCCTCGGTGGGGATCAGCCGCCCACGGGCTGTGAGCAGGTCTTTCGGGAGTTGGCGGCGGGCCTGGCAGAGGGAGACGGCGGCAGGCACCTGATGACCTACCATCCGCGTGGCGGACAGCGGTCGTCCGACTACTGGCACGAGGAGGCGTGGCTGGACTTCAACATGATGCAGTCCGGCCATCGTGCGGACCTGCCCAACTACCAGATGGTGCTGGGCGACTACGCCAGAGCACCTACCAAGCCCACGCTGGATGGGGAGCCGCGGTACGAGAATATCATAGACGGACTGCGGCAGACTGGGCCACGGATCAGCGCCCACCAGGTGCGCAAGGCGGCGTACAACGCCGTTCTATCAGGGGCGCTCGGGCACACGTACGGCTGTAGCGAGGTCTATCGCTTCTGGCGGCCGGGAGATGATGGCCGATGGGGCGCGGAGATCCCCTGGCAGGAGGCAGTTGATCTTCCCGGCGCGCTGCACATGGGTTACCTCAAGAGCCTCATGCTCTCGCGCCCCTGGCACAGGCTGAGGCCCGATTTGGCGCTGGTGCTATCCGGATCAGGCCAGGGCGGCACGTACACACCGGCGGCCACCGCCGAGGACGGCATGTTCGCGTATGTGTATGTGCCCGAGTACCAAGCCATCACGGTGGACCTGTCCAGGATCGCCGGGTCCGACGTTGATGCTCTCTGGTACGATCCACGGAACGGCCAGTATACTTCGATCGGCCGCTTTCCCAACTCGGGCCTCAAGAGCTTCGCTCCCCCCCGCCAGGCGGCGGACCCAGATTACGTGCTGGTGCTGGAGAGCTCTGGCCCCGACAAGACGCCGCCCTCGCTTGAGCGCGTCTTCGCCCTCCCCGACGACGACAAGGTCGTCGTGATGTTCTCAGAGCCCCTTGACCAACGCAGCGCCACAAACGCCCGGAACTTCGCCATTGACAAGGGCACGAAGGTGAGGGAGGCATCGCTGTCGGCGGACGGGAGGGCCGTGACGCTGGCGACATCGCCCCTCAAGGCAGGTGTCAGACACACGCTTGCGGTGACCAAGGTGCGGGATCGCTCTCCGGCTCGCAACGCGATCAAGGGAAGGGCGCGGATGGAGTTCGGCGTCGAGGCCGGGCCGCTGTTCGACGCGGCCGGACTAGAGGCTCTCTACACATTCCAGGAGAGGGGCGGCGACACGATCCGTGACGTGTCCGGCGCCGATGCTCCGTTGGACCTCAGGGCGGCCGAGGAGGGCGCCATCAAGTGGGGGCCCGAGGGCCTGTCGGTGGAGCGGCCGGTGCTGGTCGCCTCCGACGGGCCGGCGACGCGGTTGAGCGAGGCGTGTCGCGCCAGCGGGGAGCTCACCATTGAGGCCTGGCTCAAGCCCGCGAACCTGGAGCAGGGCGGACCGGCGCGCATCGTCACTCTATCGGCCGACACGGGCTCCCGCAACTTCACGCTGGGACAGCAGGCGGGCAGCTACATAGCCCGCCTGCGAACGACCACGACCTCCACCAACGGCATCCCCGAGCTTGTCACGGCGGGCGGCGAGGTCGCCACAGAGGTCGCTCATATCGTCTACACGCGCGGGGCGTCGGGCCTCATCCGGCTGTACGTCAACGGGGTGGTTCGAGCGGCGGGGGTCGCCGCGGGCGACCTCTCCAACTGGGATGCGGGCTTCCGGCTGGCCCTGGCCAACGAGATGACCAGCGACCGCACGTGGCTTGGGGAGTACCACTTGGTGGCCGTGTATAGCCGCGCCCTGCCACAGGCTGAGATCGCTCAGCACTACCTGTGCGGAATGGACGCCAGCCGCCGGCTGGAGTCCTGGCGGGAGTCCCCATGAGGCGCGGGTCCTCACCGGGCAAGCTCAGAAGCGCACGGCGAACTTGATGACCCTATCGGGCTCGTGCTCGATGAGGCGGAATACCTCGGGGCCCTCGTCGAGCGAAACGACCGGGGAGATCAGTCCCGGCGCAGTTAGTCGCCCGCTGCGCATCATGCTGACGATGCAGTCGTAGGCACGCTGCTCGTCCCACCTCGGGTAGTCGCGCGGTGGATGGCCCCACCCGCAACCGTGCGGTACAATCATGGTCAGCCGATTGTGGTGCCACCCCCGGCCCAGCCACAGGTCGTGTGCGTCCCCCTGGTAGAAGCCCGCTGAGCAGACGGTCCCGGCTACGCGTGTGGCACGGATAGCCGTGTGCAAGGCCGGATAGGTGCCGGCCAGCTCGATGGCCACGTCCACCCCGGGGCCCCCGGTCCGTTGGTGGATGGCCAGCGCGGCGTCGCCCTCGGACGGGTCGAGCACGTAGTCGGCGCCGTTGTCGGCCGCCCATTGCCGACGCCTGGGTAGGACGTCCACGGCAAAGACCTTCTCCGCCCCGGCCGCCCTTGCCGTCCGCACCGACAGCAGGCCCAAGGCTCCCAGCCCGATGACCGCGACGCTGTCGCCATAGCGGACCGGAGATTCGCGGATGCAGTGGAAGGCGACGTAGGCAGGCTCGATACACAGGGCGAGGAGGGGGTCGAGGTCGCCCAGTTCCCATAGCCGATCCTCGTGACAGGCATTGGTCTCGCGCACGTCCATGAGGCCGAACACGCGGTCGCCGACCTTCCAGCGCGTCACCTCTGGCCCGATCCGAACCACCACCCCAACACCGCTGGTGCCCGTGCCGCGCGGCGGCTGGGGCGAGGGCTCCGGCGTCCCAGCTTCGCCCTCTGCCTCCACGAACAGGCGCATCTCCTGGTCAAAGCGTTGGCCCCGGAAGTTCAGGCCCTCGAACCCGGCGAGCGTAGTGCCGTGTTTGCCCGAGGCGACCACGGTCTCGACCAGCACTTCGTGCTCCCGCAGCGGCGAGTCCTCGTACTCCAGGACTTCGACCTGGTGAGGTCCTGTGATAGCCAGTCGGCGTGGCATGGGGTGCTCCTCCGTTGCGCCTCCTACTGCCTGCCCTACGGCGGCGGCTAGCGCAGGTCGTCGCGGTGCTCCTTGAAGAACCGGGCCCGCATATCGCCCAGCCAAGGGTCGAGATACCGGCGGTTGAGGTCTATCTCGGCGACGGCGATCTGGCTGTTGCCCTCGCCCTCCTCGGCGGCTTCGGCCAGGACTTCGCCATCCGGGGCGATGATCCAACTGCGCGCGCCGTAGCCACAGCTCACCAGGAAGACGTGGTTCTCGATGGCTCGCGCCTTCATGAGGGTCTCGTTGCCACCCCATATGGGGAGGAATATGATCTCGGCGCCCTTGAGCGCCATGATCTGTGCCGACCCCACGTACTGTACGTCCCAGCAGATCATCATGCCCACCTTGCCGAAGTCCGTGTCGAAGACGGGGTACTCGTCCCCCGGTGTGACCCCGCCCTCGATCTCCTCGCGCGGCACGTAGGCCTTGCGGTACTTGCCCACGATCTGTCCGTCTCGGTCTATCAGGACGGCGGTGTTGTAGACACCGTGCCCGTCGCGCTCGTTGTAGCAGGCTACCAGGTAGCAGCCATGCTTCTTCGCCATCTGGCCCAGGCGCCGCGAGGTGGGTCCGGGGATGGGCTCCGCCACGTCGGCATACGATAGCCCGGTGCCCGCCATAGTCATGGCCTCGGGCAGGCAGATGATGTCCGGGTTCTGCTCGGCCACGCGGTCTATCCACGCGCAGAACTCCTCGATGTTGGCCTGGGCGGTCTTGTTCCCGCGGGGCTGGTGGCGGATGGTGGCCACCTTCACCCGGCGTGGCGCCGGCGGGTCAACCCGGTGGAGCGACACATCGTCCCACCAGACCGTTCCCCCGGGGCTCCAGCCGAAGAGCAGCTCCAACTCGACGCCGGCGGCCCCCTCAGGAGCCGGTGCCACCGTCCAGACGTGCTTCCAGCCGTCGCCAGCGTCCTCGATGCGGTAGACGTAGTCTGGCTGACCGGCCCGACCGCCCTCCCGCTTGCGCCAGTCCAGACGCGCGACGACGGTCCGGCGCTCGTGTGCCACTCGCCGGGCCCGGTAGTGCGCGTCGAACCGGTACCACGATCCGGGCTCGACGTCATCCGCTGTGAGCGCCCATCCGCCATACTGCACGGCGTCTCGGCAGCGGATGCGCAGGGATCCGTCTTTGCCGACGCGAGAGACCTTGGCATCCACTTCGCACTCGGGCCGAATCTCGTCGCGCGCCGCCTCCGGCCGCCACGGGCAGTCCGAGCCAGAGAACGCCGTGTGGTCCACCAGCGCGGTCTTCATGTCGCTCCCCCCTACTTGCCCGCCTAAGCCAACGGCTGCGAGCACGGCCAACACAGACAACTGGACTCTCATGGCAGGCTCACCTCACGCTCAGGCGATGCTCGTGTCTCGAAGGGCTATGCCTCCGTTGCCGCGCACAAGTCAAATGCGCGACGGCCCAAGCGGCCGGCGTGTCCAAACGCCCTCCGAGCGTTCGCACCACGCCAATTGGGCAGGAGCTTCACGGATCACCAATCGCGAGGAGACTGGCTAAGAGCCTATCCCAAAACCCTAAGGTGTCACCCTGAGCTGCGGACTGCGGAGCAGTCCGCCCAGCGAAGGGTCTCGCATCGGGCCCAGCACGAGATTCTTCGCTGCGCTCAGAATGACAGCCGAGCGAGAGCGTCGGTTTTGCGATGGGCTCTAAGTGACGGCGTCCCCGCCATCGTCGTTCAGCAAGTCGAGCAGGATGTCGGTGGCCCTACGGACGATCGCTGCACATCGGCGGTGGCTCTCAGGGCCGAACGGGCCGGGCTTGAGGTCGCGACAAAGAAGGGAGCCGAGCTCGCGCTCGAATCGCGCGCGGAACTCCTGCACCAAGCGCAGGCACTCCTGATCGCTGTCCTCCAACGTCACGCGGCCATGCCTGGCACCGATGAGCATCACGGCGGCAGCCACTGCGCCGCACAGGTCTTCGGTGAGCGCGATGCCTCCCGCCCAGCCGGTGCCCATGCGCGCCAGCCGTGGATCGAAGTCCTGCCACACGCGCTCACCCACGGTGAGGAGCATGGCCTCAGCTCAGTGGTGGCCCTGCATGAACAGGTCCACGGCCCGGTCGCTAATGTGCCCGGATTCCACTGGCGACTCCCTCCGATAGTCTGGCCACGCCTCCGCCGTCCGGTCAATGCTCTGCGCTGCCGACCTTCTGCCTCGGGTACGATTCACCTCCCCCGAGCAGCAAGGGGGGCGTTTAGGGTGCTGCTTGACAGGGCGTGTGGGCCCTGCTATGAAAGCTGCATCCGGGCCCGGCGCATAGCCTGCGGTGCAGCACTGCCCCTCGCCAAATGCCGGGGCCGCAGGAAGGGACGACCACATGCTCGTTGACTGCCACGTTCACGCAGCCCGCCGCAAGTCGATCCCGCGCGCAAGTGGCACCTACTACCCGACGCCTAGGGAACTGGTGAGCAAGCTTGACAGGGAGGGCATTGACAAGGCCGTTGTGATGTGCGGGATATCCAGCGAGTGCCGCAACCAGTACGTGAGCCCGGAGGATGTGCTGGAGATGTGCGCCGCCCATCCCGACCGGCTCATCCCGTTCTGCTGCGTGGACCCGCGCAGCGACTCAAACAGCCCCAACTCGGACTTCTCTCGCTACCTGGGCTTCTACAAGGAGGCGGGCTGCAAGGGCGTGGGCGAGCTGACGGCCAACCTGGCCTTCGATGACCCGATGGTCTGGAACCTGTTCCGCTACTGCCAGGAGTACCACATGCCCGTGACCTTTCACATCGCGCCGCAGTTCGGGGGATGCTATGGGCTGGTAGACGACCTGGGCCTACCTCGGCTGGAGCGCGCACTGAGGGAGTTCCCCGATCTCATCTTCCTGGGCCACTCGCAGCCCTTCTGGGCGGAGATCGGCGCCGACGCTACGGACGAGACGCGCGGCGGATACCCCGAGGGCAAGGTCCTGCCGGGCGGGCGGGTCGTGGAGCTGATGCAGGAGTACGACAACCTGCATGGGGACCTATCGGCGGGGAGCGGCTACAACGCTATCAGCCGGGACCCCGAGTTCGGCTACGAATTCATGCAGCGTTTCCAGGACCGGCTCCTCTTCGGCACGGACATCTCGTACCCAGAGCTTGACACGCCAATCGTGGGCTATCTGCGCGAAGCCGTTGAGCGCGGGCGCATCTCGCGCGAGGCGTATGAGAAGATCACCTGGCGGAATGCCGACCGCGTCCTTGGGCTCGGGCTCGCCTAGCCTGCCGAGAGGCTGCGGCGCCAGTCTGGGGAGGGCAGGCCAGGTGACGGCCCACCGGGGAGGATGCCCACAGAGCCGCGCCGAAGGGGATCGTGCGTCGGCGCCACGCGGTGCGATTCCGTCGCGTTGGAGGCAGGGAACAGATTCCGCGCTCGCGTCGAGCTCGACGATGCGGCGGCTTACGCTTACTGGTTCGAGCGCGACGAGGAGGCGACCGTGGTAGCCTGGTACGCTCCCGAGGACGAGGAGCAGCAAGATGATGCTCGCCACCCCGTGGCCCTTCGCCTGGGCGTGGACAGTGTGGAAGTGTCCGACATCGGCGGAACGGTGGAAACGCTGGCCCTGCGCGGCGGGTCGCCGCCGCTAACGCTAACGCCGTCCCCCGTGTTCGTGAGGGGCGCAGTGCGAGAGGTCAGCGCGGGCAAGACGGCGCCCTAGCCCAGTCTGTGCCCTGGCCGAGCCAGGCGCCTGCAAGGGCGGGGCGACGTGGGTGATCCGTGATGACGGCAGCGCTGACAAGGGAACGAGAGAGAAGTGCGGCCACAGATGCACTGCGGGAGGCCCAACTGAGCCCCCGGGTGGCCAAGCTGAGGGAGCTGGCGCTCTCGTTTGCCGACGACAAGGCCCCGTGGGAGCGCGGCCGGCTCGTGACCGAGTCCTACATGCAGACTGAGGCGCTGCCCATGGTGCTGCGCCGCGCCAAGGCCCTGGCCCACGTCCTGGCCAACGAGGAGGTCGAGATATACGAGGGGGAGCTCATCGTCGGCCGAGCCAAGCGTCAACTCCCCGTCCACAAGGGCATGTACGACGAACTCGACTGGATGCGGGGCCTGCGGGAACCCGACCTCAACGGAGGGTGGATTGGCGACGACCCACGCATCCCTGACGACATCCGGGAACTGTACGCGTATTGGCGCGAGCGCTTCGTCCCCTTGGGTCGGAAGGTGGCGGCCCTGGCCAGCGACCAAGAGCGCGGAGCGCAACGTGCCGGCGTGTATCAGTCGGGCGGGGCACTGGGCACGCACCGATCGGGTGACTACGCGAAGGCCGTCCGCGAGGGCATGGACGCCATCAAGGCACAGGCGGAGGCCAAGCTCAAGGGCCTAGACGAGACCAAGGCCGAGGACGCCAGGCGCAAGCCCTTCTGGGAGGCCATCGTCATCGTCTGCCAGGCGGTGGTCCGATACGCCGAGCGTTACGCCGAGGAGGCGCGCCGTCTCGCTGCCATGGAGGCGGACGCACGGCGCAAGGAGGAACTCGTCGAGATCGCCCGCATCTGCGAGCGCGTCCCTCGCCTGCCGGCGCGGACCTTCCGAGAGGCGCTGCAGTCGGTCTGGTTCGTCCATATCGCGGACGAAACCGAGACCTGCGGCAGCGCGCAGTGCTTCGGCCGCTTCGACCAGTACATGCACCCGTACTACCAGAGCGACCTTGCAGCGGGACGACTGACCCGCGACCAGGCGCTGGAGCTGATTGAGTGCCTGTGGCTGAAGTGCTACAAGACCTTCGACTTCCAATACGCGATGGTCGGCGGGGTCAAGCCGGACGGCACGGACGGGACCAACGACCTATCGTACCTGTGTCTGGACGCGATGGCACGATTGGGGCTGCCGCGCGACCTCGGGGTGCGCATCCACAAGGACACGCCGCCCCAGTTCATCGAGCACGTGGCCGAGGTCGTCCGGCTCGGACTGGGTCGCCCCGACCTGTGGAACGACGAGGTGGTCATCGAGGGATTCCGCCGGAAGGGCATCGAGCTGGAAGATGCGCGCGACTACTCGGCCATCGGCTGTGTGGAGCTGACCATCCCCGGGCGATGCAACTACCGTACGATGGGGCACCAGATCAACCTCAGCAAGTGCCTGGAGCTCGCCCTCAACAACGGCCGTTGTCAGATGACTGGCGAGCAGATCGGGCCGGAGGTCGGTGAGCAGCTCCACACGTATGAAGCCGTGCACGCAGCCTACCGCGGGCAGGCGGCGCACTTCATACGCCTGGCCGTGCAAGGCAACATCCGAACTCAGATGCTACAGCCGGACGAGCTCCCGCACCCATTCCTATCGGCCATCACGGACGACTGTGTGGAAGTGGGCAGGGACGTAACCGACGGCGGGGCCAGATACAACCCCGCGGGCGTCAACCTCTTCGGCGTCGCCAACGTGGCCAACTCGTTGGCTGCCATCAGACAGCTGGTCTTCGAGGAAGAGCTGGTGACGCTGGACGAGCTTCGGGAGGCGCTCGCGAACGACTTCGCCGGACAGGAGTCGCTCAGGCAGATGCTGAGGAATCGCGCGCCGAAGTACGGCAACGATGACGACGGCGCCGACCAGATCGCAGCTGAGGAAGTGGCCTTCTACTGCTCCGAGCTGGGCAAGTACCGGACCGTTGAGGGCGGACGGTTTCACCCGCTGGTCTTCGCCACCTCCAGCAGCTCCGTCTACGGCCTCGGCCCAGCCACGGGCGCCGGCGCGGACGGGCGCAGATCGGGCGCACCGTTGGCCATCAACGTGATGCCCGACCATGGCACGGACATGCGCGGCGCCACAGCAGCACTGCGCTCGGCGGCCAAGATTGACTACGCGGACACGATCGGCGGGGTATCCTACATCCTCGACCTGCATCCGTCCGCCGTCGCCGGTGACGAGGGAGTCAAGAAGCTGGCCTCGCTGATCCGGGGGTACTTCGACGAGGGCGGCATGGAGCTATCGGTCAACATCGTCGGCGAAGACACCCTTCGCGAGGCGCAGGAGTGCCCGGAGCGGTTCCGTGGACTCATGGTCCGCGTGTTCGGCTTCAGCACCCAGTTCGTGGCCCTGGACGAGGCTACGCAGCAATACGTCATCGAGCGCACGAAGCACCGGCATTAGCCCGCACCGAGGCTGCCGCGCGGGGCGATCATAGGGTGCACCCACGACCGTGAGCAGAAGACCACGACAGAGGACGGCGAAGATGACCAGATCGCTGAGTGCCGGCTTCCTGGCAGCGGCAATCTGCTGGCCCGCGACGACGGCCGCCGCCGCGCCGGCTGACTTCACCCGTGGGAGCAACCCGATGAAGCTGTGGTACGAGGCGCCTGCCCCCAAGTGGGTCGAGGCCCTGCCGGTCGGCAACGGCCGCCTGGGAGCGATGGTGTTTGGCCGCACAGACGACGAGCGAATCCAGTTCAACGAGGACACGCTGTGGCTCGGCTCGCCTCACGACTACTCGCACCCCGGCGCGGCTGAGCATCTCCCCGCCATCCGCAAGCTCATCTTCGAGGGGAAACAGAGGGAAGCCGAAAAGCTCGCCATGCAGGAGTTCATGAGCGTCCCCCTGCGGCAAATGCCCTACCAGCCGTTTGGGGACCTGAAGCTCCGCTTCCCCGGGCACGAGGAGCCAACCGACTACCGCCGTGAATTGGACCTGGACGAGGCCGTAGTGGCGGTCAAGTACGCTGTGGATGGCGTCAGGTTCTCCCGCGAGGTGTTTGCCAGTGCACCTGACGACGTCATCGCGGTCCGCCTGGAGGCCGACAGGCCGGGAGCCGTGAGCTTCACGGCCTCGCTCAGCACCCCGCACGCGGACGCCTCCACGGTGCGGACCGGGCAACGCCAGATCGCCTTGCGCGGCCGGCTGCCGGCGGTTGATGAGCTGGCGGACCCCGAGACACAGGATCCCCTGAGGTTCGAGGCCCGTCTGTTGGCGAGCGCCACGGGCGGATCGGTGCAAGCCACCGACGAGGGCATCGAGGTCGAGGGGGCCGACGCCGTGACGCTGGTCCTGGCTGCAGCCACGAGCTACAGGGACTTCGAGGACGTGAGCGGCGACCCGGAGGCGAGGTGCGCCAGGACCATCAGGGCAGTCGCCGGGAAGAGCTACCAGAGGCTGCGCAAGGCTCACGTGGCGGACCACCAGAGTCTGTTTCGGCGCGTCACCCTGGATCTGGGCACGACGGACGCGGCCCGCGAGCCGACCGACAAGCGGCTGAGGGCCTTCCAGGACAGCGATGACCCGCACTTGGCGGTCCTGTACTTCCAGTTCGGTCGCTATCTGCTGATCGCCAGCTCGCGTCCCGGAACGCAGCCCGCCAATCTACAGGGAATCTGGAACGAAAGCACCAGACCGCCGTGGGAATCGAAGTACACGACCAACATCAATGTCGAGATGAACTACTGGCCGGCCGAGATGTGCAACCTGGCCGAGCTGCACGAGCCGCTGTTCGACATGCTCGAGGAGGTAGTCATCTCCGGGCGGCGCACAGCCAAGGCGCACTACGATTGCCGCGGATGGGTGCTCCATCACAACACGGACCTATGGCGGGGCACGGCACCGATCAACGCCAGCAACCACGGCATCTGGCCGACGGGGGGCGCCTGGCTGTGCCAGCATCTGTGGTGGCACTACGAGTTCGGCGGCGACAGGAAGTTCCTGGCCAGGCGAGCCTACCCCATCATGAAGGAAGCGTCGCTCTTCTTCGTTGACTACCTGGTGGAGGACCCCAAGACCGGTTGGCTCATCAGCACGCCGAGCAACTCGCCCGAGCAGGGGGGCTTGGTGGCGGGCCCGACCATGGACCACCAGATCATCCGCGATCTCTTCGCCAATACCATCGCGGCAGCCGAGATACTGGGAGTGGACGAGGATCTTCGCGCGACCCTGACAGAGAAGCGCGCGCGCATTGCGCCCAACCAGATCGGCCGGCACGGCCAGTTGCAGGAATGGCTCGAGGACAAGGACGACCCCAACAACCACCACCGCCATATCTCCCACCTGTGGGGCGTCCACCCGGGCAACGAGATCACGCCGCGCGGCACGCCCAAGCTCTGCGAGGCCGCCAAGCAGTCGCTCATCTTCCGAGGCGACGGCGGGACGGGATGGAGCAAGGCGTGGAAGGTCAACCAGTGGGCGCGCTTTGGGGATGGCGACCACAGCTACAAGATGCTGGCGGGGCTGATAGCGGACAGCACCTTCCCCAACATGTTCGACGCCCATCCGCCCTTCCAGATTGACGGCAACTTCGGGGGCACGTCCGGCATCGCCGAGATGCTGCTCCAGAGCCACGCGGGCGAGATAGAGCTGCTGCCGGCCCTACCCAGCGCCTGGCCGGAGGGGAGCGTCACCGGCCTGCGGGCACGCGGCGGCTTCGAAGTGGACATCGAGTGGGCGGAGGGGAGGCTGAGGCGAGCGACGCTGCGTTCGAAGCTGGGGCGCGCGTGCCAGGTCCGGTACGGCGAGCAAGTGATCACGCTCCAGACCAAGGCCGGGGCAAGCTACGCGCTGGACGGGTCCCTGCGGCGGCAGTAGCATGCCCGTGCCGGGCGCGTCTGTTCGACGGACGTGCAGGTCACCGGGCCGGGTGACGGAGAATCCTGGGCCGGGAGTAGGCGAGATGACAGGAGGTCGGACACATGAGTAACGTAACCCACGTTGTCATCGCCCTAGCTGCCGTGCTGTGTTTCTCCGCTGCTTCGGGGACCGACGCGCAAAGGCAGCGACGCCCCAACCAGGGCAGGCCCGCGCCCGATCTGGCCGACGTCTCCTACGGCCCGCACGAACGCAACGTGCTGGACCTGTGGCAGGCTGAGTCCGAGGAGCCGACGCCCCTGGTGGTCTTCATCCACGGCGGGGGCTTCCGGGGCGGCGACAAGCGAGGCGTGCCGCCCTCGCTGATCAGAACCTGCCTGGAGCAGGGCATCTCCGTTGCTTCCATCAACTACCGCTTGAGCGACACGGCCTCCTTCCCGGCGTTCATGCTCGACGGTGGGCGCGCCGTGCAGTTCCTGCGCCACAAGGCGGCGGCGTGGAATCTGGACCCGACCAAGGTGGCGTGCTGCGGCGGGTCGGCCGGCGCAGGCATCTCGCTGTGGCTGGCCTTCCACGACGACCTGGCCGACCCAGACAGCGAAGACCCCGTCCTGCGCCAGTCCACGCGGCTGACGGCGGCCGGCTCGCTGAACGGCCAGTGTTCGTATGACCCACGCTTCATCAAGGAGCACATTGGCGGCTCCGGGCGGCTGGACCCGGCCCTGCCGCCCTTCTACGGCATTGAGCCGGACGAGCTCGACACGCCCAAGGCACACAAGCTCTATGACGAGGCGGCGCCGATCAACTACCTGAGCGAGGACGATCCCCCCGTGTTCACGGCCTACCTGCGGTCAATGACACCGCTGCCGCTGCCCGCCGACGCGGATGAGGGACTGGTGATACACCACCCGCAGTTCGGCGTGGTGCTCAAGGAGCGCATGGAGGCCCTGGGCATCACCTGCCTGCTGCGCCTGCCCGAGGACTACCCCGATGCCGGGAACGACCTACGGGGGGCGGTCCACGTGGACATGGCCAACTTCTTCGCCAAGTGCTTCGCGGCGCAATGAGCGGGAGCAAGCCATGATGGCATCAACGCTGACCTGCGCCATGCTGATGCTCTGCTTCGGTCTTCTGGCCTCGGCAGCTCTGGCGCAGCCGCCCGGCCCGGAGAAGTGGGAGCCGTTTGCCGCCCTGAGCGACGAGTTCGAAGGCGAGGAGCTCGACGCCGGCAAGTGGCATCCGACCAACCCCCAGTGGAAGGGGCGCAAGCCGGGCCTGTTCCATCCGCACAACGTGACCGTCAGCGACGGTGCGTTACACATAACTATGAGGCGAGAGGACCTCGCCGGCGCGCCGGAGGGCTACCACTCGTTCACCTGCGGCGCGGTGAAGAGCAAGGCCAAGGCGCTGTACGGGTACTTCGAGGCCAGGTGCCGCGCCATGAAGTCCCGCGGGTCGAGCGCCTTCTGGTTCTACGACAACACGCCCGAGATCTGGACGGAGATAGACGTCTTCGAGATCGGCGGCGGGGCGCCGGGGCACGAGCGCAAGGTGCACATGAACGCCCACGTGTTCCATACGCCGACCGAGAAGGAGCACTGGGCGAAGGGAAGCGCCTACGAGGCGCCTGCCGACCTAGCCGACGACTTCCACGTCTACGCCCTGAAGTGGACACCCAAGGAGTTGACCTACTACTTCGACGGCGCCGTGGTCAGGACCATGGAGAACACGCATTGGCACCAGCCGCTGTATATGAACTTCGACAGCGAGACGATGCCGAAGTGGTTCGGCCTTCCTGACGAGGCCAATCTGCCCTCGACCTTCTCGATTGACTACATCCGATCCTGGCGACTCATTCAGCGCGAGGACGCCGACGAATGAGGGGGAGACGCCCGCCGTCCTACGCCCCAGACGCAACGCATCGGTCGAGGTGGCGGGCCCGATCTGAGGCGACACCTGTGCCTACGAGGGCACGTTGATGGGATACACGCCGTACCGCTCGCGGCAGGTCTTCATTCGCTCCAGGTTCTCCGGCTTGGTGCCGACAGCTAGAGAGTGCGTCGCTCCGTAGATGAAGCCGCCCCCAGGCGCACCCCACTTGATCGCGTATCTGGCGTCCGCCTCGATGTCCTGCGGCCCACCCAAGATGAGATGCTCGTTCCAGACCCCGCCCCACAGTGTGAGGCGATCGCCGTAGCGCTCCTTGAGCCGCTTCATGTCCATGCCGCCGCTGGCCTGGATGCCCTCGTATCCGTCGAAGCCCGCCTGGGCCAGGAACGGCAGGGCCTCCCAGATGCACCCACAGCAGTGCTTGACGACCTTCAAGCCGAGCTGGTGCGCCCGGCGCACGTACTCGGTCCACCAGTGGGCCACGTGCTGCTCCAGGATCTTGGGGCTGGCGAACAACGCAGTGGAGCTCCCCAGATCCGCACACGGCATGATCGAGTCCAGGCCCTCCTCGGCATACCAGGGCAGCGTGGCCATGCAGCGCTTGGCATTGAGTTCAGCCGTCTTGGCATGGAGTTCGGGATGCAGCGCCAGATTCAAATACTGCTCCTCGTCCGTGGGCCCGACCGTTGGGAAGCCGAAGCCGCCGACGCACGTGTTGATCCAATGCGTGGCCTTCATCTTGGCCACCACGTGTCGTATGGTCTCCCAACACGAGTCGTCCGGCTTCTGTAGGCCCTCGGCATCCAGCTTGTCAATCCGCTCCTGGAGCTGCTCGAGAGTTGGGACCTGGTAGTTGTCGGTACGCACCTTGTAGGGCATCAGCTTGTGGGTCGTGGCCGAGATGCGATGCAGGTTCCCCGCGCGGTCACGGAAGGTCTCGTGGTCAATCTGCTCCATGGGCCGGTGCTCTGCTCCGGCCGCCGGGGCCAAGGGGACAGTGACGATGTCGAAACCGAGCGCCTCCGCCAGCTCGGGGATGTCACGCTTGTAGCTGGCCACGATCTCGTCGCGTCGCCCGTCCCACAAGCCCTTGGTCTCCTTGAACTTGGCCTGGACCCAGGTCTCCCGCCCCAAGACCATCTCGTAGATGCTGTAGTCTATGGAGTGCTCGCCCCAGGGGACCAGGTCAGGTTCCCTGTGCTCGAGCGTAGTCAGCACGCGTTCACGTGGTAGCACGCCGTCTGCCCTCCTGAGCTGTAGGTAACGTCGTTGGGCTGCCGCACCACCGCGCGCAGATTCCCCAACTGGCAGCCCCCTCCTCCCTCCGAGCGGTGCCATCACGCGCTCGCCGTGCTCGTGGATAGTGTGTCTGGGTCTGCCACGGCTTGCAGGAGGCGACGTTCCAGCGAGAAGCCCGAGCACAGAGGTGCCGGCGCTGCCATGACGAAACCCGGACCGGCAATCGCCGAGCGTGCCGCCCGCGAGAGTCGCTCCGGCGAGCCGGCCGGTAGGTCGAGAATGAGGGTGGCGCTGCGGCCAATGGGCGAGGACGCAATGCACGAAGACGAGGCTGCGCCGGAGGTCGTCGCAGGACGGCTGGGGGCACTGAAGCTCGCCGAGCTGCCCGAGAAGGCGCTCGGCTTCTGGCGGCTGGCCGGGCCCGGCGCCGTGCTGGTGGGCCTGAGCATCGGCGCTGGCGAGATCATCGTCTGGCCCCGCATCGCGGCAGCCTATGGGGGCACCATGATATGGGCCGCGGTGCTGGGCGTCTTCGCTCAGCTCTGGGTCAACATCGAGGTGGGTCGCTATACCCTCGCCACGGGCGAGAGCGCCTACACGGGCTTCTGCCGAATCTGGCGCGGCTTCGCCTATGTCTTCATTGCGCTCAACGTAGCTGCCTGGCTGCTGCCGGGATGGGCCCGCGCTTCCGGCGGCGCGCTCAAGGCGCTGATCGTCGGCCCCAACGGCTGGGGCGAGCCGTGGCAGTGGACGGCCATCACCTTCGCCGGGGTCGCGCTGCTGCTCTTCGGCCCGAAGATCATCTACAACGGCGTAGAGAAGACCGTGCTGGTGCTCATCTCCGTCGTCATCGTCGGCCTCGTCATTGTGGCGGTCGTAGCGGGGAACGCCCAGACCTGGAGGGAGCTGGCAGCAGGCCTGGTCAACGTCGGCTACCGGGCGCCGGACCTGCCCACCAAGGACTTCTTCAGCGCCCTGGTATTCGCCGGCGCCGGCGGGACGGCCAATCTGTTCTTCTGCTACTACTTGAGGGACAAGAACATCGGCATGGGCGCGCGCGTGCCGGAGGTCATGAGCGTCGTGCGGGGCAGGGCCGAGAAGGAGCCGGCAACCGGCTTCACCTTCGCCGACACGGACTCGAACCAAGGCCAGTGGACCGCCTGGTTTGCGCACATGAAGAAGGACCAGGTGCTCTTCTTCTGGCTGACCAATACGGCGACCATGCTGCTCTTCATCTTCGGAGCCCTCGCCGTGCTCCACCCACGCGGGATCGTGCCGGCCAAGGACATGCTCATATGGGACGAGGCGATCATCCTGGGTCAGGTGTGGGGGCGCCCGGGCGAGGTGATCTTCCTGATCGTCGGCGTGGCCACGCTCTTCAGCACGCAGCTCGCCATCGTGGATGGCTGCGCGCGGAGCGTGTCGGACATCCTCTACGTCAACTTCGCCGCGGCCCAGCGCAAGACGTTGAGCTACTGGTATGCGTGGATCGCGGCCGGCTGGATCATCGGTGGCTGTGTCCTGACCTACTTCCTACAGCGGCTTCAGTGCATCACCTTCCTGTTCAACGCCGGCTTCATGGGCGGCATCGCCATGGCCCTCTACGTGCCGCTGACGCTGTATATGAACAGCAAATTCCTGCCGCGCACGGCGCGCCCGAGTGCCGCGTGCGTGCTCTTCCTGGCTGCGGCAGCGCTCCTCTACGTGGCCTTCGCCGTCTTCTCGCTGTGGGACCTCGCAGTGCACTGGGGCGGGGCATAGGACGGGTAAGGCATCGCCGCAGCCCCTGAAGACGGGCTCACCCGGCAGCGGGCCCCCCAGGACCTTGCGGTCACGTTCGCAGAGGCCGCCATCCCAACGCAGGCACTGGCACCACTCTCGAGGGCAGGTCTCCTCGTCGGCCCTTGGCAGGGACGTGCGTGCTCGGGACCTTGCGCGGTTGCGGGGGGAACCGGCTGCGAGCACAGGCGGGGTCTAAGGTCGCAGGCAGACAGCGACGATCTTGCCGAGGACGGTCATGTCCCCAAGCTGGAGGCCGCGCCGGTAACGTAGGGCGATGACCTCTCCCTGTGCGTCCTGGCAGGCGAACAGGTCACTCTCGGCAATCTCGGCGTCTGGCGCGACTACAACGACACCCTCCTGCACGGTCTTCCCCTCGACACACGCGCTGATGGGGAAGCGCAGCGCGTACAGCTTGTCGCGGTCCTTCCCCGCCGCTTCGTTGAGCACAGAAAGCGGCAAATCAACCCACTCCCCGACATCCCCTGGTGGGCGCCCTCCGGCCACGGGCGCCTCATCGTACACCGGTACCCTGATGCTCAATCCAGACTCCAACGGATACGCCTCGAGACGCTGCAAGCGCGCCAGTATCTCCTCCGCCTCCTGGCGCAGGCGGCTGACCGCGTGCGGCGCCGGTGGGGCCCCGGGGTTCGAGTAGAACCACGCCCGCGGGCGGCCCAGCGCCTTCTCGATCTGTGGCCAGTACCGGTCCCGCGATGCTCGGAGTCCGCTGATCCACTTGCTGACGGTGCTGGTCGAGACTCCAACGTTCGAGGCAAAAGCGGCCTGCGACAGTCCGACTGCGGCCAAGGCCTCGGCCAAACGCTGCGAAAACATGAAGCATACCTCCCAAAACGAAGACCTTATACACACGTTCCGGAACTATGTCAAGCAAGGTGAAGTCCTTGCCGCTACTCTGGCTTGGCAAAAAGATGTTGACAAAGGTCAATCGGCCCTGTATATTGACGTTACGTCCATTAGTAGTTCCTAAATGGCAACACCCTCCCCCCGCTTGGTCCAGGATCACGCCGGACGCTCATCGTTAGTCACGCTATTGCGCGCGCAAGGTACTAGGTCTCTGCCGCTCTTCTTGGCTCCCCCCAAAGGGCCAAGGCACCCCTCGCCA
>JBHIEF010000009.1:0-37131 GCA_046760465.1 Armatimonadota bacterium | reverse complement strand
TTCCCCACCTCGGGCCAAGCTACATCGGCGGTCACCTTGCTGAGCCCGCGGGGGAAGTTGAGGCCCCCTTCCGGGTCTACGATCCCAACCGAGCCACCGAACCAATCGTGGTGCGCGCTGCCGGTGAACATCACGCGCTTGCCGCCGGGGATGCTCCTGGCGTCCTTGAGCAGATCAGGCCACACGCTCTGATTGCCCCAAAACGTGTTGACTTGTGTCCCATCTGGGTTGATGGTCCAGAGCCCTTGCGCGCGCCACAGCGGCTTGTCCGTATACTCCCACCTGGTGTAGATGATCCGTCCGTCGCCCATGACGGAGGGTAGATAGTCCGGCTCGTTGTTGGCCGAGATCAGGTAGATGCTCCGCCCGCGGCGGTCACAGCGCGCCAACACGTAGGCGTTCGTCGGGGGCATGCAGCGCACGTATGTGTGTCCGCGAGTCGTCGAGAAGATGAGGTGTTGGCCGTCGGGCAGATAGACAGGGTCGAGGTCGTCATAGGGGCCGTCGGTGAGCTGCACGAGTCCCGTCCCGTCCGCCTCGATCTCGTATAGGTGGAACGACTTCTCGTTGTGGGGCTTGAAGCAGAAGAGGACCTTGTTCCCGTCGTAGGACACGTCGGGCCGCCAGAAGGAGCCGTGCAGAGGCGGCTGTGGCATGAGCTGCCTCAGCTTCCCCTCGGGCGACAGGCCCCGCAGGACCAGCAGGCGTCCGCCTGGCACGGCCATGTAGCCCAGTCGGTGCCGTGTCTGGTGGCGCCACTCCGAGCCCTGCGGGAAGGGCATGTCCACGAACAGGACCTGCTCGAAGTCCACGGCGGGATTGCGGAACATCACCCTCCGCTTGACCGTCCTGACCTCGAAGTAGAGCTCCCGATCGGCCGAGGAGAGCGCCTCAGCCCGCCTCTTCAGTTCATTTAGCTCGGATAGCTCGCGCGCGAAGTCGAGGTCGCCAGGGGAACTGAGTTCGATCCTGCTCGCAAGCTGGCGCGTCCAGGCGATCTCTGATCTGATCCTCTCAGGCGTCGGATCCTGATTCGCCTGGTGCAGCCAGTCGCGCTCGAGGACTTCCCGCGCCTGGGCCTTGGTCAGGTTCCGCGTCGGTGGCGTCTCGGGCTTCACGTATGGCGCGACGGCTTCGGATATGTACGGTCGGAAGTTGATTCTCTGCGCCGCCTCGAAGATGATCTCAATCCACTCGGGGGAGAACCTCGCGGCTTCGCCTCGCGCCCTCAGCTCCCGGAGCCGCCGCTCGATCCTCTCTGCCTCTTTCCACCTCTCGGCCGCGTCCGGGGTCTGCTTCGCCTGCTGCGCTTCCGTCAAGGGCTTGTACTCCAGGAGCAGCTCGACCATGCGCTCGGCTTCCTGCATCTGGAAGCGATCGCCCCGGGCGACGATGTACTCCATCGGGCTGGCGCCCGTCCATTTCGTGAAGTCGTCGCACTCCTCCGGGAAACGCGACCGCAGCTTCTCGACCATGAAGTCCGCCAGCTCGGGGCCCAGCCTCGCCTCACTCTCCAGGAGCCTTCTTCGCGTCTCCGCCAGCGTCTCTGCGAAGGTCTCCCTTTCCGCGTAGAAGGAGCGAAGCTGTCCTTCGAGCCGCTTGACGAACCGCTCGATGGCCCGCACGCCGGCACCGTGTAAGAGGCCGATCTCCTCGGCACTCAACGCCGCCCTGTAGATCCTGAGGTCGTCGAGTGCTCCCTGGAAGTGCTCCCTCTCCCCGTTGAGTGAGCCTATGAATCCGGGCGTGGTCGGGTCCGCCGCGATCACGCCCGGTCGTTGCAGTGAGCCTACCTCACGCCCGTCCAGGTACACGCGCATGTACTCGCCGTCGAACGTCCCGGCACAGTGGTGCCACCTACCATCCAGGACCTGCCTTGGGTCAATCGCTGCGTCGCACTCCACATACCCGTTGATGTTGAGTCCCAGCGACAGGATGGTCCCGTTGTGCTGGAAGGAGAAGAGCAGTCGCCGGTTGCCGTCCTCCTTGCGGAAGATCTCGCGGTATGCCCGGAGCTCCGTCGGCTTCGTCCACGCGGAGAACGTGATGCCGGAGAACTCGCGCGTGTCCACCGCTCCGGCGGTCCGTAGGGCATGCCTGCCCAGCAGATCCAGGGCGTTGCCATGGACGCCGCGTGTCCTGAGGGCCGCCCGCTTGACCTCCAGGCGGGCGTCCCCGGACGACTCGCCGATGGTCGGGCTCGAGCCGGCTTCGTTGAACGTCCAGTGGGCGAGGAGTGGCTGGTCAATCTCCGGCTCGTCCGCCGCCGAGCCGTCAGCCAGTCGGGCCAACGCCATCTTGCCATTTTCGTAGAGGCGCCTGACCTCGTCGGGAGACAACGCCTCGCTGTAGATCCGCAGGTCGTCCATGGCGCCCTGGAAGTTCTCGCCGCCGTTGTTCGAGCCGATGCATCCCGGCGCTCGTCCGCCTCCGGCAATGACGCCCGGCCGCTGGAGCGACCCAACCTCGCGTCCGTCGAGGTACACGCGCATGTGTCGGCCATCGAACGTCGCCGCGCAGTGATGCCATTGGCCGTCGAGCACCACCGCCGGGTCAATGGCAGCGTCGCACTCCACGTACCCGTCTACGTTCAGTCCCAGCGAAAGGACCGTGCCGTCGAGTTGGTATGAGAAGAGGACCCGCCGGTCCCCATCCTCCTTGCGGAAGATCTCGCGGTAGCCGCTCAGATCGGTCGGCAGCGTCCAGGCGCTGAGGGCGACGCCCGCCAGCCCGTCGAAGTCGGGACCTCCCGGCACGCGGAGCATGTGGCTGCCGGATAAGCTCATCGCATTCCCGAACAGCCCTCGCATGCGGCGCAGGCCTCGGGAGCGTCCCCCTTCAGGCGTCGCGTCGTGTCCCTTGCCGCTGGCGTCGAGGCAGTTGCCGCCGAACAGCTCGTCGAAGTCCCAGTAGGCGATCAGCGGCCTGGGAATCTGCACAGGCCTCACGCCTTCGTCATCGCCGGCAATACAGGCAGCACTGGCCACCAACGCCAGCGCAAAGAGGGCCCGCGACGGTTGCCTGTCACGCGCCGATCCCACTTGCGGTTCCCGCAACGTCGGTGCGGATACGTTCATCGGCATCGCCTTGCACCGGACTGCAAGCTGGTATTCGGGCATGCACGCTCCGTTTCCTCGCACGATTTCTCTCTGTGCGGGCTGTGCCCTAGTTTTGGGGACTCCTGGAGCTCCTGGCCCGGCGGCAGGGCCACCCGGCTGGAGGACCTGTGCGTGATGTGGCGAAGGGCCTGGGTGCTGGGGCGCGGGCAAGGACGCCCTACCTGACAGGAGGACAGGCCCGTGAAGAGCAGAGCCAGGATGATGCGTGCGCTGGGGCTGATCGGGGCGTGTGTCTTGGCTGTCGGCTCACTGCGATCCGCGGATGACGAGCACGGTCGGCTGGCCAAGCAGATCCTGGAGGCCACCGGCGTCAGGGGCGGCCTGGTAGTCCACCTGGACTGCGGCGGCGGCGAGCTGACCGTGGCCCTGCGCGCCACCGAGAGCTACGTCGTCCACGGTCTCGACGCCGATGCGAGAGACGTGGAGAGGGCCCGACAGCACATCAGAGCGCGAGGCCTCTACGGCGCTGTCTCAGCAAGCCGATTCGGTGGTGGCCGTCTGCCGTACGCGGCGAACATCGTCAACCTGTTGGTCGCCGAGGATCTGGGCGAGGTGCCGATGGAGGAGGCGCTTCGCGTCCTTGTGCCTAACGGCGTGGCCTACGTGAGGAGGGCCGGCGCGTGGACGAAGACGGTCAAGCCTCGGCCGGCGGAGATTGACGACTGGAGCCACTTCCTGCACGACGCGTCCAACAACGCCGTGGCCCAGGACCTCCGGGTCGGCCCGCCTCGCCGGCTCCAGTGGACGGCCGGGCCGCCGTGGTGCCGCAGTCACGAGTTCATCTCCAGCTTCTGCGCGATGGTCTCGGCCGGGGGACGCGTGTTCTACGTTCTGGACGAGGGGCAGCCCGGGGTCACCGACGAGCGCTTGCCGGAACGCTGGACGCTCATAGCACGCGACGCCTTCAATGGCGCGCCGCTCTGGAGGCGCCCGCTGCCCGACTGGCGGGGTGGCGAGTGGAGGAGCCGCGCCATGCGCGGGCGCCCGCCGAGCGTCCCCCGACGGATCGTGGCCGACGCGGAGAGACTGTATGCCACCCTCAGCCATCGAGCCCCCCTTTCAGTGCTTGACGCGGCGACCGGGGAGACGCTCCGGACCATCGAGGGCACCGAGGGCACGCAGGAAATCCTGCTCTCCGAGCGGACTATCGTGGTGCGCTTAGCTCCACTCGATCAAGGTGGCAAGAGGACGGGCGGCTCGATAGTCGCGGTGGACGCCGATAGTGGCCAGCTCCGCTGGCAGGTTCCCGCCGGGAAGTTCATGGCGCAATCGCTGGCCGCCGCCAACGGGAGGGTCATCTACAACGACACCAGCGAAACCGTCTGCCTGGATCTGGCCAATGGCCAGGAGCTGTGGCGCGCCGCCAGCCCCCGCGCGGCCGGGAGGGGAGGCCAGGACAAGACCTTCATCATGTACGGTGACCTCGTATTGGAGGGAGGCGGCTCGGGGATTCTCGCGCGCTCCGCGGAGACGGGCGAGCCACGGTGGACCGCTCCGGGCGGCGGCGGCTCGATGCGTCCGCACGACTTCTTCGTCGCCAGGGGTCGCGCCTGGCATGCGGCCTCCGGGGGCATTGCAGGCTACGATCTGGCCACCGGGGAGCCAACCAGGGTGATAGACCCATCAAGCGTGCAGAGCCGCGGGCACCACCTCCGCTGTTACCGCGCCAAGGCGACCGAGCGCTACCTGATCACCCAGTTCCGCGGCGCGGAGTTCATCAGCCTTACCGACGACAGCCACTGCCAGAACGACTGGCTGCGTGGCCCTTGCCGGTACGGCCTGATGCCGTGCAACGGGATGCTCTACGCCCCGCCGCACCAGTGCTTCTGCTACGGCGGAGCGATGATGACGGGGCTGAACGCTCTCACCACGGCGCCGGACGAAGAGCTCCACGCGGTCGGCTCGAGCCCGGCCCCGGACAGGCTCCAGCGGGGCCCGGCGTACCGTGGGATCAGCGCCTCCGGACGCAACGCCGGAGACGCAGACGATTGGCCCATGTACCGGCATGACGCACGACGAACCGGTGCTACGGGGTGCGAGGTCCCCGAGGGACTCGACGAACGCTGGCAAGCGGAACTGGGCGGCCGACTCACGCCGCCAGTGGCGGTCGGCGGCCGCGTCTACGTCGCGGCCAAAGATGCCCACACGGTCTACGCCCTGGGCGCCGACGATGGGTCTGTGCTGTGGGATTACGTCGCCGATGCGCGCATTGACTCGCCCCCGACGGTCTACCAAGGCCGCGTCCTGTTCGGCTGCGCGGACGGCTGCGTGTACTGCCTCCGAGCATCCGACGGCGCCTTGGCGTGGCGCTTCCGGGCCGCTCCCGCCGAGCGGCTGATCATGGCCGATGGGCGGTTGGAGTCGGCATGGCCAGTACACGGCGCCGTGCTGATCCGCGACGGCGTAGTCTACTGCGTGGCCGGGCGTTCTAGCTACCTCGACGGCGGCCTGTTCCTCTACGGGCTTGACCCGAGGACGGGCCAGGTGGTCCACGAGGGCCGGTTGCACACCCTCTCAGCCACACGCGAGGACGCCACCGAGCAACCGTTCCTGCCCGCCTTCCACATCGAGGGGGCACGCTCGGACATTTTAGTCGCCGAGGGCGGGTACATCTACGTCAATCAGATCAAGTTCACGCCTGACCTGAAACAGCAGGACACGCCCTACGTGCCTCACGATCCCGAAGACACGACCGGTGGGCTCGACCTGACCGGCAAGGAATACGTAGCTGGCGATCCGTACCTGAACAAGAGCTACGAGACGCTGGCCGCCCTGGGCGTCAAGCGCGGCCACCTGGGCGACCGGCAAGTAGGGCTGCACCTGTTCTCGACCGGCGGATTCCTCGAGGACTCTTGGTTCAACCGCACGTACTGGATGTACTCTAAGACCTGGCCGGGCTACTACATAGCCAACGTTGCACCCAGGGCCGGGCAGTTGCTCGTCATCGGAGCCGAGAGGACCTACGCCGTACAAGCGTACCCGACGCGGAACGTCCACAGCCCCATGTTCACGCCAGGCGACAAGGGGTACCTGCTCATCGCCGACGGCCTGGAGAACGAACCCATGCTGGACTACCGGTCGTGGGGTCGCGACAAGGGCATGGGCTTTACGCGCGGCCAGCCGCCGGAATGGCACCGGTGGGTGCCCGTGCGCATGCGGTCCATGGTCCTCGCTGGAGAGCACCTGTTCGTCGCTGGGCCCCCGGATGTGGTGGACCCAGAAGACCCCATGGCCGCGTTCGAGGGCCGCAAAGGGGGCCAGGTGTGGCGCGTCTCATCTGATGACGGTAGGAAGCTCGGAGAGTACATGCTCGACTCTCCGCCGGTGCTGGACGGCATGATCGCCGCCAACGGTCGGCTCTTCCTCTCGACCCGGGACGGGAAGGTCCTGTGCCTGGGAGCCAACTGAGGGCTTCGTCAACCGGGGACGAGGGCTCGTGCTGCCTTGGTGCCATCGGGGCTGAACTGGCATAGTCGGTCCGATGGGGGCCCCGGCTTATCCGCCGTCCTCAGGAGTGACGGGGAGATGGTCCCGTGAGCGACAGCCCGCAGCGACTCAGCATCGTCTATCTGCACACACATGACTTGGGCCGATACACACAGCCCTACGGCTACGACATACCGGCGCCACACCTACAGGAGCTGGCGGAGCGTGGCGTGCTGTTCCGGCAGGCCTTCAATGTGGCGCCGACGTGCTCGCCCAGCCGCTCGGGATTGGTCACTGGACGTTGGCCCCACTGTAATGGCATGTTCGGGCTGACCAACCAGGGCTGGCGCCTGAATGACTACAGCCAGCACATCGCCAGGTTCCTGGGCCGGCACGGCTACGAGACGGCGCTGGCCGGTGCCCAGCATGTGGCGGGGCAAGCTTCGGCCCCCGTGTCCGAGCTGGGATACCAACACATGCTGACCGCCCCTAAGGAAGAGGGCGGCACGGGCCTAGCGGCCGCGGAGGCCGCCGCCTGGTTCCTGGAGCAGGAGCGCGACCGACCGTTCTTCCTGTCCGTTGGCTTCGGCGAGCCACATCGGCACAACCGCGGCGACCGCAAGACGTTCAGCACTCGCTACCCGGCCGAGCCTGCGGACATTGACGACCGCTACTGCCAGCCCATGCCGCACATGCCCGACAACCCCATCACCCGCCGGGAGATGGCCAACTTCAGGATGGGCGTCGAGGTGATGGACGAGCATTTCGGCAAAGTGCTGGGCGCGTTAGACAGGGCCGGCCTGGCCGACAGCACGCTGGTCATCTGCACTACCGACCACGGCCCCGGCTGCCCGGACATGAAGTGCACGCTGACCGATCGCGGCACGGGCGTCATGCTAGTCCTCGCCGGGCCCGGCGCTTTCAGCGGCGGGCGTGTGGTGGACGCCATGGTCTCCCACCTCGACATCTATCCAACTGTTTGCGACTCGATCGGCCTGGAGCGCCCCGAGTGGCTCCAGGGGCAGTCGCTGACGCCTTTGCTGCGTGGCGCGCAACAGACGCTTCACGACTGCATCTTCACCGAGCACAACTACCACGGGGAGTATCGGCCCATGCGGGCGGCCCGCACGGAGCGCTGGAAGTACATCCGGCGCTTCAAGACCGACGTGGGAGTCGGCGTGGACGGCGGCCCCGTGGACGAGATGCTGCGCAGTTACGGCTGGGCGGAGCGCCCTCTGCCCGAGGAGGAGTTGCACGACCTCGTCTTCGATCCGCACGAGGCTGCTAACGTCATCAGCGACCCCGCGTGTGCGAATGTCGCCACCGACATGCGCGAGCGCCTCCAGCGATGGATGGAGGAAACGGACGACCCGCTCCTCCGCGACGCCGTGCCGGCTCCGCCAGCGCAGACTTAGCCGAGTCCATCTGCGCCGCTCGGGCGACGGAGGCGCCGCGCGAAGGCTAGTGCGCGGGGCGACGAGAAGGCTACCATAGCCCAGCACGCCGCCGTGTCCGAGGTGGGCGAAGTTCTGCTCGGTCTGTGCGGATTCCATGGCGGGACAAGGAGCGATCAGCGATGACGACGAACCGGTTTCACATGCGACGTCACGCTTTGGCCGTGGACCAGTGGCGGAGTGTCCGGTGGATGGTGTGTCTGGTCCTGGTCAGCGCACTTAGCGCCCCCGGACAGGAGGCGGGGGACGACGGGCAGTGGGTCAATCTCTTCAACGGTGAGGACCTCGAGGGGTGGACTGTCAAGATCGCCGGCCACGAGCTGGGTGACAACTACGGGGACACCTTCCGGGTGGAGGACGGAGTCCTGAAGGTCCGCTACGATCAGTATGACAAGTTCGACGGGGCCTTTGGGCACCTCTTCTACGAGGACAAGTTCTCGCACTACAGGCTGCGCGTCGAGTATCGGTTCGTCGGGGAGCAGGCTCCTGGAGGGCCGGGATGGGCCTTCCGCAATAGCGGCATCATGCTCCATAGCCAATCGCCCGAGACGATGAGGAAGGACCAGAGCTTCCCCGCGTCCATCGAGGTTCAGCTCCTGGGAGGCAGAGGAACTGGTGAGCGGACCACCGGCAATCTCTGCACGCCGGGCACGCATGTCGTGATGGACGGTGAGCTCATCACCCGGCACGTGATCGGGTCTCGCTCCAAGACGTACCACGGTGACCAATGGGTGACGATCGAAGTGGAGGTCCGCGGCAATACCAGCATAAAGCACATCATTGACGGCGAGACCGTGCTGGAGTACGAGAAGCCGCAGCTCGACGAGGGCGACGCCGAGGCGCGGAAGCTCATCAACAACGGCGGCAAGATGCTGCACGAGGGCTACATAGCCCTTCAATCAGAGAGCCATCCCGTCGAATTCCGTAGGGTGGAAATACTGCCGCTCCCCGAGTAAGGTCGCGGCGGACAATGTAGCGCCCGCGGGCAAGCTCTATCCGGGTCAAGGGCAGGACGACATTCTCAACAGCAGGAGGAACGTGTCTCATGGACGGTACCAAGCTGACTGCCGGGGTCGCGTTGTTGGTGGGCACGCTGATCGCTTGCGGTACAGGGAAGCGCGCTGAGGCTGCCGACGAGGTGGACGAGGCTACCGCTCAGAAGATCGCCGAGGCGGTGCCGCAGCAGGCCACGGTCAAGCCCGCCAAGCCCCGCAAGCTGTTGGTGCTCTCGTACCAAAGCCACAACGCCGGCCGCTTCGCCGGCGACAAGGCGCTCGAGATCATGGCGGAACGGACCGGCGCGTTCGAGCTGACCTTCGTGCGCGACCGCGACAAGCTGCCTGAGGTGGTGGTGCCTGAGTACCTTAGCCAGTTTGACGCAGTCTGCGTCAACAACTCCACCGGCGGTCAAGGCCAAGCCACCAACGGGAAGGACCTGGTCGAGAATCTCGACGCCTACGTCAGGGCAGGAGGAGGCCTGGTGGGCTTCCACGCCGCCACGGACAACCGTTTCGGCAAGGTCTTTGGAGGCTTCTTCAGCGGTCACCCATGGCACATGAACGTCGCCGTCAAGGTAGACGACCCTGAGCATCCGCTGTGCAAAGCGTTTGAAGGCAGGGGCTTCATGGTGACCGACGAGATCTACGAGTTCAACAAAGGGGAATACTCGCGCGAGAGGCTGCGCGTGCTCCTGAGTCTGGACATGAGTAAGACCCCCGACCAGGGCAAGCGCGAAGACAAGGACCACGCCGTGGCCTGGGTCAAGTCCCACGGTCAGGGACGCGTGTTCTACGGATCCCTGGGCCACCGGGCCGAGATCTTCTGGAACCCGACCATCATGCGCTTCTACCTGGACGGCATTCAGTTCGCGCTGGGGGACCTTGCCGCCGACACAACGCCCAGTGCCAACCTGGACCCCCAGCCCCAGCCTGCGCTGGCGCCGGCGGCGGAGTGAGCGCCGCGCGGGCGTCAGTCAGGCCTTGCGAACCCACACGGCGACTGGAGGTTTTGAGATGAGCCGAAGACGGCACATTGACCGTAGGAGTTTCGTCAAGGCGCTGGTGGCAGCGCCGATCGCGGCGCCCTGGGTGGCATCCGGCTCCGCACTGGGGGCCGACGGAGCAACGCCCGCCAGCGAGCGCATTGTCATGGCCACAATTGGCTGCGGGGGGCGAGGCACGGGAGTTATGCGCAACTTCCTGGGCTTCCCCCAGGTGCGCATGGTTGCCGTGTGCGACCCCGTGCCGGGCCATCGAGAGAACGCGCGAAATGTCGTTGACAAGCACTACGACGCCGAAGACTGCTCGGCCTACAACGACTTCCGCGAGGTCTTGGCGCGCGGCGACATAGATGCGGTGCTTATCGGCACCCCCGACCACTGGCACGCCATAATTACCATCGAGGCATGCAAGCACGGCATTGACGTCTTCTGCGAGAAGCCGGAGTGCCTGACCATCCGCGAAGGGCGGGCCATGGCAGAGGCCGTGGAGCGCTATGGCCGCGTGTTCTCGGGCGGCAGCCAGCGAGTCCTGGGCGACTACGGCGATTGGCCACGACTGGTGCGCAGCGGCGCTCTGGGCGAGATCACCGAGGTGTTCGTGAGCTGTGGGGGGCCGTCGGGAGACTGCTACCTGGAGCCGCAGCCGATCCCCCCGGGGGTGGACTGGGACATGTGGCTGGGCCCGGCGCCCTGGCGACCGTTCCATGAGAGCCTCATCCGGGGGGGCTTCAGGCCGTACCGCGATTACTCGGGTGGCGGCATGACCGACTGGGGCGCCCACCGCTTCGGAGCCGCGCTGTTCGCGACCGGAATGCACTTGACTGGGCCGGTCGAAGTGCTGCCGCCGGACTACACGGACAACGAGATGCTCACCTACAGGTTCGCCAACGGGATGCGAATGTACCGTGGCGGGACGGGCAACATCACCTACAAGGGCATTGAAGGAGAACTGCCCGGCAAGCACCGCACCACGGTCCATCGCGTAGACATGGAAGGCTACCACGGCAGCGGCGGCCTGGTCGGCGACTTCCTCCACTGCGTCCGCACGCGCGAAGTGCCCTTCCGCCACATCGAGGCGTGCCACCGAGCCACGACCGTCTGCCACCTGGGCAATATCGCTTACTGGCTCAACCGGCCGCTGAGGTGGGACCCGGACAAGGAGCAGATCATCGGCGATCCGGAGGCCAATCGCTGGCTGGATCGGCCGAGGCGAGGGCCCTGGATCCTGTGATGCACGACCGCACGACCGGCGCTACTACAGTCCTTCACAAGGGGTCACTCAGGATGAGAATGTCCAGAATGCTCGCCATCGCCCTTCTCTGTGCCGTCGTCGGACCGGTGTGGGCACAGGCCGACGAGGGCGTCGCTGGCGAGAGAAGCCTGGCGGAAACGCTTCGGGAGCTGCTGCCGGCGATGGGGGCCGACGAGCACTCGGCTCGGAGAGACGCCCAGCAGCAATGGCAGGAGATCTGCTTCCGACTCGGCGCGCCCGGCAACGAGGCCAAGCGCGAAGAGGCGTGTCGGCTGATGGCCCAGGCGATTGGCCGGGACACTCCCACGCCAGCCCGCGTCTGGCTCCTTGAGCAGTTGGCGCGCCTCGGCCGCGCCGAGTCTGTCCAGCCGTTGGCGGCTGCGTTGAGCGATCCCGAAGCCACGGTCCGGGACGCCGCGCGGCGGGCGTTGGCCAACAACCCGACGCCGGAGGCTGGAGCCAAGCTCCGAGAAGCACTTCGAGCTACTCGCGATGAGCAGCGCAGGATCGGCTTGATTCACGCCTTGGGTTTCCGCGCCGAACCCGCCAACGTCGCGGTGCTGGCGGATGAGCTGAGCAGCCAGCATGAAGCTGTGGCCAACGCGGCCGCCAGCGCTCTAGGGAGGATAGCCACGGCAGCGGCCGCGGAGGCGCTCGCAGTGGCCTACCCCGATGCCACAGGCAGTGTCAAGCTGAACGTTGGGGACGCCTGGCTGCGCTGCGCCGAGAGGCTAGCTGAACAAGGCAAGACGGCCGAGGCCGAGACGATCTACAGGGAGCTATATGAGTCCGGCGATGCCTGTCGCCTGGGGGCATTGGAGGGCATGCTCAACATCGCTGGCGACGGCGCGCCGACAATCGTTCTGCGCATCTTGAGCGGCAGGGACGCCGAGGCCCAGAGGGTGGCCGTCGGCTTCGTGAGGCACTTGGACAGCCGGGCCATTGCGGCACTGGCCCGAGGCCTGCCATACCTGCCCGCCTCGGGTCAAGTCGCCCTCCTGGATGCGCTGGGAGAGCGACGTGACCGCACGGCGCTGCCCGCCGTCCTGGCCGCTGTCGGCAGTGAGAACGAGCAGGTGCGGATCGCGGCGCTCAGAGCCCTGGGCGGGGTGGGCGACGCGTCCAGCGTGTCGCTCCTGGTCGAGACGATGCTCGCTGGTGGGGAGCCGGGCGCCGCCGCACGGCGGAGCCTCGAGTCCGTCTTCGCGGATGGCGTAGACCAGCGGCTCACCGATATCATGAAGTCCACGGAGGGACCCGAGGACCGCGCGACGCTGATCGAGATCCTCGACCGGCGCCGCGCCACGTCGGCCGTGCCCGCCCTGTTGGAGGAGATCCTCGGCGAGGACGGCAACGTTCGGCGCCGGGCCATGTCCGCGTTGGGCAATCTCGCCCAGCCCGATGACGTGGCCGGCATGATCCGCGGGATGATGAGGATAGAGGACCCAGGCGAACTGGACAACGCCCAGCAGGCCATCACGTCGGTCTGCCGTCGGATCGTCGAGCGGGGCGAGCAGGCGGAGCCGGTCTTGGCCGTATATGGCAACGCGGGGGAGCGCGAGCGCAACGCGTTGCTGCCGCTGCTCGGGCGGATCGGCGGCGCGCAGGCACTGTCGCTCATCCGCGCCGCGCTGGCAGGCGGCGACTCGGAACGCTTCGGCAGCGCCGTGCGCGCCATATGCAGTTGGCCCGAGGCCGACGTGGCCGAAGACTTGGCCAGGCTGGCCGAGACGGTCGAGGATGAGGGCCAGCGCGTGGAGATCGTCCGGGCATTGGCCCGGGTGGTTGTGCTGCCTAGCGGTCGCTCCGATCTAGAGAAGCTGGCCCTTCTGAAGCGGGCGATGAAGCAGGCCATCCGTGACGAGGACCGGCGCCTGATCCTGGATCGGGCGAAGGAGGTGCGCCACTTCGATACGGTGCGCTTCGCGGCCGCCCACCTAGACAGCCCGAAGCTGGCCGAACAGGCATGCCGGACCATAGTTGACCTGCTCGGTCGCCGCGAATTGCGGGGGCCCAACCAGGCCGAGTGCGACAAGATCCTGGAGAAGGTCATCCAGGTGACCAACGACCGTGGTCGTGCCGAGCGCGCCAGGGAGCTTATGTCCGGCCGGAAGGCCTGACAGCAATGGCTGTGCCGGCCACGTGGCCGTGAGGCCGTCGCTCTTGCGTCCTGGCCTGGGTTACGCGTGGGGACGACGTGTGGTTACGGGCCGAGGTGGAATTCGTCTAGCCAGTAGGTGGCGCCCAGGGGGTTGCCGCCGATGCCGCAGCGCAGATACCGGTCCTCGGGGCTGGCGAAGGCCAAGTAGTCCACGCGGAAGGTCCGGCGCTGGGGATAGAGGTTCTGGAGCGGCGGCAGTAGGTCCACCTCGGCATGATGCCACTTGCCGTCCGCCTGTACGTTGGGGAAGCTGCCCAGCACTTTCGCGCTCCCCTTGTCCCTAGTGCCTCCGGTTAGCTGAAAGGCGTGCCAGGCACCGTCCAGGTAGAGGTAGACGTCTATCCTGACCTCGGGCGGGATGCGGTAGCCGAAGCTCAAGCGCCTCCACTGGTCGGCGCGGAAGCCCTCGCTCAGAGCGTAGGCCAGCATGGGGCCGCCCGGCCGCAGGTTGGTGATCTTCAGGCTGCGCCTGCCGGCGATGGCGGTGGTCTCGTCGAGGTCGAGCCGCGCCGAGATGGGCTTGGCCGGTGTGCTCCACTCGCCCATGTCCCGCTCGAAGCCGTCCGCGATGGCGGCAGCGTTGCCTCGCTTGGCCGGCTCACGGAGAGGAGGCGGGCCGGGTAGCCTGGGCAAAGGAGCAGGCCTCTCCTTCTCATACCAGAGCTGCGCACGGGCCACCATCGGGTTGTTGCCGGCCGACCATATGGCGGCCCGGCCGCCCGGCAGGGGATGGGGATCGGTGTACTCGCAGATGAGCTTGTCGTCACACAGGAAGCGGATCTTGCTGCCCAGCTTCTCCGCCCGTAGGCGGAACCAATGCCGGTGGAAGCTCAAGTTGCGGGTGCTTGGATTGTCGAACACCGCGTCCGCGTTCTCGGCGACGATCTGCCCCTTGCGCAGGATGGCGCTCCTGGAATTGCCCCAGCCGGCATAGATGAAGGCGTAGCCGCTGTCCAGATTCACCCCATCGCCGCAAAGGGCCAAGTCCAGGTCGCTGGGGTCGGAGTAACCGGGGGACTTGCGCAGGTCCGCCTGGATGTTGGTGCGCACCTCGAAGGCGATGTCGCCCTCGTACGCGTGCTTGGTCCAGGCTACAGGGTTCTCGTCGTGATCCCCAGTGAGGAAGGTCCAGTCACGCTTGCAGGGCCAGCGTGTGTCGGGACGCCAGTCACCCTTGGTGGCGTACCAGTCGGTGGGCGCCTCGACGAAGGTGTAGTCGAGCCAATTGTCAGCAGCGACCTCGACAAGCGAGAGCGGATTCCCGGGAGGGGCGACGGGGAACTCGGTCGTCAAGGCTCGCTCGATCACCGCGACACCAACACTGGCGACTTCCGGGATCAGGCTCCGTGCGGGCGCACTGGCCACTGCACGCGGGAGGCCAGCCACGGCCAAGTGCCGGCCGCCGGGTCCGAAAGCGGCGGGGATCGAGACCACCTCATCCTGGCCGATGAACACCGAAAGCCGCCCTTTCTTCCAGGCCACTTCCACGTACTCCTCATCCCCCAAAGCACCTTGGCGCTGGCTCAGGGTCGAGTCCCCGCGGCGGACCGTCACCTTGATCCCATTGCCCTCGGGCGCGACGACGGCGACATAGCCACTCCTCGGGTCGGGCTCGGCGGCCTTCGGGAAGACCTGGACGTGGCCCGCTCGTGCGAGCTGCGCGGGCAGGCGCACACTGAGTTCGCCGAAGAAGACCCCGCGGTGCCAGTAGACTCCGTGCTTGTCCGCCCGCCATTGGCCGTTTGCGTTGTAGAGGCCCTCGGCGCTCATGACCGGGTCCTGGAGGTACTCCTCGTTGACGGGGAGTGGGCGAGGTCGAAGCCTCGGGCTAACAACCCGCACGTCGTCGAAGCTGACCGCCTGGCCCTCGGCCCAGAGAGCCACTCGCCCCTGCCCGAAGGCATCGGTCTTCGCCCGGAGCACCTCATCGCGGTCTATCCTACAGACGGCGACGCCGTCGCCGACCTCGAGGCCCAGGCCGTACCACTGCCCTTGCGCGAAGCCTCCTGCGTCCTGAGCGAGCACCTGCTCGCTTCCATCCGTGACCAGCACAAGTTGCCTCGCCTTGGGCGCCGTGTCCTCGCCGGCGAGCCAGCGGAAGACCAAGTAGTTGTCGGCGTCCTGAAGGTAAGCGCACAGGCCCACGGCCTCGGCGGATATAGGCCTGACGCTCGCGCCAGCGCGGTAATCATCCCAGAACCAGTGGCCCGCCGCGGCCAGGCCGCCTGTGGGGGCGCTGCACCGGAAGGAGAAGGGGTCGGCAGCGCGGCCCGGGTCGGCGCTGGGGGTCGTCAGCTCGGTGTTCTCCCACGTGCCCGAGATGGTCTCCCACATGGCCGTCTCACCCGCGCCGCGGACGAAGTCATCGGCGAAGTAGACGGGGACGACCGGCTGGACCAAGCCGTCCCGGCAGTTGACGTGTCCGCCGCGGCTGCCCGCGCCCACCTTTCCGCCGGAGGGAGGCGGCAGGGGAACGCTCAGCAGCACCATATCGTCCACGATCACTCTGACCAAGCCGCTACGCCGCTGGATGCTGGCCCTGACCGGGCCCTCGGGACGGAAGGCCTTCGTCTGCGCCAGATCCCTCGACTTGCCGGCGGCCACATGGACCACGGCCAGACGCCCGAGCGAGAAGGTCGCATAGCGCAGGTTGCCCTCATCCTGCACGTCGAAGGCGATGCGCGCGCCTCCCTTGCGCGTCCAAGCCTTGGCCGGGGCCAGTTCGTAGTAGAGGCTGTACTCCTCCCCCTCCTCCATCACATCCTCCAGGAAGACGTAGGGGAACTCCTCGGCATTGGCCACGCCCGGCGAGAGGACGACGCCGAGGCCCAGGAGCAGTAGGTATACGCTGGATCGCACGTGCATAACCACCTTGCGGGACGGTGCTGTCGCATCCGCTCACATCGCGGCGCGTGGCTGAGGCCGGCCAGGCTCGTGGGGCCGAGGAGGGACAGTCGGGCCGAGCTCGAAGGTATAGACGTACGAGAGCGGCGTAAGTTCCGTAGCGGGCGAGGCCCTTTGAGCGGATCGAGGGGGCCCTGCCGGTCGGGTGAGCCTGAGATGCGCGCAGTGGGCGTGCGGCGGCGTGCTCGGGGGCCTGCGGCGGCGACCAGCCCATCCGCTAGCGAGAAGGGGGTAGACCGATGGACCGCCGACGGTTCGTAGCGACGGTTGCAGCGGGTGGTGCCTACATGGCAGTTGACCAGAGGGCTGCGCCAGTGGCTCAGTTGGACCTCGCTTCGGGCGCCCGGACGCTCTCGGAGCACAGGATCGCCAGCATAGAGGCCAGGCGCTCCAATGACCGATACTCGCATTTCGTCGGCCGAGGTGCGCGGGGCGGGCCGACACGCTTCGGCTTTGGGAGGGAGGTCCGCATCCTGACGACCGACCAGGGCGCAAAGGGCGGCGCCATGTCGGGGGCCAAGCCTGAGGACATGGACAGGCTGAAAGGCGCGCGCGTGTCCGACCTCTACGACCTCGCGGCCGGCACGTCTGACGAGGCTATGAGCCTCGACCTGCCGCTGCACGACCTAGCGGGCAACATCCTGAGACTCCCGGTCTACAAGCTGCTGGGCGCAATGGGACCCACCCACGTCCCCATCTACAGCAGCTCGATCCACTTCGAGGATCTCGAGCCCTGGGGTCAGGCCGAGGGCATCACGCGCCTGCTGCGCGAGTGCCAGGTGGACTATGACCTGGGCTACCGCGCCTTCAAGCTGAAGATCGGGCGCGGTCTGCGATGCATGCCGAAGGATGAGGGCCAGAAGCGCGACATCGAAGTGACCCGCGCCGTCCGCCAGCGCTTCCCCGACTGCAAGATCCTGGTGGACGCGAACAACGGCTACGAGGTGGACGACTTCCTCAACTACGTGACGGCAGTGGCCGATTGCGACCTCTACTGCATCGAGGAGCCCTTCGACGAGAACCGCGACGACCTGCTCAAGCTGCGCAACCACATGCGCAAGGCCAACTGCCGGGCGACGATCATGGAAGGCGAGATGCGCTCCGAGGCTGCCGACCAAGCATGGCGCTACGGCTGGTACTCGAAGCGTCACGTCGAGCGACTGTTCGCCCTGGCGGACGAAGGCCTGGTTGACATCATCAACATGGACCTGGCCATCGTCGGCTACACGCGCTGGCGCCGGGTCATGCCCGAACTGGTCGAGGCGGGGCTCCTCGCCTCACCACACACCTGGGCGGGCACTCCGCGTCCATACTACTGCGCCCACCTCGCGGCCGGCGTGGGCAACGTGGATATCGTCGAGGGGATTCCCGGCAAGGCCACCGGTATGGACTACTCCGCATACAGGTTCGAGGACGGCAAGCTCGTCGTGCCTGAGGAGCCGGGATTCGGCATCAAGCTGAGTCTGTGAACGACTATGTGTGGCGATCGCGGGATCTGAGTATCGCGTCGCCGGCCAACCCCTGGAGGGGGCCGTCATGTGCCATAGGGCTGGAGCCCTGGTCATCGCCTGTCTGGCCACGCTCGCCTTGAGCTCCGTTGCCTCCGCCGGACCCGTCAAGGTGGAACTGCACGGGGGTGCCGACGGCTGGGAGCTTCTGCGCGATGGCAAGCCCTACCGCATCAAGGGCGCCGGCGGCAATGCGTCCAAGCAGCTACTAGCCCGATGTGGCGGCAACTCCTTGCGCACCTGGGGGGTGGACGCGGGCACGCAGGCGCTTCTCGATGAGGCCGCGCAGCTTGGCTTGACCGTCGCCCTCGGCATCTGGCTGGGTCATGAGCGCCACGGCTTCGACTACGGCGACGAACGACGTGTGAAGCAACAGTTGGAGACTGCGCGTAGGGCCGTAGAGCGATACAAGGACCATCCTGCGCTGCTGATGTGGGGCATCGGGAACGAGATGGAGGGCCGCGACGGTGACAATCCGGCGGCCTATCGGGCGGTCCAGGAGATCGCCATGATGGTCCGCCGGCTTGATCCGGATCATCCGACCATGACCGCCATCGCCGAGATCGGCGGGCCCAAGGTCGCGAATGTCCACCAGTATTGCCCGGACATTGACATCCTCGGTATCAACACGTACGCAGGAGCTGCCTCCATCCCGGAGCGATACCGCGAGGCCGGCGGGACCAAGCCCTACGTCGCCACCGAGTTCGGCCCTCCGGGTCCGTGGGAGGTGGGGAGGAACGAGCTCGATACCATTGATGAGCCAAGCAGCAGCGAGAAGGCGGAATGGTACCGCCGGGCATACCTGGCCTTCGAGGCGGACAGGCAGTTGTGCCTGGGGAGCTATGCCTTCATGTGGGGCAGCAAGCAGGAAGCCACACCGACTTGGTTTGGCATGTTCCTGCCGGACGGTGCCAGGACGCGTGTGGTGGACACGATGGCAGAGCTCTGGTCGGGCCGGGCGCCGGCCGACCTGTCGCCGTCCATCGAGCGCCTTTCGATCGACAGGAACGACAACCTGAAGCCGGGCGACACAGTGAAGGCTACGCTCGCGGCCTCGGACCCCGAAGGCGACCCTCTCACGGTCGAGTGGCGGCTATGCCTCCACGCTGGCGGGCACGTCACGGGAGGCGATCTACAGAACGCGCCCCTCTCCTTCAGAGAGGCGGTCGTGCGCTCTGACGCCGAGTCGGCCGAGATCAAGATCCCCGGCAGCGGCGGCCTGTACCGCCTCTTCGCCTTCGTCCATGACGGCAAGGGAGGCGGCGCCGTCGCCAATGTGCCGCTGCGCGTTGAGGGCCCCGAGATAACGTTGCCTCCCCCTCCGGGGCGCAAGGTCGGACTTCCCTTGGTGGTAGGGGGCGACGGTGGCACGGCGCCCTTCGCGCCATCGGGATGGATGGGCAACAGCGTGGCGGTCACCATGGACGCGGCATGCGAAATCGAGCCGCACGGAGGCAAGACATGCCTCCAGTTCACCTACGGCGAACCCGACGGTTGGGCCGGCGTTGTGTGGCAGGACCCCCCGGATGACTGGGGAGAGAAGCCCGGCGGATACTACCTTGTGGGCGCCACCAAGCTGACGTTCTGGGCGCGCGGCCAGGACGCCGGCGAGAACGTCAACTTCGGCTTTGGCCTGCTGGGCCGAGACAAACGGTACTACGACACGGGTCAGGCAGAGATCAACGTGACCCTGGCCAAGGAGTGGCAGCAGTACACCATTGATCTAACCGGCAAGGACCTGTCGCGCATCAAGAGCGGCTTTTACTGGTCATTGGCGGGCCAGGGAAAGCCAGTGACGTTCTACCTTGACGACATCCGCTACGAGTGAGAGACTAGGTCCCGCGCCGCGCGTTCTCACTAGGGCTGCCCCGCCCCGCGTCAACGTCGCCGTCCACGACGACTACTGCGGACGCAGGGAAGGCGTACTGGCCCGGGGAAATCAGCCTTCGGCAGGCCCGCCGCTGGCCAAGGGCGAGCACTGCCGCCCAGTCCATTCTGGTGACGTGGCCCTTCCACTATCAGCCCAGGAGATTGCCATGATTCAGCCCAGCGATGTGTCGAAGCCCAGCCGTCGGCAGTTCATGAAGCAGAGCGGCTCGCTCGCAGCGGGAGCGGCCGTGCTCAGCAGTTTGGCCAGCTCTGTCTACGCACAAGAAGACAACACGATCCGCCTGGCTCTCATTGGCTGTGGCGGGCGCGGCCGCGGTGCCGTGCGCGATGCCCTGTCCGTTCCCGACGGTGGACCGATCAGGCTGTATGCCATGGCCGACCTACTGGAGGACCGCATAGCCCAGTCGCTTGATGCCCTGCAGAAGAAGTTCGGCGACAAGATTGACGTAACCGAGGAGCGCAAGTTCCTTGGCTTCGACGCCTACCGCAAGGCCATCGACGTGCTCAGGCCCGGCGACATCGCCATGTGCACTACGCGAGCCTACATCCGACCGGTCCACGTCGAGTACGCTGTCCAGAAGGGGATCAACGTCTTCATGGAAAAGCCGTTCGCGCCGGATCCGGGCGGCCTGCACCGGATGCTCCGTGCCGGCGAGGAGGCGGAGAGGAAGGGCGTGAAGATAGCTGCGGGGCTTCAGTGCCGCCATTCACCGGCCCGCCAGGCGCTGCTCGACAAGATCCGCGAGGGGGAGATGGGTGAGATACACCTCATCCGCGCCAACCGCCTCGGCGGCGCCGGCTGGCTGGGCGATCAGGGCGACAAGGCCACCGATCTGATGAGTCAACTCCAGTTCGGTAGGGCGCACCTGTTCTGGGTGGGCTCTGGACACATGGTGGACAACCTGATCCACCAGATTGACGAATGCTGCTGGATCAAGGATGCCTGGCCCGTTTCCGTCAACGGCCTGGGCGGACGCGTGCCCCGGAGCCAGGACTGCGGCCAGAACATTGACGTCTACTCGATGGAATACACCTTCGCCGACGGCACCAAGGCGTTCTGTGGCTTTCGCCGCATCAACAAGACCCGCGGTGAGTTTGCCACCTACATCCACGGGACCAAGTGCGCCGCGCAGTTCTCCGGTAGGACTCACCGAGCCACCGTTCACATGTTCAAGGACCAGCGCATCGAGCAGGGCAACATATCCTGGACCCCTACCGCAGACCAGTTCAGCCCTTGGCAGTACGAGTGGAACGACTTCATCGCCAGCATCCGCAACGATCGGCCACACAACGAAGCCAAACGCGCGGTCTACGCGGACTTGACCAGCCTTATGGGCCGCGCGGCGTGCCACACGGGGCAAACGGTCACCTGGGACGACATCATGAAGTCCGACTTCCAGTTCTGCGACTACCTCGACGACTTGGACTTCGACAGCCCCGTCCCCGTCGAACCCGACGAGAACGGCCGGTTCCCCGTCCCCATACCGGGCCAATGGGAGGAGGTCTGACACAGGGCCTGCCCTCCCGGACGATCCGCAAGGCGGCCAAGCCCGCGCCGTACGACCGCACAGCCTGCGCCGGTGACGATAGGGCTGGCACGCCTTCCTGTTGTTCTGGCTTGACAGGCGCGGGTAGCTGCGCGCCCCTGGGTAGAGAGGCAATCAGCCCATGACGGCGGAACCGTGTGGGCGCGCGGCCCTTGAGTCTGACCACGCGTGTGCTCGCCTTGCCGAAGGGGGGCGAAGGGGCTTGCCTTCTTCTGGGGTCGCCACCAGGAGGCCTCCGGGAAGCTGACCCGAGGAGCAACCATGAGACACTACACAAGGACGTTGGTGAGCGGTCTCTGCGCGTTGGCCGCCGCCACTTGGGCCGATGGCGTCGGCGCCGACCTGGCGCGTGATATTCTCGACGCTACCGGCGTGAAGGGCGGTCTCGTAGTGCATGTGGGCTGCGGCAGGGGGCGACTCACTGCTGCACTCCGCGCCAACGATAGCTACCTCGTCCACGGACTCGAGGCCAATGGAGGGCAAGTTACCAGGGCGCGCAAGCACATCCGGGATCTGGGGCTATGCGGGAAGGTGTCGGTAGCGCAGTGGGGGGGCAATGCGCTTCCCTACACCGACGGCGTGGTCAATCTGCTGGTAGTGGACGCCGGTAGCTCTGTCCCGCAGCGGGAGATCATGCGCGTGCTCGCGCCCAAGGGTGTCGCCTATGTGCGGGACGGGAAGCGGTTGAACCGCATCACCAGGCCTTGGCCGGATGACATAGACGAATGGACGCATTTCCTTCACGATGCAGGCAACAACGCCGTTGCTCGGGATACACGGGTGGCCCCGCCGCGACACATGCAGTGGCTCGCAGAGCCGGAATGGTCGCGCTACCACCACACTCTAGCCAGCATCAGCAGCGTCGTCTCGGCAGCCGGGCGCCTCTTCTACATCGTGGATGAGGGGCCGGCTGGCTCGATGGAAGTGCCAGCACAATGGGCGTTGGTGGCACGCGATGCCTTCAGCGGCGTGCTGCTGTGGAAGAAGCCCATCGCTTCATGGTCTTGGTACCGTCGGGGATTTCGCTCGGGGCCGGTGCAGCTCCCGCGCACGCTGGTTGCCGAGGGCGACCGCGTCTACGCGCCTCTGGCTCTCGACGCCCCGGTCACGGCGTTTGATGCCGCCACCGGGCAGACGGTTACAACGTACGCCGGCACCGAGAACACCGAGGAAATCATCCTCCATGACGGCGTGCTCTTCTTTGTCACCGGACAGCCGCAATCCGAGCAGGCTGTGAAGGTCACGAGAGGCAGAGGCCGGACGGAAGCAGCGCCCCCAAACAGCAAGGCCATCCGCGCCATCCGCAGCGACACGGGCGAACTGCTCTGGGAGTGGACAGAGTCGCAGCCGCGCGAGCTGATGCCCCTGACGCTCGCCGCCGATGAACGGAGCGCCTTCTTCCAGGCCGGCGAAGGCCTCGTGTGTCTGGACAGGAGCACTGGGCGCGAACGTTGGCGCTCGGCGCCGCCACCCGAGGGTCCCGGCCCTCCGCGAGGCGTCGGCTGGTCGGTCGCGACCCTCGTGGCCCATGCCGGAGTGGTGCTCTGGGCAGATGGCAATCGGATGACCGCCTGGTCCGCCGCGTCGGGAGAGAAGCTGTGGGAGTGTCCGTGTAAAGCGGGCTTCAGATCACCCGTAGACGTGTTTGTGATCGATGGCCTGGTGTGGATGGGGCCCGAATTCGCCGTGGGGCGCGACCTGCACACCGGTGAGGTGAAGCGCGAGAACATCCCCACGGGCGATCTCTGGACTGCCGGTCACCATCATCGCTGCTATCGCGAGAAGGCGACCGTGCGCTATCTGCTGACCGGCAAGCGTGGCATCGAGTTCTTCGACCTGATCGGCGACGACCATTCCCGCAACAACTGGATCCGTGGCGTCTGCCAGTATGGCGTCTTGCCCTGCAACGGACTCATCTACGCACCGCCGCATGCCTGTGGGTGCTACATGGAGTCCAAGCTGTACGGCTTCTGGGCGCTGGCCGCCGACCGCAGCCCCAGCGCCGGCGCTGAGAGCAGCCGGCGGGACGACGAACGCCTGAAACGCGGGCCCGCTTACGGGCGCGTGGCCGGGACTGGCGCGTCTCGCAACACACCGGCCGAGTGGCCCACCTACCGCCACGACCCCCTGCGAAGCGGGTCCACTCCGGAGGCTGTACCGACCGGATGCGCGACACTCTGGGAGGCGCAGGTCGGAGGACGACTGAGCGCGCCTGTAGTGGCCGGGAACCTGGTCGTGGTCGCGGCCGTTGATGAGCATCGGGTCGTCGCCTTGGACGCGCGGACGGGCCGCCTTCGCTGGGAATACGCGGCCGGTGGTCGCGTGGACTCGCCGCCGACGCTGTACCGAGGCCTCGCGCTTTTCGGCTGCGCCGACGGATGGGTCTACTGCCTGCGCACATCGGATGGGGCTTTGGCCTGGCGCTATCGGGCCGCGCCCATGGACCGGCGGACCGTCGCCCTCGACCAGGTTGAGTCTCTCTGGCCTGCCCACGGAAGCGTGCTGGTTGAGGATGGCGTGGCCTATGTCGCCGCGGGCAGATCCTCCTACCTGGACGGCGGGATTGTGCTCTGTGGACTCGACCCACAAAGCGGCCGCCTGTTGTGCGAGGCCACGGTGAGCAGTCAACACCCAGGCGCTATGGACCTGTCTGCCATTGAGCAAGGTGACCGACAGGAGCAGATAGACCAGAACACGGTTGACTACAAGACGGACAACGCCCCTGACCGGAGCGACTCCTTCTCCATGGCCGGCGGGGCGACGACCGACGTGCTGGTCAGTGACGGCACGTCCGTCTACATGCGGCAGGTGCGCTTCGACCGGGCGTTACGGCGTCAGGAGAAGGGCGGACGCCATCTCCTGTCAACCTCACGGCTGCTGGACCACTCCGAGAACCATCGCTCGCACTGGCTCCTCGGCGTGGGTGACTTCAGCCGCATACCCGTCGCCTATTCGTGGATCGCGAACGCCGGCGGGACCCGAAAGGACTTCAGCCTAGTGGTGCCCTACGGTCTGATGTTGGCTTTCGATGAGGCCACTGTCTGGGGCGTTCGTCGTACCCGCGATTTCGGCTACCGACTTTTCGCCGACGGGAACCGGCCCTTCTCGACCGACCCCGAGCCAACGCCGGATTTCCAGAGTGGCGCCGAGCAGAGCCTGTCCGAGCGGAAGTGGACCGTAGAGCTGCCGTTGCGCCCCCGGTCGCTGGTGCGAGCGGGGAATGCGCTGCTGGTCGCCGGCATGCCGCAGGTCAGCGAGGGCGGCGACCTGAGGGCCGCCTTCGAAGGGCAGAAGGGCGGAGTGCTCCGGATCGCCTCAGCAACCGACGGAGGCAAGGTGGCCGAGCGCGAACTCCCCTCGCCGCCGGTTTGGGACGGTATGGCAGTGTCGGGGGGCCGCCTGTATGCGTGCCTAACCAACGGCGCCGTTGTCTGCATGGGAGCGGGAACGGCTAGGCCGCGCTGAGGCGCCGCACGCCCGGGACCAGGAGGCGCCGGACTGCCCGCCCAGGTCGCAGTCTCTCTAACAGACCCCCGGCGGACACACATACGCGGAGGCGGGTGATGGGCAAGCTGACCCGAAGAAACGTCCTCGGCCGTGTGGCGGGCGCCGCTGCGTCCATGGCGCTGGGCCGTTCAGTTCTGGGGGCGCCGCGTCGCAAGCCCAACATCATCTGGATCATGGCGGACGACTTGGGCGTGTACGACGTCGGCTGCTACGGGCAGGAGCACATCCAGACGCCGAGCATTGACCAGCTTGCCGCCGAGGGCATGCGGTTCACGCAGTGCTACGCCGGCAGCACGGTATGCGCGCCGTCGCGGTCTGCGCTAATGACGGGACAGCACACGGGCCACACGCGCGTGCGCGGCAACTTCGCCGCAGTGGGAGGCGTGGGGCCGCAGAATAGGCTGCCGCTTCGCGACGAGGACGTGACCGTCGCCGAGGTTCTCAAGCAGGCCGGCTACGCCACCGGCATCGTGGGTAAGTGGGGTCTGGGCGAACCAGACACTCAGGGCATTCCCAACAAGCAGGGCTTTGACTTCTGGTTCGGCTACCTGAACCAGCGACGCGCCCACGAGTACTACCCGGACTACCTCTGGCGGAACACGGAGAAGGTGCCGCTGAACCAGGGCGGCGAGAAGACCGATTACGCCCACGACCTGATGACGAAGGAGGCGCTGGAGTTCGTGCGCCGCGTCAAGGGGGCGCCCTTCTTCCTCTACCTGGCCTACACGATTCCGCACGCCAAGTTCCAGGTTCCCAGCCTCGATCCGTATGCGGGCCAGCCGTGGCCAGAGGCTGCCAAGGCCTACGCCGCGATGGTGACCCGCATGGACCGCGACATCGGGCGGCTCATGCAGCTCCTCAAGGCCCTCGGGCTCGATGAGGACACGGTCGTCTTCTTCTGCAGCGACAATGGCGGCTATGCCCGCGGCGAGGCGCGCGAGATGTTCCGCCCCATGGGCCCGTTCCGCGGCGCTAAGGGGGACCTGTACGAGGGCGGTCTGCGCGTGCCGATGATCGTCCGCTGGCCGGGGAGGATCCAGGCCGGCGAGGTGAGCGACTTCGCGTGGGCCTTCTGGGACTTCCTCCCCACGGCCGCCGAATTGGCCGGGGTCGAGCCGCCAGCGGGCACCGACGGCGTTTCCATCCTCCCAACCCCCCTGGGCGACGAGCAGAAGCAGCGGCACGAGTACCTCTACTGGGAGTACGGAGCAGGCTCCAGTTTCCGCCAGGCCGTTCGCCTGGGCCGCTGGAAGGCGGTCCGCTTGGGGACGAAGACACGACCGGAGCTCTATGACCTGGTGACCGACTTGGGCGAGAGGGAGGACGTTGCTGCGGAGCATCCTGACATCGTGCGGCGCATCGAGGCCCTTATGGCCGAGGCCCACGTTGAGTCGCCCCACTGGCCGAGCGGCGGGCGCTAGTGACGTGCACGCATGCTGACGTCAGACGTTCGCGACACCGTCGGCTGAGTTGCCGCGGGGCCACCCGTGAGGGCATGTTCTTGGCGAGCGTCACCGAGACCGGCACTCACGCTGTCCTCGCAGCCCACACCATGTCTCCACCGGGCCGGGGCTGTACGAGGCGAGGTGCCTATCCACTGTCATTGCTGCCGGCGGGCTTGGGCCCGAGCATCGGCGGCGGGAGTATCTGCCCGCCGTCGTCTGGCTGAGCGGCTGGCGGTGGCGCGGGGAACTCCACCTCGCAGAGGCCGCAGAGATAGTACTTGAACCTGGCCCTGCGGACGTGGGGCTCGACGCCGGCCAGCAGCCGCACCCGCTGCTCGCCTTCGTACTTGAGGTCGTCGTCCTTGTGGAACGCGCCATCGGCCCAGATGTAGGCCTCAGAGACGTCGCCCACGTCTTCTCCCTCCACGTCTTTGGGGTCAGCCTCCGGCGCAATCAGCACCAACTCCGACGGCTCCCAGTGGGTGAAGCCGCATTTCGACTCCTGCGGCGTGATCGTTGCCTCAACCCAGTGGTAGGCGGGCTGGAACTCCCTGGCTTCCCGCTCCACCTCGGCCCACTCCTGGCTGATCATCGCGGCCATCTCCGGTCCGTGCTCCTCGAGCACCTCCTCGTCGCACTCCTCCATCCATGACGGCTTCTCTCCGGGCTCGACACTGTGCACCACCATGGTGGCGCCCTCGAGCGCCCTGCCCTTCGCCAGGAACGGCGCTACGAACAGACGCCGGATCAGCAGCTTCGCCCCGACCATGACCACGAGGACGACGCCGACGAACCCAACGACCACGGCCCACCACGGCAGGAGCTTGATGGCCACCACTGCCAACGCCATCAAGACGACCATCACAAGCAGTAACACCCAACGCACGCGTGACCTCCTATCTGCCGCCTGTGAGACCGACCCTCTGGCGGGCTGAGCACCAGCCCTCTTCCGATCAGCATCGCCAACCGCTGGCCCCCATCCCGCGGCCTTCGCATAGGCTTCTCGGTGCGGCTCATCCTGCCCTCCCGCCAGAGGTGACGCCACCCGGCAGCGCGAAGACCACGATGACGCATCTGACTCACACGAGGTGGACCATGCTATCAGCACGAGCGGCCACTATGCTGTCCGTCGCTACTTGGCTGCTGAGCGTGTGCTGGATCACTCCAGCTCTGCCGCAACCTGCGCCCTCCGAGAAGGACATCCAGGCCCACAACGCCGCGCGGCTGGAGAACGGCGGGCGCGTCAGCCTCGAGCTCCTCAGCCCCCAGGGCGGTAAGGACGCGCGCACGATGCCACAGGACAGCGCCGACGGCAACGCCCACACTCGATGCGTCACCTGGGGGCCGCCGTACGCCTTTCGCATCGAGCTGGTGGACAAGCTGCCTGTCACGGTCATCAACTTCATCTGCTCGGACTACGAGGCTGAGCAATCGCCCAAAGAGATCGAGATCCGCCTCTCCGACAGCACGCTCATCAAGCACACGCTCGAGCTCGTGAGGCCCAAGGAACGGCGGGACAAGCCGCGCCAAGCGGTCTCCGTCGGCAAAGACATCGAATGGCTGGAGGTGAAGGTGCTGTCCCGCCATCCCGGCGGCGCGCACCCCAGGACCGGCGAGCCGATCAACTGGGGCGGCATCGGAGAGATAGAGGTCATCACGAGCGCCGATCTGACTCCCTACCTGACCGTCCCTGACTACGACCCGGCCGCCCCGGTCTATGTGGAGGGCGGCTCGCCCAGAAGCGACTACTCCGCGGTCAAAGTGACGATGCCAGAGCCGATCCCGCCGAACTCACACCCGGGCATCTACTTCAGCAGGGGCGAGATCGTCGAGATGCGCGAGCGGCTGGCGACCAATGATCGCGCTGCGCCGATGCTGGCGAGGTTACTCGAAGGCTGCAACGAGTGGCTCGACAGAGAGATCGTGCATCCCGACCCCAACCTCCCGGCCCAGATGCAGGATCGTAACGACGCGCAGGCCCGTGCGCACTCCCTCCTGAGCAAGATGGCCGGCTGGCTCGGCTGGGCGTATCAGCTCACCGACGACGAGCGCTACGCGCAGAAGGCCCACGAGATACTCGTCGGCTATGCCAGGCTCTACCCCAACGACTACCAGGAGCACAAGGGTGTTCACGCCAGCGACACCAGCAAGGTGATGGCCCAGCGTCTGAGCGAGGCCATGTGGCTGCTGCCCCTCATCCAGGCGTACGATCTCATCTACCACGCCCCGTGCATGACCGACGCCGACCGCCGGCTCATCGAGACCGACCTCATCCGCCACGCCGTCTCGTTCATCAACCGCAAGCGCTCCGGCGCCGAGGAGGTGGCGGCGCGCGACCAGGCCGACCCGGACTGGCGCACGTCCGACCCAGAGCCCGGCGACGGGGCCGTCGGCAACTGGATGAACTTCTACAATGCCGCCTACATCCAGGCCGGCATCGTCCTGGGCGATCAGAACTGGGTTGACATCGGCATGGCCAACACCAAGAGCATGATTGTACGTGGCATCGGCGACGACGGCCTGTGGCGAGAGGGCACCATGGGCTACCAGCTCTTCGCCCGCCATGCTCTGGTCGCGTGCCTGGAGCCTCTGGCGCGGCGTGGCTACGACCTGTACGGCTACGCCGGCTGCCGCGTGAAGAACCTGTGGGACTCGCCGCTGAAGTTCGCCTACCCGGACGGCACGGCCCCCGGCATCAACGACTCCGGCCGCGCGCCCGTTGCCGGGTCGTGGCAGGCGATGGCCTACGACTATGCCTATCTGCGCTACCGGGACCCCAACTACGGCAAGCTCGTCAACGAGGCGCCGCGCCAGATCTTCCAGTCCGAGGGCTGCTACTTCCCCACTGCGATCTACGAGCGACTACCGGAGCGCGAGCTCAGGGCGCTGGGGAGCGTCGTCTTCGACACCTTGGGCTACGCCATTCTGCGCGGCGTCGAGAACGGCAAGGAGACGTTTCTCCTGATGGACTACGGCCCTCACGGCGGCGGGCATGGCCATCCCGACAAGCTGAACCTCATCCTCTTTGCCGACGGCGACGAGCTGGCCGGAGAGCCCGAGGCGTACCGCTACGAGGACAGCCGGCACCGCGATTGGACCCGGCCCAGCGTCGCCCATTGGACGCTATCCGTGGACATGCACGAGCAGGCGCCCACCACGGGCAAGCTCCTCGCCTTCTACGATGCGGGCACCGTCAAGGTCATGCGCGGCGTCTCCGACGGCGCCTACGCTGGCGTCGGGCTCGATCGGACCGTCGTCCAGATGCCAGGCTACATCGCCGACGTCTACCGCGCCTGGAGCAACGCCGACCACACGTATGACTACCCGCTCTGCTTCCGCGGCACCCTCGACGCGATGGAGGGAGCTGACCCCGCTGCGCTCAGGCCGCTGGGCCCATCCACGACTCGAGGGTATAAGCACATCGCCGTTCGGCCCCCCAGCCAACTCGCCACTTACTGGACCGGCACCTGGCGGCGCGATGCTCCGACCAATACTGTGACGGCCATCCTGGTGGGCGCCCCCGATACGATCGTGTACGTTGGCCAGGACGTTGACGAGCGGCACCGAGTGGTTGCGCGACGCGAGGGGCGGGAGGCCGTGTTCGCTGCGGTCGTTGACCCCTATGCGGACAGCGACGCGGTGGCCTCAGTGGAGCGGCTCACAATCCCCGGCGGGCTGCGAGCCTATGGCCTCCGCGTGAAGCGACGTGACGGCGGCACGGATCTCATCGTCGTCCGCTACGATCAGCAGACCGACGGTCGGCCGGGCGAGTCAAGCTCGCTCGATGGGGGCAGCACGAATGCCCTCATCAGCATCGTGCGCCTTGACGGAAAGGGTGGCGTCGCCGAGCTCGGAATGGTCGGCGGAACCGAGCTCTCATACGGCGGGGAGCGCCTCACGCTGGACCAGCCGGGCATCAGATGGTCCAAGTAGCCCACGCCTCTGTCGTTGGCGGCCGTTGCGGCCGATGGGCGGCGTCTTTCGAGTCGCCCCAGGACCCGTGCTAGAGCCACGGTGGCGGCGGGATCGGCCGCTCAAATGGCTCGCCTCTAACCCCCGCGATCCCTTCGTATGTCGCCGTAGGTGGTGTAGAACACGTCTACCACCACGGTTGCTCCGGGCTTGACCTCCACGATCTTGGCTGTCGGGTCCACCGCCCCGTCGAGAATGTCTTGAGACACGGTGGAGATCCAGTACCGGCCTGGGGGAACGCCCTCAAAGGCGAAGGAGCCGTCCTGCTTGCACAGTTGACCGCCTCCCCATCCGGGCTTGCGGTCCAGCGACCCCACGTGAATGTGGACGCGTTCGTCAGTGGGGGCGTCAACCACGTTGCCGCGAATCGTGCCCGTCACTTCGAATGCGAGCTCCACGTCCTCCGAGGGGGCAGCAACCATGTCGAATGGCGCCGACTTGTACAGTCCCCGCGACCGGCAGTCCAGCCGCGCATAGCCCCGGGGAAGGCCTTGGATCAGGAACCGACCTTGAGCGTCCGTCGTCGTCGGCTCCGCTTCGCATTCGTACTCGCGCCCATCAATGGCCAGTGTGCTGCGGGCCTCGATCTCGACGCCCGGGATTGGCTCACCGTCCATTCCCAGCGCCACGCCCTCCACCGACTCCGCCTCGACCAGCTCCACCTCCATCTCGTCATACTGGAGTCTCTGGCGCAGGTGGTAATTGCCCACCCGCGTGGCATAGCCATCGGCCCGGAACTTGGCACTGAACCGCCCGGGCGGGCCGATCTTCTCGATCTGGTACGCGCCCCATCCGTCTGTCGTGGCTGAGAAGGCCTGGGGGGCGTCGTTGCCCGTGAGCGTGACTCTGGCCCCGGAGATGGGACGTCCGGTGCTCATGTCGTACACAACGCCTCTGACGAGACCGCCGCCTTCGACCGCCACTGGTGCTGCGCTGACGCGCATGTCGCTCACCGTCAAGGTGACGGGAATCACCACTGCATCCCAATCTACCGCCCCCTCCACAACGTAGACGTCGAGTCTGGGCGCCGGGACGGGACTCATGTAGTCATCGCGGCGGAAGAGGGGGGCCGCATCGGGGTTGCTATGCAGCCGGTGCCAACTAGCTGGGTGCCAGACGGTGAATCGCCACTGGAGTGTGTCCCTCGGCGGAGCCTCGGTGGGGTCTTTGGGGCCATCGTGGATCGCCAGCTGCAGCTCAGGTCGGCGGATAGCGGCAAACACGGCCAGGGCCTGGTTGAACTCCTCCACTGAACGGCTGGCATATTCGAACCAGTACTGCCCACCGCCGAATGGAGGCCCCTCCCACCCCTCCGAGCATGAGGGAAGGCGGATCATCTCCTCCACGCCCAGCGGCAGGTTCTCGACGATGTGTTGCACGTGTTCGCCGTGCGGGTCAATGCCCAGAATCAGCCCAAAGCTGGCCGAGGCGGCCAGGAAAAAGAGGCAAAGGACGAGCACAATCCGAAGCTGAGCACAGCGTGATCTCCGGGACACCTTCATTCCAGGGCCTCCGTTGCTCGCGCTTGGGGGGTCGCGCGAAGGTTCGACTCGCACGTGCCTTGGACGGGTCCAGGAACCAGAATGTTCCCGCCACACTCACGGAACTTGCATCCGTCGGGGCAGCAGGCGCGGCGAAGGGATGCGTACGGAGCGGGGCCTACTTCCGCACTTGCTGGAAGTAGTGGACCCCCTTCTTGTTGGAGGTCACCACGTCCAACAGCCGGTCACCGTTGACGTCTATGACCTGGAAGTGCAGGCCGATGCCACTGTCCACGTCAATCAGGTGCTTGGTCCACTCCGGACGGCCGTCGGGGCGCTTCTGTTCGAACCAGCACAGAACCGCCGGCTCGTAGGAGCCCGGGTCGTGGCCGTTGTGGGCCCAGAAGCGTTTGCCGGTGACGAAGTCCATCAGCCCATCGTCGTTGAGGTCGGCCAGATGGAGGGCGTGCGTCTGGGAAACGCTGCTGTCAATCTCGTGCGTCTGCCAACCCTCCGGCGTCTGCTCGCACCAGGAGATGCCGTAGCCGTGGGGACTGCTCCCCAACACGTCGCTGTCACCGTCGCCGTCGAAGTCCCACACGCATAGCTGAGCGCCGCCGTAGAACTCCACCTCGTGGAATCGCCACGGGGACTGGCCCCGTTCTGCGGGGCCCTCCCACCAGCCGCTTGGGATCAGCACGTCCGTGCGGTCGTCCCCGTCCACATCGCCAGCGCCCAAACCGTGCACGGCGCCGGGATCGTCGGGGCCGGCAAGGGCACGAGTGCCCCAGGGCTGGGACGCGTCCGGCCTCGGCTGGGCCACCACGCATCGCTGCCCATCCATGAAGAGGAGCTCCTTGCGCCCGTCGCCGTCCACGTCCAGGTGCGCGGGGCTCTCATTGCCGGTCCGCGCCACGGCCAGGTGCTTCTGCCAGGGCACCCCTGCCCTGCCCGGGTTCTCCAGCCAGTGTGTCTGCTGGCCCGGGAATCCCACGGTGATTAGATCCACCGCGCCGTCGCGGTTGACGTCCTCAGCGAAGCATAGGAAGGCCTCGCTGTAGCCACCGCGATTGAACTCGTTGGGCTCGTCCAGCATGGCCCGCATCTTCCAGCCGGGCGCGGCGTAGTAGACACTGCCGGCGGCGATGTCGAGGCGCCCGTCGCCGTCAAAGTCGGCCACGGCCACGCCCTCGCTGCGGAACGCGCCGTCGAGCTTGTGCTTACGGAAGCGGATCGGCGATGCCGCGGCCGCAGAGGGCATCCCGTGCGCCTTGCGGATGCCCGCCATGATCCGGCCAAGCTCAGGCGAGCCCGCCGAGATGCTGTGCGACTTGATCCAGGCGGCCTCCCTGGCCGAGGGAGCGGTGTTGGGCAACGGCATGAGCCGGTCACTCTCGGCGGCGGTCTCGCAAGTGACGGCCGTGATCCTGGGGATTGGCCTCCTGGAGGGATCCGCCACCAGGCGGATTCGCTCAATCACCTCAGCTCGCGGCGCGATCACCAGGTAAGGCTGGTGCGGATCGGCCGAGCCGTGGAGGTACATCGCCCTCGAGGTGCTCAGGAGCTTGTGCCGCCCATCAAGCGTAAAGCCACACATTAGCGGGAAAACCTCGGGCGAGCCGGTTTGGTAGTGGATCTCGATCCCACCATACGTGGTGAGCGCCTTGCCGCCACTGACCGTGCAGCCGAGGAAGTAGAGCCGTTCAGCGGGGAACCCACAGGGAATCTCGACGGCCCCGGTTTTCGGTATCAGGCTGAACGCCAAGGCGTTGCGCTTGAACGGGATCCCACCGGGCACGACTTCGTAGCGGATGTCCGCGGCGCGCTGCGGCCGATCCCAGTCCTTGGGCATGCCCTGGCGAAAGTCCACCTTCATGGCCGGCCCGGCGTCCACCCGCCCCACGCCCAGCCAGGCATATGCCCCCTCATCGCTGCCGTCGTGCACCTCGATCCGGACTTCTAGGCCCCTGAATCGCCTGACGTCCCAGGAGCGCTCCTGCATGGCGTCGTTGAGGGGCGCCTCGGTCTTCATGAGCACGTTGCCCTTGCGGGCGTCCACCAGGGCGATGTAGTTCTCGCCCCGTCCGCCGGCTTGCCCATCGTGCCCGCAGATGGTGAAGGTAATCGTATCGCTGGCTACCACGAAGGGCGGCGAGGTGACCACGCCCGTGCCGGATTCTCCCTGCCCCAGCGACGATAGGTACGGCTCAACTTGGCGGTTCGCTCCGTCCCGTTGGAGGATTGCCCACGTAGTGCCGAGGTCCGGAGGGGGACACCGCAACGCCTTATACCTGGCGGAAACACCGGCACTGTCCTGAGCCATAGCCACCATCGGCAACAGGCCACCCATCAAGGCGGCCGCCGACCATGCTGCTCTCTTGATCATCGTAGTGTCCCTCGCCCTTGGGGGCGCCACTCGGCGGCACGCACGGGGGCCCCGCAGACGCGCCGGACATGCGGGCGACCCTCCGGGGCATCACACCCGGTCCGGCAGCTCCCAGCCCCTGCGCCGAGGACGATCCAGGTAGGCGTTGGCCTCCTCGTCACCGGGGAAGGTCTCCCCGTCTGGGTCCCAGCGCAGCTTGCGGCCGATCTCCCGGGCGATATTGGCCAGATGGCAGACCGTAACCGACCGGTGTCCGATCTCAACGTCGGCGTTGGGCCTCTGGCGGGTCTTGATGCAGTCGAGCCAGTTCTGGATGTGTGGTCGCGCGATCCAGCCCGGGCCTTCCCAAAACTGCGCCTCCGCGGGATCGGGTGCGTCCTTCACGAAGTCGCCGGGAGTGGTAACGAACCGGTTGCGGTCTATCTCGATCTTGGCCTCCGTGCCGGTGAAGATGCCGCCGCCCATGGGGCCACCCCCCAGCTCGTAGTCCACCTGGACGCCGTCGGCATAGCGCATGGACACCTTGCCATGGGGGCCGGGCGTCACCGGCCAGATCTCGACCGGTCCAGTGAGGCTCTTGCCCAAGGCCCATTGGATCTGGTCCGCTCCGTGGGCACCCCAGTTCGTCATCTCGCCGCCGGAGTACGCCCTCCAACCCATCCAGCCGAACTGGAGGGCGTAGTTGAACGGTCGGGCTTCGGTCGGGCCTTGCCAGACATCCCAGTCATCGCCTTCGGGGATGCGCTGCTCAGGCAGGCCCTCGTAGTCGCGCGGGCCGGTGTAACACAACCCCTGCACCTTCATGATCTTGCCTATCCCTCCGCTCCGAACCAGTTCGCAAGCGAAGCGGTTCATCTCCATCGTTCGCTGCTGCGAGCCAACCTGAAACACTCGTTTGTACTTCCTCACGGCCTTGACCAGAACACGGCCTTCCCGAATGGTGAGCGTCAGGGGCTTCTCGGCGTAGACGTCCAGCCCCGCCTGGCACGCGTGGATGCAGGGCAACACACGTGAGTGATCCGGCGTGGCCACCACTACGGCGTCGAGATTCTCTGCCTCCAGCATTCTCTGATAGTACTGGTACGCGTTCCACTCCTGCTTCTTCTCCTTCAGGGCGTCCAGATAGCGCTGGCGATAGCAGTCGGAGATGGCCACTACGCGTCCCTCGGCCGGTATGTGGTCCATCAGTTGCCGGGCGCGGCCGCCGGTGCCAATGAAGCCGATGATGACCCGATCGTTCGCGCCCGGACGCCCCGGCGCGGCCAGCACTCTCTCGGGGACGAAGTAAGGTGCGGACAGGCCGGCGGCGGCTGCGGCGGCCGTCCGCTCCAGGAAGCGTCGCCGCGAAAGCCGGTGTGAATCCCCCATGAGAGAGACCCCCTTGAGTGGACCGCTATGCCCTGTGCTTCGTGCGAGGTTTGGCGTGCCTCTCACCGCGCCCGCGGGCATCAGCGTGCCAAGCTCCCGACATGAAGAGAAGAGGCCATTCCTTGATTCCCTTCGTCTCGGATGCTGGCGCTTCCTCCGATGCACTCCGCGCTTGCCGGTCGGGGCCTACCTGCCACCCGCCAGCCGCTTGGCCCCAGACGGCACAGGGCAGTGTTGTCAGGTCCGCTTGGTTGCCGCAGGCGTCACTGCTGGGGGACGAGGTGAGGGGCCGCCCCGACCTTCCCGTAGAGCTGCGAGAACTTCTCAGCGGCGGGGTGCTCGGGGTCCAGCTCCTTGGCCTTTTGCAGGTGCGCTAGAGTGGAGACGAGGCTGCCCTGCTTTTCGTAGGCCAGAGCCAACTGATAGTGGGCCTCGGCGCTGTCAGGCTCGTGCGCGGTGCGCGCCTCCGCGCGCGTGATCTCCTGCTCGATCTCCTTGAGCTCCCGGAAGCCGGCCATTGCCCGCTCGCTCTCCTCCGTTCGCCCCAGCTTGCGGTACGCACCCACCAGCGAGTGAAGGGCATCGCTGTAGTCCGGGGCGATGGCCACGGACTGCTCGTAGTACCCCGCCGCCCGCTCAGTATCGCCCTCTCGCTCGCACACGGTGCCCAGACCGTAGAACACCCCGGCGTGCGGGCCCAAGAGCTCCAGCGCGCGCTCTAGGTGCTCCCGCGCCGTCGCCAGGTTCTCAGGCTCCGGAGGCCGGCGCACGAACACGAGGCCCAGGTAGTAACGGTACCTGCCCGACTCGGGGGACAGGCCCACGGCTATCTGGAGCCAACGCTGGGCCCCATCGAGGTCGTGTCCCTCCAGGGCCAGGCGGCCGCGTTCGAAGTTGGCCTCCGGACTGTTCGGCGCCAGCTCCAGCGCGCGGTCGAATTCCTCCTCAGCCCGATCCGGATCGGACCAAGCGTGGAAAGTGCGCCCCAGGAGCAAGTGGGCTTCGGCGGACTCGCCCGCCAGCTCAACGGCCTTGGCCATGGCCGCCTCGGAGGCGGCGTTCTCAGTGCGCGCGCGATGTGCGTTGGCCAGTGCGACCTGGGTCTTGAGGTCGTCGGGAGAGAGGCGTACGGCGGCGGCTAAGTGTTCGACGGCTAGCGCCATGTTGCCTAGGTGAGCGTAGAAGTTGCCCGCATTGCGACGGACCGTGGCCTCGTCCGGGGCGATGCGCACGGCCGCCTCCATCTGCGCGGCAGCCTCGAAGGGGTCACCGGCCTGGTAGATCAGCGCGGAGAGCTCCAGTCGCGCGGCTACGTCCTCCGGGTTGGCGTCCACCCGCCGACGGCATTCCGCCACAGCGGCCTGCCAGTCGTTCTCGGGGGGGGCCTGCACTGAGTCCGGCGGCAGCGGCTTTGTCTGCCAGGCCTGCCACCAGGCCACGCCGGCCGCGCCAGCAGCCACGATCAGCAGCACCCACGGCCACGCTCGACGCAGGTGTTCTCCCAACCCTCGCTGTCGCATAGAGCCTCTCATCGCCCCCTGAGTTGACCGTTTCCTCGTGGCTCAGTCGGGCGCGAAATACCACTCCCCACATCTAGAGTCCTTCCTGGACCGAGAAGACCTGGTTCGCCGACACGTCCTCGAACGCCTGCTCTAGTCCGCTCGGCCAGCGCAAGACAACGAGATCGGCCTGTTGGGCGCCCCCCAGGCCGA
>JBHIEF010000008.1:0-37183 GCA_046760465.1 Armatimonadota bacterium | reverse complement strand
CGCCGCCGATCTGGAGAAGGTCGAGCCCAACAACGCGGAGGTCTTGCTGACCGATCAGGGAGTCAGTGAGGGACAGCAGGCGCTGCTGGTGCGCTTTGCGCAGGTTGACTGGCCGAACGTCTACTTCCGCGAGGGGAAGGGCTTCGAGGACGGCGACTGGCGGCGGTTCGGCGGCCTGGCAGTGGACATCACCAACCCCGAGCAGGAGCCGATCAGCGTGTGTATACGCGTTGACGACGACTTCTCAGCGGACGGGAGTCGCCACTGTCGGACGGGGCGCGCGAGCTTGCCGCCCGGCCGGGCAACGGTGGTGATGCCGCTGGGCGCGGCGGTGCCCGAGGGGATGCGCGGGGGGCCGCCGGTGGTGCCTCCACCGGCGCTGCAGATGGGCACGGGCGGGCAGACGCTCGACTGGTCGCACATCGTTGCCTTCCAGATCTTCCTCCCCAGGCCGGACACGGCGCACACATTGGCCCTTGACAACCTGCGGCTGCTGCCGATGCCTGAACTCGAGGGGATGGTGGACCGCTACGGTCAGTACAGCCGGGGCGAGTGGCTGGGGAAGGTCCGCAGCGACGAGGATCTCCGGCGGCAGCGCGACGAGGAAGAGGACTGGCTGCGGGAGCACCAGCCGGCCGCGGACCGGGACCGGTTCGGCGGCTGGAGCAAGGGCCCCAAGCTGGAGGCGAGCGGCTTCTTCCGCACTGCGTACGTGGTGGAGGGGCAGGAGGTCGAGCCGCCGGCGGCGGGCGAGGAGGGCGAGGGCCGATGGTGGTTGGTGACGCCCGAGGGGCGCCTGTTCTTCTCGCTGGGCGTGGACTGCGTCCGCTACGGCCAGGGCACGCGCGTGCAGGGGCGAGAGGAGCTGTTCTCGTGGCTGCCCGAGGCGGGCGATCCGTTGGCCGAGTTCTCCAAGCCCGGCCAGAATCGCTGGGCCAACTTCTACGGCATGAATCTGCGGCGCAAGTATGGCCAGAGCTGGAAGGCGCAATGGCTGGAGATGACCGCGCGGCGGCTGCCCGCCTGGGGCTTCAACACCATCGGCAACTGGTCGGAGGCGGAGGTCTTCCGGCTGCGGCGCGTGCCCTACACCGTGCCCATCCACTACGGGGGCGACATGGCGAGGTTCGAGACGGCCTGGCGCTCCATGCCCGACGTCTTCGACGAGCGCTTCGGGCAGGTGGTGGAGAAGACAATCGCCGAGCGGACGAAGGAGTGGCGCGATGATCCCTGGTGCCTCGGCTACTTCGTGGACAACGAGCTGTCGTGGGGTGGCTGGGGCGGCTCGTTGAGGTCGCGCTACGATCTGCCGCTGCGGGTCCTGGCCGACGAGGGCAGGCTGCCGGCGAAGAAGGAGTTCGTGTCGCTTCTGCGCCGCAAGCATGGGGACATCGGCAGACTGAACGAGGCCTGGAAGGTGGAGGTGGCGTCGTGGGAGCAGCTCCAGAGCCAAGCCGTCGAGCTGCCGGCGCAGCTCACTGAGGAGTGCGCGGCGGACTTGGGTGAGCTGCTGGCGCACTTCGCGCGCCGCTACTTCGAGGCGGTGCGGGGCGCCATGAAGCAGCACGCGCCCAACCAGCTCTACCTGGGGTGTAGGTTTGCGCCACGGCCGATGGAAGTGGTGAAGGTGGCAGCGGAGTATTGCGATGTGGTCAGCTTCAACATCTACAACAGGGGGCCCGAGGAGGGCCAATGGGCGTTCACGACCTCCCTGGGCAAGCCGTGTATCATCGGCGAGTTTCACTTCGGGGCGCTGGATCGGGGCATGTTCCACGGCGGGCTGGTGCCGGTGGCGAATCAGCGGGAGCGCGGGGAAGCCTACCAGGCCTATGTGCGCGAGGTGTGGCAGTTGCCCGCCTTCGTGGGTTGCCATTGGTTCCAGTATCTGGACCAGGCGCTCACCGGCCGAGGGGATGGAGAGAACTACAACATCGGCTTCCTGTCGGTGGCGGACCGTCCACACTGGGAGCTGGCGGAGGCGGCGCGGGAGCTGAACCGTCAGGTATACCAGGCCCTGGGACGCCGGCAGGATTAGGCCGGGTCGCTCGGGCCAGCGAGGGACAGCGCGGGCCGCCCCGGTGTGGGGCGGCCCGTGTAGTGCTTGACGCCAAGGCTGCTGGGGTCCGGCAGCCTGCGGCTATGATCGCGGCTCGTCCGTGACCTTCTCGACGGTTTCGTCAGCCTCTGTTTCCTGTACGACCCCATTGCGCCGCGCATAGGCCTGAACGATGAAGTGTATGAGCAGCAGGGCCAGGCCGATGGCGCCCGAGAGGATGGCGAATGGGAGGCCCATTCCACCGAGGAACGACTCCCTGGGGAGGCAGTCGGCCACCAGGACGGCCAGGGCGAGGAAGACTAGGACCAGGCCGGCCTTGAGGTTGGTGTGCCGATCCGCCTTGCCGCGCACCTCCGGCAGCTCCAGAGCCGGCAGGTCGGTGACTCCCTTCTCGATCAGCAGCTTACGCTCTTCCAGCATGAGCTGGACCTCGCGGTGCTCCAGCCACCGGCGATAGGCGACGAAGCCGAAGGTGAAGACGAAGGGCAGGGGGAGCACTATGAACATGATGATGATCGCCGTCCAGTCGGTTCCCGAGTCCATTGCTGTTGCCTCCTGCGCGGAGCCTTGTGTGCGTTCGTGGGATTAGATGCCGCTCGGGCTGGGCAGGTTGCGCTTGGCCCTGGAAAGAAGACGGTTGACGAGCGCAACCCTCGGTGCGGCGGCGGCATCCAATCTAACGGACATGGTACACGCATTGAGCATTCGGGTTTCCAGCGCACTGGCCGCCGACCGGGCCACTGGCAATGAGGCGGCGCTGGTGGCGCGCGCGCAGGGCGGGGACCACCGGGCCTTCGAGGCCCTGGTGCGGCGGCACAGCAGCAGCGTGCTGAACCTGGCCCGGCGCATGGTCGGCGACGCCGAAGGGGCGGAGGATGTGGCCCAGGAGGCCTTCCTCAAGGCCTACCGCCAGCTCCATCGCTTCCGGGGCGAGGCCGCGTTCTCCACCTGGCTCTACAGCATCGCGGTGAACGAGGGGCGCGTCTATCTGCGCAGCCGACGGCGGCGTCAGGCGCGCTGGGAGAAGCAGAGGGACCTGGAGGGGGCTGAAGTTGAGCACGCAAAGCCGGACACGGGGCTGGGGCCGCTGCAAGAGCTGCTCCAGGAGCTACCCGAGAGGCAGCGGGTGGCCATGGCGTTGTTCTATCTGGAGGAGCTGTCGCTGGACGAGACCGCCCGGGCGGCGGGCGCGCCGACGGGAACGGTGAAGGCCTGGCTGTCGCGGGGCCGCGAGCGGCTGCGCCGGCTGGCCAAGGAGCGGGGGGTGCTATGAACTGCCAACAGGTGCGCGAGCAACTGGCCGACTACAGCGCAGGCTTCGTCCAGGGCGACCGGCGACAGCGGGTCAAGGCGCATCTGAGCGAGTGCGAGATGTGCCGGGAGCGGCTGGCCGAGTACCGGGAGCTTGACCGGCTGCTGGGCAACGACCGCCTGGAGGCGGGCGAGGCGCTGGTGCAGGGCGTGATGGCGCGCGTGCGCGCCGAGCCGGCTCCCGTGCGGCGGCCGTGGCTGGATAGGCTGGAATCCCTGGGGCCGGCGTTGGCGTGGGCGAGCGTGGTGTCGTGCGCGATGCTCGTCCTGTACGCGCACCTGGTGGAATGGCTGGAACTGGTGGGGCCGCTGACGATAGACTGGTCGTTCCTGGCCCAGCCCACGGCCGCGATGCTGTTCGTGGCCGGGGCAGTCCTGGTCGCGGGCGCGGTCACGCTGGCCGCCAATCGGCTGGCGGAGGCGTTAACCTAGGCCGACCCCCTCCCTACGCTTGATAGGGCGATAGTATACTCGACACACCAGGAGGGAATAGCCTCGCTTTCAGCAGTTGGCCAGGAGGCTGCTACGGGTGTCGGAGGACGAGGTTCCCAAGGCGGTGGGGAAGCGGAGCCCTAAGGACATCGAGGAGTCAGGCCGCGCATGTGTTCCCCTGGGGGGCCTTCATTGTGGCCCGGGGAATAATGTGGGCCACTTTCTCGTCTTGGGGGTAGCGGGACATGGTCGTCAGCGGGTAGAATATGGAAGGGGACAGCGGCTTCCGCCTGACGTGGAATCCGAGAGGAGATGATGCAGATGCTTGACAAGGAAAAGCGTCTGTTTGCCGAACACCAGAAGGAATGGGCCGAGACTCACGCAGGGAAGTTCGTCCTATTGAAGGACGACAGGGTGATAGGATTCTATGATTCGGAAGAGGTCGCGCTTACTGAGGCGGCGCGACTTCTCGGGCTGACGTCGTTCCTCGTGCGGTCGGTCTCTCAACCCGAGGAGCCCATCCGCATACCAGCAATGGCGATAGGGGCGCTACATGCCGATCCTTCACTTGCAGTTCCAGGCCGCGGCTAAAGGGGATGCCGGGCAGGATGTTCCGGTCCCCCCTGCCGTGGCACTGCATCGTGCTGGCCCGTGCCTAAAGGCATCCGTGATGTTGTTGGAGAGCATGGCCCAAGCGTTGTTAGCGGAGGGGAAGGAGGTGCCAGAGCCTGTCTCAGGGATGGTACTGATCGATACAGGCGCATCTGGCACATGCGTGGACGAAGGGGTGGCACGCCAGCTTAGACTCCCAGCACGCGGCACCGGGCAGATGTCCTCCGCAAGTGAAGCTTCGGCAGAGAGAAACCTGTATCCAGTCACAATCGATATCGTTGGGTTCCCTCTGAAGTTCAACGTTATGCGTGCCATGAGCGCGGAATTGGCACCCCAAGGACTCGTTGCGCTCATCGGACGCGATGCCCTTAGCGGCTGTATGCTCGTCTATAATGGACTGAGTGGGGAAGTGACGCTAGCTCGATAGCTCCGACGGCCCGAACACGAATGGGACGAAACGCCAGCAGCGAACTGCTGGCGTTCTACGTTGGCGTGGGGCGCCGAGTATATCATCGCCCTTGGTAGCGCTGCCTCAGGCGCTGCTGCATCTGCTCCACTACGTCGGCGTTCTCCAAGACGACGTTGGTCTTCTCCTCCGGGTCCTTCTCCAGATCGTACAGGTGCGGCACACCGCGCGCGGTGCGCTTGATCTTCTCGGCCTGCCCCTGCACGTAGGCCGGCTGAAGGGCGTTCTTCTCCCGCGTGTTCTGGAAGTAGTGCCATCGGCGGTCGCGGACGGAGGCAAAGGCCCCGAACTCGGTGATGACGTACTCGTGGATGTCGTCAGTCTCGCCGGTGACCAGCGGCCAGAAGTTCCGTCCGTCCAGCGGCAGCTTGTGCTCGACCCCGAGCAGGGCCAGGCAGGTGGGCATGAAGTCGGTGGCGTGCACCAGCGCGTGCACGCGCTTGCCGGCGAAGGCGGGGTCGGGGTGACGCAGGATGAAGGGCAACTGGGCCACGCAGGAGTTGAGCAGGGCGGCAGTCTTCTGCACGCAGCCCTCCTCGCCCAGATGGGTGCCGTGGTCGGTGGTGAAGACGACGAGGGTGTTGTCGAGCAGGCCGAGCTCGCGCATGCCGTCGAGCAGGTGGCCGACCCACTTGTCAACGAGGGTGCACTCTGCGGCGTACAGGCCACGGATGGCCGGCAGGTCCTCGGGGCGGATGTCCTGGTTGCGGACCCCGTAGCCGAACAGGTAGCGCTCGAAGGGGTAGTCGTCGTGGTACATCTTCTGGTAGCGCCTGGGGGCGTCCCAGGGCTCGTGAGGGTCGAAGGTGTCAATGAAGAGCATGAAGCGCTGCGCGGCGGCGTTCTGCTCCAGCCACTCCAGACCCGCCCGGAAGGAACGGGCGCAGAAGCAGTCCTTCTCGGACTTGCGGTCCAGCGTGTTGAGGAAGTACTGGCGCATGTTGCGGTCGTAGTTGTCATTGCGCAGGTGCGTTGGGATGTGTTGGGCCGGGTCGAACTTGTCGCGGGGGCCACTGCGGTAGGGGTCGGTCTCCTGGCCGCGGATCCACTGCCAGGAGCTGAAGCCCTGGTGGAAGTTCATGCCGGGCTTGAAGTGGTGGTAAGTGTCAACGATGAAGCCGGTGGTAAAGCCCTTGCCGCCCAGCACCTGAGCCATCGTCTTGCGCTCGCCGGTGAGTGGAATCCACCCGCCGTGGACGCGCATGGGGACGATGCTCCGACCCGTGTGGTAGACCCGCCGCGCGGGGATGGTCGGGAGTCCATCGGCGTAGCAGTTGGCAAAGAGCACGCCCTCGTTGGCGAGGCGGTCCAGGTTGGGGGTCTTCACGTGCTCGCTGCCGTAGCAGCCCAGGTGGTCGGCACGGAAGGTGTCGGCCACGATGAAGACGAGGTTCTTCACTTCCCAGTTTCTGGCCGGGGCGGCCTCGCGCTGAGCCAGGGCGGCAGTGCCGGTGGCCAGAGGCGCCGCGGCCAGGCCGCCAGCCGCCGCTCTCAGGAAGCCTCTGCGGTCGAGGCGCGAAGATGCGAGTGCGTCGCTGGTAATCACTGACATCTGTTTCCTCCCTCTAGTGCAGATGGCCCGACTCGTGCGGGCGGATGGGACGCCCGGTAGTGAGTGCTACCGAACGGCTTCGCAGGCAGTCCCCGCTCGGAGTCCTGTCCCGTCCGACTGCCGCCCGCCTCTCACCGACGCGCCTGAACGACGGCGAGGGAGAGGGGTGGCAACTCGACGGCGAAGCCGTCCGCCTGCCGCCTAACGGCAAGCGGCTCGGGGGTGGCGGAGGCAGCGTCGACGTCCGGCCCCGTCAGGACGGTTCCAGCGTACCGGCGCGGCGCGAGGTCCGCCAAGGTGACCTGTACGGAGAGGGGCGCCGCCGTCCCTCGATGGATGAGCAGCACAGACAGCCTCCGGCCGTCTTGGGCGAGGCTGCCGGCGGCGGTCAGCACCGGCATGACATAGCTGTTGTATTCGGGTCGCTCGCCCCAACTCCGGTCGAAGGGGGTCTGCGCGCAAGTGACATCGGCGGGCACGAAGCGGCACGCGCCGTACTCGGTGGGCGTGAACTGGCCACTGACCAGAGCGTAGGCGGCCATGGTTGTCGTGCCCGGGCGAGGCAGGTAGAAGGTCTGGGCGATGAGCACGTTGTGCTTCATCATGCTGTAGAGCATGCCGGCCTTGTAGAGGGCGCAGCCGAGGGTGGCCAGCTTGTCGGGCTGGTAGCGCAGCCAGTAGTCGTACTCGGTCTGGGCGAAGAACACGTCTCGGTCGCCGAAGGTGGCTCGCAGCCACGGCCAGTCGGCGTAGAGGTCGCAGGCCAGCTCGTCCTTGCCCTCGGCGGCGCGCTTGTCCTTGCGGATGGCCACCGTGGCGCCCAGGAGCCAGGGGAGCTGCTGGGCGTCGGACTTGCCGCGCTGCTCGCAGTAGTAGTGGCGCATGCCCACACCGTCCACCAGGTCCTTCAGCGGCGGGAAGACCTCCTCGTTGTGGTAGTTGGTGTTGACGATGCACAGCACGTTCGGGTCCACGGCCTTCAGCTTGGGGATGACCTCGCGCTGGGCGGCCACGTATTCGGCCGAGTGGTCGCGCCAGTCGTCGCCGTAGTAGGGCTCGTTGCTGGTCTCTACGTACTTGACGCCGTAGGGCTCGGGGTGGCCCCGGTCGGCGCGCTCCTGGCCCCAGCGCGTTGTTGCGGCACCGTTGCAGTATTCGAGCCAATCGGCGCAGTAGTCGGCGGTCCAACTCTCGGGCTTGTTCACCAGCGGCAGTTGGAGAACCGGCTCGGCGCCGATCTGCCGGCAGAAGTACAGGAAGTCGTCGGTGTTGATAGGGTCGCGGTCGAAGGTCACCCGGCGCAGGTACTGACGCGACTCGTCCACCTCTGTCCCGATGGCCTCCGTGTCAACCACGCCGGCGTCGATGCGCAGCTCCCCCGAGGCGGCGCAGTCCACGGCCCCGAAGGCGGCGGAAGCGACCTTGGCCGAGCCCAGAACGTCGCCCTGGCCCACTCCGCGACCGTTGACCCAGAGCCGACTGTGGATCCGCCCGTCGCGCGACTCGAACGAGACTTCGACCGAGGCCCACTGACCGGGCTTCATGAGCCCGCGGACGGAGGTCTCAGTCTTGGCGCCGCCTCGCGTGCAGTGCATGGCGATCTGGCCTTCGGCGCTCAGGCTGGCGGAGACCAACGGCTGGCCGGCTTCGTCCTTGAGCACCATGAAGCGCCAGCCCATGTCGTCTCCGGGGACGATGTCGTCGAAGGACTCCACGCGCACGTCGCAGCGGGCGAATCCCCGTGCGATCGGCTCCGGCAGCGTGGCCTCGCCGTATGCACTGCGCGCTTCGGGTCTCTTGACTATGAGGCCGCAGCAGCGCAGGTCGGTGCGGTGGTAGTGGTCGGCGTGCACCTCGTTGCCGGGGTCGATGTGCTTCCTGAGGAACTTGTTCTTCTCGAAGGGGTTGTCGTCGCGCAAGGGGTTGTCGTAGATGCCCCAGTTGTCCGGGTTGCTTCCCTCGCGCACCGTGTGCGTGTCCCAGCGGTAGTCGGGATCGCTGCCAGTATGTAGGCGTAGATTGGTGAAGCCGGCTTGCTTCAGGTGCGGCGCCAGGAAGCCGAACTCCTCGCACGACATGCCGAAGTAGACGACGTTGCCGCCGTAGACGAGGCGGCTGATCTGGTGCTGCGGCTGGGAGACGTCGAGGCGGACGGTTGCCGAGTCGTCTGGACCGACCTGGCCCAGCACAAGGGCAGCGGCCAGGACGACGAGCACGACCCCTAAGGCAAGGGCAGTGGACGAGGAACGCACGTCTGGATCACCTCGGGCGCGTCTCCGTGGGGTCGGGTTTCGCCAGCTCGGGCCGATGGTCCTGCGTGACCTGCCGTGGCGGCCCGCTCGCCAGACGGGGGCCCGGGCCGAGCGGCGCGGAGCCACGTGCCCTGGAACAGACGGTCTGGCGAAGCGTTACCCAGCCTTGACGACCGACGGCTCATCCTGGGCCAGGCGCAGGTGCCAAGCGCGGTCGCCGATGCTGAGGCGGACCTCCGTTGCGTTCTCCGACAGAGCCAACGCCTCCACCACGAGCCTCGGAGGCCGCGTGCCTCGATACGGGACGAGAAGGGTCACGATGGGCACGCTCTCTGGGACGTAGCTCCACAGGCGCGCGGGGACGCGGTCGTCCCAGCGGTAGGCGATCTCGTAGTCCTCGGCCGACGATTCGGCGATGGGCGTGAGAGGCACGACCAGCAGATTGGCGCCCTGGGCGAAGCGGGTAGTGACGGCGTGGTCGGCGAGCTCCTGCGGGTCGGCTCCGTCGGGAAAGTGCCAACGCTGTTCGTAGCGGTGCTCCTGCCCGGAGGCCAGATCGTCTCGAACGAGCCAGAAGTGGGGCTTGACGAACAGGACCGCTCGGCGATGGGTTACGCCTCGGTAGAGGCCGTGCGAGCCGACGGCGAGGTCGTAGTCGTCGGCGCTGCGCCAGGTCTCGAAGCTGGCGCTGCCGGGGGCCTGGTTGGCGCCGTCCACCGTGACCGTGTTGTGGTAGGGCGTCGAGGCAAAGACGCGGCCCTCGGCGCGGTAGTTGCAGCGGCCAGGGTCCATGAGCAGCGCGCGGCCGTAGGCGTACAGCGTTAGCGATAGCTGGTCGAGGTGGCCATGGGGGCCGGAGGGCGAGGCCTTGAAGACCATGTGCAGCGCGTCGGTGAACGGGCCCTGGTCCCACGGACTGCGCATGACGGCCCAGCCGGAGTTCTGCCAGTAGCGCGACCCAACGGCGGGCGGCTCCCCCTCCTGCCCTTGCGTGATGATGTAGCGGATGTCCTGCCGGCCGAAGAAGGGCCAGGTGCGGTCCAGAGGGTAGGGCCCGCCACGGTCGGCATCGCCGATCATGGGCGAGGTCATGTCGGGGAGCATGCACCAGGCGATGAAGTCTTGCAGCAGGTCCAGGCGCCGCCGCGCTTCGGGGTTCACCTCCACGCCGCGCTCGGTCAGCGTCTTGAGCACGTTGAACATGCTGCTGTAGGCGAATTGCACGTAGCCGACCGAGTTCTCTATCTCCTTGCCGTCCTCGCGCACGTCGCGCAGGACGTTGGTCTCGAAGGCGGACTTGGCGAAAGTCAGCCATTTCGGGCTGTCGCGGAACTCGGGGAAGGACACGGCGGCGTCCAGCGCGCTGGAGTTGACCGTCGAGAGCCAGTTGCCGCCGTCCCAGTCGTCGTCGGTCAGGTAGTCGAGGTGCTCCCAGACGGAGTAGAGTAGATTTGTGAGGGCGCGGTCGCTGAAGTGCTCGGGGTCGGCGGCGAAGAGGGGCACCAGCTCGACGAGCTTCCAGAGGCGGATGGCCGAATCCAGGGAGCGCCAGGTGATGCGAGCGGGGCTGTCCCAGCGCTGCCAACTGTAGTAGCGTCCATCGGGGGAGGGCGGCGGCAGCGGGCAGCTCTCGATCCAGTGCAGCAGTTGGGCCTCGATCTCGCGGGCGTAGCGAGCGTCGCCGGTGGCCATGTAGACGATGGCGGTGTGCGTCCAGAAGCCGCAGCGGTTGAGGCTGTTGGTCCACTCGTAGTCGAGCTGGTAGGCCCAGTCTATGTCCTCCACCTTCGGGCCGAAGGTGTGGGCCGGGTCGCCGAACTGGAAGCGGTGGGCGACCATGTCATCGGCGATCTTGCGCGACCTCTCGCTGGCCTCGGTCGGGCGCTCCTGGAAGCGCTGGGCGTAGAACTGCCGCAGCAAGCGCACGGCCTCATCCCACCGCTCGGCGTCCGCCGCCTGGAAGAAGTCGGTCAGGCCCTCGGCCTTCCGATGGTAGAGTTGGGCCAACCACTGGACGACCTGCGTGGCCCGGGGACAGCGGTAGCGGGTGAAGGCACCGAGGGAGGTGATGCGCGTGCCCCTCTGGTGCGTGGTCTGGCCGAAGTCAATCTCCAGGAAGCGTACGGGAGTATTGTCAAAGACGAAGGTGTGCTGAAGGCCCATGTTGCCGTCGGCCACCAGGACGGTCCACGGGCCTTCGGCGCTCTGAAGGGAGCCCCGGATGTTGACCCGGTCGGGATGGCGGGGGGAGTCCTGGGTGCCGCTGCCCACGAAGAGGCGGCCGATGAGGCGCTGCTGGCCGAGGTCAATGACGATGCGCTCGTGCTGGACGGTGTCGGCCAGGATGGTGTGGCCGCTGGGACCCTCGCCCCGGCCCAGCCGCTCGCCAATGAGGTTGCGGATGTCTGTGGTTGGGTGGATGGCCGGGGCGACGACGACCTTGGCGCCGACCGCCGCCCGGGCCCAGTTGATGCGGTGCTCGTCCCCAGGGCCGGCGCCCAGCGCCGCGCACGCGGCGGCTGCCAACAGACTCGGCGGCACGATCACCATCTCGCCCTCCGCTACTTGAGTTCGCAGGCGTTGTTGCCCTCGAAGATCTCGGGAACCTGGTCGTCCGGGTCCACGATGATCCGCCACCCGGACACGTCTGGGCCCGCGCCCTCGAGCCTGAAGGGCGTGCGTTTGGGCTCCAGGTCCAGCGGCGCGGCCAGGGCGGCGAGGCGTTGCTCCCCCCGAGTATTGCCGCGACCGTCTACCAGCGCGACGGTGAACGCAGGCGCCTCGCTGCTACCGATGTTGTGCACCAGGCCGATGATGGCGCCATCCTCGACTTGCATCTCGCGCTCCGCGACGGCCAGGTCGGCGCGAGCGGTGATGTCGTCCAGCTTCTCGACCTGCTGTAGCTCCAGCACGACGACCGCTCGCGGCGGCAAGGTCAGCGGGATGGCCGTGGCGCGGGCTACTTCCAGCGTCTCCTCGCGGTCTACGGTGTCCGGGGCGTCGTCGCCGTCTCTGTCTCGGCCGAGGGTGAGCCGGTAGCGCCCGTGGTCGAGCGTCCACAGGCGGACACTGCCGGTTAGCGGCCGATTGCGGAAGTTGTAGACCAAGGTCCGGAAGTGGTCGCGCCGGGCTCTGAGCACCAGGGCGGCGTAGTCCGTGCCGAAGCCCTCCCAGCTCGCCGCGTGGGTGTGGTTGTACTTGTTGCGCGTGGCGTAGCCGCCGGTGTAGCACATGGCGGCGTTGGTGATGGCGTAGAGGAACACGCGGTCGGTGAAGACCTCGGCGTCCGTATACATGGTCCAGAAGCGCTGTAGCTCTGCGATGTCGGCCTTGAGGGCATCTATGAGCGGTTGCTTGTCGCCCAGGGCTATCGCCTGCGTCATCGGGTTGCCGGCCAGCACGCTGTCTCGCTTCTCAACCTCGTCCAGTGCGCCGCGGTGCCAGAGCTCGGGGACGTACTTGCGCGCGGGCCAGTTGTCCTGGCCCTGGCGGAAGAAGTGCATGAAGGGGCCGATGTAGCTAAGGTCGTCGGTCAGCCAGTAGAGGAAGTTGTGGGCGGAGGCCTGGCCCCCGTAGCCGCCGTAGAGCGGGCGCTGGCTGGTCTCGGTGGCCCTCTCGGTCTTGACGTCAACGGAGGTGGCGAACTGGCCGGGCTGCTGGTGCTCCAGCCAGCCGTCGGCCCACTCGCGCAGGAATTGGATCACCCGCGGGCTGCGGTTGTACCAGGCCACCTCGAAGCAGGGGTGCAGCATGAGCGGATGGGCGTGGCCGTCCACGCCCAGCTCGCGGTTGATGCGGAGGTCCTCGGCGCCGCAGTCCTGGTTCTTGAAGTGGCGGTGCCCCTTGTCCGTGACCACAGTGAGCGCCGGCATGGACTTCGCGGCCAGCAGGCAGCGCTCGAAGTAGATGGGGTCGCCGTAGGACCACAGGAGCATCAGCGCCTCGTGGTTGACGCCCTCCTCGTAAGCGTGCAGAGGGTCCATGGTGCGCCGGTTGAGGCCGTTCTCCAGGTTCTCGGCCTCCGCCAGCTCGGCCAGGTTGGCGGCGGCGCGGACTATCTCGGCCGCCACGCCGTCGTTCTCGAACATGGGGAAGTCGGCGTAGTTCTGGTACATGTCGGTGTCGTCGCCCACCAGGCCGCCGAACTCCCCGGTGGGCACCACCCGATTGTCCAGCCACCACTTGGGGACCTGGCGCGCGGTCAGCCACGCCTGCCGCGCCACCACAGCCCACTGGGGAGCGCCCGGAACCTCGTCAATCCGTGGCTCGAAGGGAGGCAGGTCGCGCACACGCCGCCAGAACCACTCATCGTAGCAGCGGACGGTGTCGTCGTCGGGGCCGAGTTGCCTGCACTGGGCGATGGTCTCGGCCAGCTCCTTGACGCCCGCGCCCCAGTGGTTGTCCCGGTACCACTTGTCGAGGTCCATGTCCCGGCGGAAGCCGTTCCAGGGCCGGGCTTCGCTCAGGATGCAGAACAGGCCCTTCATCATCAGCTTTCTGAAGGCGAGGGCCTCGGGCGTCGCCTGTTCAGGCGCGGTCTCAAGCAGCTCGACCTGCGCGCGTTCGATGGTGACCGGCGCGCCGAAGGTGAGTGACAGCCACAGCCGGTTGCCGGCGGGGATCACCTGGTCGGGGAAGTCCAGGACCGGGCGCAGCTCGCCGCCCTCCTCGATGCTAAAGTCCACGCCCATGAGCTCCTGGCGCGGGTTGAGCGGGTCCTGCATGGCGATGGTGAGGGGGCAGCCGCTGGGAGCGTTGGGCACGGTGAGGCGCAGGGCGACGGCCTTGGTGGCGAGCTGCGCCGGCAGTGGATCGGTGAGCAGGTGGATCGTCTGCTTCGCCCGGACGGATACGGGCGCGCCGCCGTCGGGGGCAAGGGCAAAGCAGGCTCGGTGGTCTTCGTCGAAGCGTGCGTTGAGGTGCTCCCCGAGCTCACCGGGGTCGGCGGGGCCGGCTGCGACTAGCGTCGTCGTGCTGCGGGCGGCGGGAACCTGGCCGCCGGTGCGCAGGAAGGCGACGTCCGCGAGGTAGCCGTCCTCCAGATCGAAGAAGCTGAAGCGCCCGCCCTTGACGCGTTCGGGAAAGAGAGCGCGTGAGGTCCGTGCCCGGCCCTTGAACTCCCAGACGAGCGGGGCGTCGCCCGGGTCATCGTAACGATCGGCGTCTCGGTACAGCTTGACGCGCGCGCCCCGGCGGATGAGGACGGCGTCCACGCCCCGGTCGTCGGCGAGGGATATGTGCAGGCCGTCGTTGCCCCTGTAGTGGTAGCCCACCCCCGCCCCGGCTCCGCGCATGCCGTACTCCCAGACGTCCATGTTCCAGTTGTAGCTCCGCAGGCGGCCGTCCACCGGCGCCACGACGAAGCCACGCAGCGCGCGGCAGTCGGCCACGGGCACCTTCTGGACAGTGAGCGCTCTGTCCGCCGGGAGCGGGATGGCGGGGCCATCGGCCTCGTAGGCGACATCCTGCGAGACGCGCAGGTCGGCGACGAAGACCTCTCCCCTGCCGAGGCCCTCGGTGTTGCCGATCAGGATGAGCGCCTGCCCCGTCTCACCGGTGGGGAAGCGCAGCTCCAGGGGCTGGTAGTCGTCGCTGGGCCTGGAGTTGACCGTGTAGGGCGTGCTGGGGTCGCCTTGCCGGCGCGAGGTCCGAGCCCTCAGGTAGACGCTGGCCGTGCCCCGCACGCGGGCGTCGAGGCGGTAGACGCTGTGGGGCTTCAGCCGCAGGCCCTGTTGGCAGACGGAGTAGCGGCCGGGGGCGGCGAAGCGGATGACGTTCTGCTCTCCGTCGCGCACGGACGAGAACAGCTCGCGGTCGTTCTGGCCGAAGCCCCAGGCCTCGACGCGCCCGTCCTGCTGCCGGGACATGTCCGGGTTGACCAGTAGGTTGGGATCCTCGAAGTAGAGTCGTCCGTAGTCCTCGGCGCCGGCGTACCGCGACCTGGGTGGCCACGTGGCCAGGTCATGCCCGCCGCCCGCATAGTCCTCGCGGCCCAGCTTGATCTGCATCATCCCGCCGCGCTTGGGGGGCGGAATGCCCAAGGTGGCGAAGGGAATGGCTATCTCCGCCGTCCAGCGCGCCTTTTCAACACGCGATTTAGCCCGCCAGTCCAACTGCTCGGCCGTCTCCGCGCCCACCTGACGCCTGCGCAGGCTCTGGCGGGCGCCGGCCGCGTTGACGATGAACTGGTCGTAGTCTAGCTGGCTGTCGCCGGTGCGGACCCAGACCTCCACGCAGTCGTCACGCCACACGTCCGAGCCGCCGTCCCTGGCGCGGGTCTTGATGGCCCGCGGTCGTGGCTCCTCACACAGGAAGGCGAGGTACAGCGCCTCCTCGTCGAAGCACGTCCGCACGGAGACGCCCTTCTTCGGCGGATCCTGTTTAAGCGGCACGGTGAAGTTGTCCAGCGCAGGCGAGGCCGACCAGCAGGGGTCGTCGAGGACGCCGTCCACCGTCGGCGCCGTCGGCGCGCGGGGGCAGACGGTCTCATCCGGCAGCGCAGCCTGTTGGCATGCCCCAGGCGTGACAACGCCAAGCAGTAAGGCAACGCCAGCGGGGGCACGAATTCGTAACATGGTCCCACACCTCCGGGCTTTCCACCACGCTGACTCATCCGTGACCTGTCTTCGACCGCGGCGGGAGCGCCTCCTCCGTCGGTTCGGGGGCCCGGACTCCGCGTCACTCCTGGACGAGGTCGCGGACCTCGGCTTACTGCCCCCTGTAAATCGCCTGTAAACGAACAGCGTCCATGATGGCATAAGGGAGGCAGGCGCGGCGCCAGGGGATTTGGCCGGCGCCGCCAGGTGACTGAGCAACACCGAAGACCTCGCAGCAATGAGGGGGAGACACCATGAGCTATCTAGGCAGAGGCGCTGTAATCGGCGCAGCCGTCTGCCTCCTGGCAGCCGGCTGTGGCGGCAACGGGGATGGGCTTGACGGCGTAGGCGCTGCCTCTGGGCGCTACATCGTCTTCCAATCGGCCCGCCCCAGCGGAGGGCCAACGGGTGACGACATCTACCTGTACGATCGGGTGGCCAGCGCGTTGGTGGGCCTGCCAGCAGGGCTGAACTCGGCCGACTATGACGGCGCGCCGTGCCTGGACGGATCGGCGCGATACGTGGGCTTCGAGTCCGACCGGCCGGGGGGCGTTGGGGGCATTGACGTCTGCCTCTACGATCTCCAGTCGAGCTCCCCGGTAGCGCTGCCCGGGCTGAACTCGGGCGCGACGGACAGCTCGCCCTCGATGTCGAGCGACTCCCAGCTCGTCGCCTTCATGTCCGACCGGGGCGGCGACCAGGACGTGTACCTGTACGACCGCCAGGCCAGCTCTCTGGTGGCTCTGCCGGGGCTGAACTCGGCCGATGCCGATTCGTTCCCTCGCATCAGCGGGGCGGGCGGCTACATCGTGTTCAACTCGATGCGCGCGGGCGGGCAAGGGGGCTTTGACGTCTACCTGTACGACCGCCAGGCCAGCTCCCTGGTGCCACTGCCCGGGCTCAACTCGGCCGACCACGAGTTGCGGCCATGCATCAGCGCGGACGGGCGCTACATCGCCTTCGACTCCAACCGGGCCGGCGGGGCCGGCAGCTTTGACGTCTACCTGTACGACCGCCAGGCCAGCTCCCTGGTGCCACTGCCCGGGCTGAACTCGAGTTCCCTGGACAGCGGCGCGGCCATCAGTGCGAACGGACGGGAGATCGCCTTCGCCTCCAACCGAGGCGGAGGGGTGGGCGGCTTTGACGTGTATCTGTACGACCGCGAGATCTCCTGGATCGTGCCGTGCCCCGGGCTCAACTCGGTGGATCCGGACCACTTCCCGGGCTTGGACTAGGCAGCACCGGGCGCGTACGTCTGGCACGGGCGGCGTCGTCGTCGCGGATCTGGTCGAGACCAGCGTAGCAGGCTCGGGTAACCGAGGGCTCGGCCCCGAGAGCCGGCCGCGGATGCGGTGGCCTCGGCGCCGGGCCCTCCGTCGTCTTCTGTCGGCCGGAGAGGGTTGCCTCTCCCCCATCTCCGGGCTCTGACTAGCGGTGTTGCCCCGTTGGCGGGGCGCCGTGCGGGCAATTCCCCAAGAGGACGCGCCGAGGGCCACCATCCACACGACGCGAGCTTGCTCACACCACCAGCAGCGATGGCGGCGGCCCATATTGACAGCCAACGGAGGGCAGGCTATACATGAGAGGCCAGCCCCATTCGTCGTTCGCCGATGCCGTGCTCTTGTCGGCTGGCACCATCTGGAGAGAGGCATGACCGAGCGCGTCCGCAAGCTGCGGGAGGAGAGCCTGAGGGCACAGCCGTGGCTGAGCGCAGAGCGCGCGCAGATCGTGACCGAGGTCTACCGGACGGCCCGCGGCCAGTCGGTCCCCATGCTGCGGGCCATGGTCTTCAAGCGGCTGATGGAAGAGAAGGCCGTGTGCATCAATGAGGGCGAGTTGATCGTGGGCGAGCGCGGCCCGGCGCCCAAGGCCGCTCCCACCTTCCCCGAGTTGTGCTGCCACAGCCTGGAGGACCTGGACGTCATCCACTCGCGCGAGAAGATCTCCTTCGCGGTCAGCGCGGAGGCGCGCCGGGTCTACGAGGAGCAGATCATCCCCTTCTGGCAGGGGCGGACGATGCGAGAGCGCATCTTCGCCGAGATGACCCCGGAGTGGCACGATGCCTACGAGGCGGGCATCTTCACCGAGTTCATGGAGCAGCGGGCGCCGGGGCACACGGTGCTGGACGACAAGATCTACCACAAGGGTCTGCTGGACTTCAAGGCCGATATCGAGACGAGCCTGGCGGGCCTGGACTACCTCAACGACCCCGAGGCGTACGCCAAGCAGGAAGAGCTGAAGGCCATGGGCGTCGTCTGCGACGCGCTGGTCCACTACGCACACCGGCACGCGGATGCGGCGCAGGCCATGGCCGCCCGGGAGCAGAACGCCCAGCGCAGAGCCGAGCTGGAGCAGATCGCAGAGGTCTGTAGGCACGTGCCGGCCCACGCCCCGCGCAACTTCTGGGAAGCGCTCCAGATGTACTGGTTCGTGCATCTGGGCGTGGTGACCGAGCTCAACACCTGGGACTCCTTCTGCCCCGGACACCTGGACCGGCACCTGTACCCCTTCTACCGGCAGGGGTTGGAGGAGGGGACGCTGACGCGGGAGCGGGCCCAGGAGCTCCTGGAGTGCTACTGGATCAAGTTCAACAACCAGCCGGCGCCGCCCAAGGTGGGTGTGACGGCGGCAGAGAGCGGCACCTACACCGACTTCGCCAACATCAACAACGGCGGCATCATGCCGGACGGCAGCGATGGGGTCAACGAGGTGACCTACCTCATCCTGGATGTCATCGAGGAGATGCGGCTGCTTCAGCCGTCCACCAACATCCAGTTGAGCCACCTGAGCCCGGAGCGCTTCCTGCACCGGGCCTGCGAGGTGATCCGCCAGGGATGGGGGCAGCCCTCGGCCTTCAATGCGGACATGGTAGTGAAGGAGCTGCTGCGCCAGGGCAAGTCCATTGAGGACGCGCGCTCGGGAGGGACCTCGGGGTGCGTGGAGACCGGCGCCTTCGGCAAGGAAGCCTACATCCTCACCGGCTACTTCAACCTGGTCAAGGTGTTCGAGATCACCCTGAACAACGGCACCGACCCCCGCACGGGCAAGCGCATCGGCCTGGAGACCGGGGAGCCGCAGTCATTCGCCAGCTTCGACGAGCTGTTTGAGGCCTTCAAGCGGCAGTTGCGGCACTTCATTGACATCAAGGTGCGCGGCAACAACGTCATCGAGCGTCTGTATGCCACCTACATGCCGGCGCCCTTCCTTTCGGTCCTGATTGACGACTGCATCCAGAAGGGGAAGGACTACCACGACGGGGGTGCGCGATACAACACGACATACATGATGGGCACGGGCACGGGCACGCTCACGGACTCCCTGGCGGCCATCAAGCGGCACGTGTTCGACGAGCGCGACCTGACCTGGGAGCAGCTCCTGGAGGCCCTGCGCGCCGACTTCCAGGGCCACGAGCGGACGCGCCAGCTACTCCAGAACAGGACTCCGCGCTTCGGCAATGACGACGACTACGCGGATGACCTGATGCGGCTGCACTTCGACGCCTTCTTCGACCTGATTGACGGCCGGCCCAACACCAGGGGGGGGTGCTACCACGTAAACTACCTGTCCACGACCTGCCACGTGTACTTTGGGTCGGTGACCGGCGCCACGCCGGACGGACGCCGGGCGTGGGTGCCCCTGTCGGACGGCGTCTCTCCAGTGCAGGGGGCCAGTCGCAGCGGGCCCACGGCGGTGATCAACTCGCTGGCCAAGATGGACCACGAGCGGACGGCGGGGACGCTGCTGAACATGAAGTTCACGCCGCAGGTCCTGGAGGGCGAGGAGGGCATCGAGCGGCTGGCGCAGCTAGTCCGCAGCTACTTCGGCATGGGCGGCCATCACGTGCAGTTCAACGTGACTACGGCGGACACGCTGCGCGCGGCCCAAGAGGACCCCGAGAAGCACCGCGACCTCATCGTGCGCGTGGCGGGCTACTCGGACTACTTCTGCGACCTGATCAAGCCGCTTCAGGACGAGATCATCGCGCGCACCGAGCACGCGGAGTTCTGAAGCAGCATTCGACCTGCCGCCGTCCTCAGTCGGGAACCCTCACCAGGAACAGCGCATCTCGCTCCGGCAAGGTGACCGTCTCCCCCACTGCCTCGCCGTTGTTGGTCTCGCGGTCCTGCGCAGGCGTGCCGCGCAGACGCCGGAGCTTCCGGCCGGGGAATAGCTTGGCCAGGTCGAAGGTCACCTCGTGGTAGGTGGGGTTGGCGATGACGACGCCGTGGTCGTACTCCCGCACCACCGCGTCGGGCGCGGCGTGGACGGAGAGACTGGTGATCCAGACCGGCTGGCCCCCCTCGACCACGAACTCGAGGTCAATGGTGGGCGAGGCGATGCGCCGGAAGGTGAAGGTGGATTCGAAGTCCTCGGACCCAACGAAGGTCATGAAGCGCACGGGCGCGGTGCGTGGCTCAGCTGCGCCTTTCGAGACCACACGCACGTCGGCCCAGGCGCTGTGGTCGGTGACGGAGTTGTCATTGGGGCCGCAGTCGGTGACGAAGCGAAGCGCCACGCGCCGCCCAGCCCACTGAGCCAGCGAGACCTCCTCATCCTGCCACCGGAACTCGTTGTAGGTCTTCTCGAAGAGCGTTTCCCACCTGTCGCCCTGTGCTCGCAGCAGCACGCTGAAGACGACGCCGTCGCTGCGCTCGGGAGATAGCTCGCCCATGCCGATGGCGAAGCGCAACACGCCCTCCCGAGGCACGGCGACGTCCCGCTCCCAGAAGGTGTAGCCCACTGCGCCGCGGTAGGGCGGATGGCACATGTATGCCTCGCGCGACTCCCCGCCGAGGATGCGCGCGGGGAAGTACCGCACCCCGGCGCCGGTGGCTTGATCCAGGGGTGCTTCCTCCTGACCGCGTAGGCGCATGCCGGTGCGGGGCGGCGGATCCTGGCGCACCAGCTCTCCCGGCGGCCGCCCAATGCCGACCCAGGCCAGGCGGGGCATTCCGGCGGGGTGTCCGGCACGGGCGGCGGCGCGCATGGTCACGGCGACGAAGAGGTCCGGCCCGCGGCAGGGCACCTCGGGGAGCTGGAAGCGCAACTGGGTGGCCTCTGCGTCTGCGGCCTCGACCTTCATGGCCCCGCCATCCCCGGTGAAGCTGATGCCCTCACCGGCGAAGCGCTGCACGAATCGTCGGGGCCAACGGCTGCCGGCACCCTTCAGCGCGTCGGGGGCGTCGGCGGCCAGGCGGCGGGCGGGGCCGAGCGGCTCGCCCAGCCAGCCGAGCCGCTGCTCCTCGCCCTGCCACAGCTCGTCCCAGATGGGGAAGAGCCCACCCGGCTCACGGGGCGGGGCGAAGCTGTAGGTCACGGCCGCGTTGACGAACTGGGCCGCGGCCAGGCTGAGGCGGTGGCGGCTGAAGGGGATATCCGGATGCCTGCCCTCCTGCCGTTCAATGTACTTGTGGTTGACGTAGTTGAAGACGGGCTTGCGCCCGAAGGCGTCCCAGTACAGGTGGCGATTGAGGCCGCCCGACCAGTCGCGAAACTCCCAGTCGGACAGATGCGGCCATCCCTCGCTCTCGATGCCGTTGAGCTGACCGAAGGCTCGTTGGTTCCGGTGGCTGGCGCCATCGGCGAGCAGGAACCGATCGTCCCCGACTCTCTCGCGCAGACGGCGACAGAACTCGTACACTCCCACGCCGTAGACGTTTACGCCTTCGTGGTAGCCGTTGTCCGACTGGCCATCGCCGTCGGTGTCTATCCCGCGCAGGCCGCTGCCGCCCGGCCCCCATCGCTGGTGGGTGAGCACGTCGAACTCGATGCCGTCGAACTTCTCCAGGCGGCCGCCCGGCCCTAGCTCCCTCCCCAGCTCGTCCACCAAGATATCCACAGCGGCGCGGCCCTGCTCATCTCGGGGGCAGCGCGGCGAGAAGTTGTAGAACCACATCAGGTTGGAGCGCCGTCCCCACGGCCCCTCGCTGACGTGCGCAGCCGCGTAGCTTGTTTGTGCAGGGAAGTTGCGCGGCGATGTGCCGAAGGCCCCCCGGCGAACGCGCAGCACGCCGCGCTGGCTGTCAACGGACACGAGCTCGACCTGTTCGCTGCGGCGCCAGTCGGGCCTGCCCTCGTCATCGAGCAGGCACAGGCCGATGTCCTCGTTCTTGTCGCCGTAGCGGCCGATGTTGGTGTGAAACAGGCGCACGTCCTCGACGTGGAGGTCGGAGATGCCGTCCCGGGCCGGCAGGTCCTGGGTCAGGCGGCAGCCGGTGTAGTAGATCCAGTGCCCGCTGAAGTAGTCGTCGCCCTTGTCGCGGGGATCGCGAGCGTTGCCGTTGTAGTGCAGGAGGACGAGTTGCCGGGGGTGAGCGGCCTTGAAGCGGGTGAAGAAGTCCACGTTCCGCCGGGACCGGCCCGGGACTTCCTCGTCGAGCGCCTTGCCCTCGATGCCGGACAGGCGGACGAAGTTCTGCTCCCAGACTTCGTAGGTGACGTTCTGGTTGGCGGCCATGCCCTCCGAGGCCCTGAAGAAGAACGCGCGTGGCCAGCCGCGGGTGAACAGGTCCAGCGTCTCGGTGCGATCCGCTGCCGCAGGGACGGCCGACGCTGCACCGATCAGGCCCATGCAGCCGAGGAGCGCCATTGCTCGGGTGGCGATCAACGGGGCCATTCGTCCACGGCTGGGTCGCCCACGTCTCGCTGCCATCTGGTCATCTCCTCGCGTAGCTGGGCCAGGCGCTTGCCGTGCTTGGGATCGGCAGAGAGGTTGCTGAGCTCCCAGGGGTCGTTGGCGACGTCGAAGAGCTGGGTTGTCCGGGTCCCATTGACGCGGTACTCAATCAGCTTGTAGCGCTCGTCCCGCACCATGCGCTGGATGTCTTTGTAGGCCGCGAACACAGAGTCCCGCAGGCGACGCTTCCTGCGCTTGATGAGGGGGACCAGGCTCTCGCCCTCGACGGTGTCGGGCGCGGCAACGCCGGTCAGCTCGCAGATGGTGGGGAAGATGTCATACAGGTAGACGAGCGCCCTGGAGCGCCTGCCCTCGGGGATGCCGGGCCCGCAGACCACCAGGGGAACGCGGACGCTGTGCTCGTAGAGGTTCTGCTTGCCCAACAGGCCATGCTGGCCGACGGCCAGGCCGTTGTCGCCCGCGAAGACGACGATGGTGTCGTCGGCGCGTCCGGTCTGGTGTAGCGCCGCCAGCACATGACCGATGTGCTCGTCCATGTGTGTGATCATGGCGTAGTAGTCGGCGAGGTGCTGGCGCACTATCTCGGGCGTGCGCGGCCAGGGGGCCAGCTTCTCGTCTCGGATCTTCATCTCGCCGTTGTCGAAGGGATGCTCGGGCATGAAGTTGGGCGGCAGGGGGATCTCGTCCGGATCGTACATGTCGGCGTACTTCTGCGGTGCGATCCTGGGATCGTGGGGGGCGGTGTACGAGACGTACATCAGGAACGGATCGTCCCCGTCATACTCTCGCAGGAACTTGATGGCGGCGTTGCTGAACAACTCGCTGGAGAAGGCCTCGCCAGTGCGCCGGCTCTCCTTGGGGTACTTGCCGGTCGGGTCGAAGTCATGGACCGGCGTCCGCCAGTGGTCGTTCATGCCGCCCATGAAGATGTCGGCCCCGGCCGAGAACCCCCTGGCGAAGGCCGGCGCGCCGTTGTGCCACTTGCCAGTTGCGAACGTCGTGTAGCCGTCGGCGCGGAACACCTCCGGGAAGGTCATTCCCTCCTCCAGAGGCTGGCACCGGAACAGCGTGCGCCCCGTCAAGAGCATGGCGCGACTGGGGACGCAGACGGCGCCCTGCATGGAGCCCATGATGTGGGCGTGAGTGAAGGCCACGCCGCCCCTGACCAGTGCATCCAGGTTGGGCGTGATGATGTGCTCGTTGCCCAGCGCGTGGATGGTGTCGAAGCGTTGGTCATCGGAGAACAGGATCAGGACGTTGGGCCGCTTGCGCGGTGCTTCCGTGCTGCGCTGTGCCATTGTCTCCCTCTCTTGCGTTGCCAGCGGCGCCAGAGCAGCCGCGGTGGCGAGGGCGCCGGTTCGCTTCAGGAACCGGCGGCGGTCAAGGCTGTGCATGGTGTCCACGCTCCTCATTGCTTCGGATGCTGGTAGCCCCCGCTCTGCGCTGCTCCGGCACGGCACCGGGTCTCGGCAGGTTCTTCGCCTTCCTTCGAAGGCGCGCCTCCCAGGGCTTCAGCGCGGCCACGTGGGCGCCAGTGCCAGCAGGTGGCCGGCCATGTCGGCCACATACACGCGCTGGCCGTCGCAGGCCGGTGCAGCGAAGGCGTAGACATCGGGGAAGGCCTTGTACTGCGCGGCCAATCGTCCCGTCTCGTCGTCGAGGGCGCAGAGCGTGCCCAGGGTCGAGAGCATCCAAACGGACCCGTGCGCGGCCACGGGCGGAGTGGCGATGAAGCCCGTGGGCGCCTGGGCCTCCCAGACGACGGAGCCGTCGGGGAGGCGCTTGCTCACGCGGTTGTCGGTGTGCCTGACGTAGACGAAGCGGCCCTCGGCCGAGCCCGACGCTGCCGCGCAGCGCTGCTCGGTCAGCAGCCGCTCGCCCGTCAACGCGTCGAGGATGGTCAGGTAGTAGGCGCGGTCGGCGACGAAGAGGTTGCGCCCGGCGACGGCCGGTGCGCAGTCGGCGGGGCTGTAGTAACGCGCCACCGTGCCCTCGCGGTCGCTGCCGCGACTGGGCACGCGCCAGCGCAGGGCGCCGTTGGCCAGGCCCAGCGCGTAGACGAAGCGATCCCAGGCGCCGGCGTAGACGGCGCCCTCGCCCACGGCAAAACCGGACTCGATGGCGTACTCGGGGGCCTCGGAACGCCAGAGCAAGCCACCTGTCTCCCCGTCGAGGGCCACCACGTCGCCGCCGCTGGTGCCGCACACGACCATGCCCTGGGCGAGGAGCGGCGAGGCGTAGACCGGGCTGCCGACGTCAGAGCGCCACGCCGGTTCCCCGTCGCGGGTCACGGCATAGACCGACCCGTCCGCCGAGCCGAAGTAGATGAGGCGCCCCGCTTGGTCCACTGCCGGCTGAGAGCGTACCTCGCCGCCGGTGGTGAAGCGCCAGAGCAGGCGGCCGCTCGCGGCCTCGTAGGCGTACAGGCAGCCATCATTAGCGCCGATGAACAGGCGCCCGTCGGCGACCGTGGGGGTTGACTGGCACGAGCCGGAGAGCTGCCGCTTCCAGGCGATGCGGAACTGCCCGCCGTCGAGCCAGAAGGCCATGGTTCGGGAGGTGACGCGCTCCTGGGCGTCCGTGAGCTCGAACCGAATGGTGTTGGCGCCGGGCCTGACGGCCTCGCGCGGCAGTTGCGCCCTCCAGACGTCGCCCTCCCTGATCAAGTCTCCCGTCTCCTCGCCGCCGACCATCCAGCGCGCGGCCCGCACCGCCTTCGGGGGCTCGAGGCGCAAGGTCCACTCCAGCGGCTCGGCAGGGCCGAGCACGGTTCCATCGGGCGGGGAGAGCGAGGTCACTTGCAGGAAGGGGGAGCCCTGCGGCAGGGGCTTCTCCAGCAGGGGGACCATCTGTGGCTCGGGAGCGACGTGCTGGTGGCAGACGCGGAGGACGTCGTCCTGGACGGACACGACGTTGCACCCGGGCTTGGCGCCGAAGGTGCTGCCGCCCATGACCGCGTCGAAGCCGTCCACCTGCCAGGCGCGGGCTTGATGGCCATGGCCGACCAGCAGCAGCGCCACGTTCCGTGTGCGCAGCAGGTCGAGCAGCCGCGCCCGTTCGTAGGCGCCCGCGAACTCCCGTCCGCCGGGCGGGTGGTGGCAGAAGAAGAAGATCGGCTGGTCGGGGGCGGTGCGCTCGAGCTCGCTGCGCAGCCACAGAAGCCCCTCGGTCGCCACCGAGGGACGCGGATCCTGGGGGGTGGCGGAATCCCATCCGATGAACTTAGCCCCGAACTGCTCGAAGGCGTAGAAGGGAGCGCCGTGGAGCCGCCGCAGGCGCGGCCGGCCACAGTCCCAGGTGTTGTCGTGGTTGCCGAGCTGGTGGTAGACGGGAAAGGGCAGCCCTTGCCACAGCCCCAGGTACCCCTCCCACCAGCCGCTGCCGCCGCCGAACTCGGTCAAGTCGCCGGTCACAATGGCGAAGGAGGGCGGCGGGACGGTGACCTCGTAGGGCGCCAGGCGGATTCGCTGCGACAGGGGAAGGGAAGCCAGCGTCTCGCGAGTCTGCGCGGCGGCGTGAGGGAAGTGACAGTCGGACAAGTGCAGGAAGGTGAAGTCGGGGAGCGCCCAGGCCTGGCAGGCAGCGCCCAGCCAGGCGGCCAGCAATAGGCAAGCGGTCAGACGGGCTCTGCGATCCGTTCGATCCATGGGACTCGGGGAGTCGGCCCCCGTCGCCACCGGCTGCGGCCACGTGCGGCCAGACTCCACTTCGTCGAGTGGCGGCTCCCTCCTTCCCGCATGGCGGGGCGGCCTGGAGGCCACAGCAGGGGTGCGGTAACTCGCGAAGGGGTGAGGTTACGGCCGCCAAGCGTGACGCAGGGGTGAATCAGGCCTTGCCGTTGGACCCACAGAGGCGGATCTTGCGGCGGACCAGGTCGCGGGCTGCGGCGATGGCCTCGGGCAGGAAGCGATAGGCCCAGGCGGCCTCGCTCTCGGGGCGAGCCAAAACCTCGCGCAGCTTGCCGAAGAAGGCGTCGAGCAGCTCGGTGTAGATGTTGACCTTAGTCATGCCGCGGCGGATGGCCTCGCGGACGGCCTGGTCGGGGTTGCCCGATCCACCGTGGAGCACGAGCGGCACCGGCGAGACGGCCTCGATGGCCGAGAGCCGGTCCAGGTCCAGGTTGGGGGGCTCCTGGTATAGGCCGTGGCAGGTGCCGATGGCCACGGCCAGGGCGTCCACCTGGGTCTGGGCGACGAACTCCACGACCTCCTCGGGCACGGTCAGGGCCGCGGCCCCCGGCGACTCGTCCACCGTGTGGCCGGTGAAGCCCACGTGTCCCAGCTCTGCCTCGACGCCAACGCCCCGGGGGCGGGCGTAATCAACCACCTGGCGCGTAACGGCCACGTTCTCGTTGAAGGGGAGCGCCGAGCCGTCAATCATCACGGAGCTGAAGCCCAGGTCCACGGCTCGGAGGGCCCACTCGGGGTCGAGGGCGTGGTCCAGGTGGCATGCGACCGGAACGCTGGAGCGCTCGGCGGCCCGCTTGATGAGGGCCGAGAGGTAGTCCAGCCCGCCGTCTGGCGCATCGAGCTGGAGCACCATCAGAATGACGGGGGAGCGCTCTGCCTCGGCGCCCTCTATGGCCGCGCGGAACGTCTCGTAGTTGCTCACGTCGAAGGCCGGCACGGCGTAGCCCTCACGGCGGGCCGTGCGCAGTAGCTCCAGAGTGTCTGCGAGTGGCATGGTCTCTCCCCGATAGTGTGAACTGGTGCACCAGGCACGAGTACTAGTGACGAGCAGCCCGGGTGGCGCGTGCCCGGGCTGCTGCGCGTGGGCGTAAGGGCGTGACACAGGCTGCGCTGTCAGGTGCGGCCGGTGCCCCGTCTAGGGGGCCGGGAACTGCAACGACGTCAGCGTCTGCCAGCGGTGGAGGAGGAAGTCCTGGGCCGCGCCGGCGGGCGAGGTGGCGCTGGTCTCGCCAGTCAGGAAGCTGACCGAGGTGACTCCCATGCGGTCCCACGACATGAGCGCCTCGACCTGGGCGCCACGCATCAGTTGCCCATCGCCGGCGAAGTCGGGCTCCAGCGAGAAGTCGCCGGTCAGCCCGCCCCCGAAGTCGGAGGCCATGGCGGCCCAGCGATTGGGATCGGCCGCCGTTGAGTTCAGCGTGAAGTTGATGTTGAAGCCGGGGCCACTGTAGCTGCCAGTGGTGGGCACTGAGTTGTCTGGGTAGTAGCCGCTGAACAGCGTTGGCGGCGGTATGGGCGGGAAGTTCGGATTGGGGATGTTCTTCCACACCAGCGGGACATTCATAGAGAACTGGGAGCCGTCGCTCTGGTCCGAGTTGATGGTGGCTAGCCCCGGGGCCAGGACTACTATGAAGTCCTGGGTTATGCCCCCAGCGAGTGTCGAGGAGCCCTGCATGTCGGTGGTGTCGTCCATGGCGGTCCAGGGCGTGTTGGGGTCGGTGACAACGGTCGTGTAGGCGACGGATAAGCCGGCGCTGGCCACCGTCCAGTCATTGGTTAGCGTGGGGTAGAAGGTGGGCGGCGGGCCGGGCGCAAAGACGGTGGGAGACTGTGTGATCGTCTGGCCGGTCCCGTCCGGGTAGACGATGTCCACCTGCGCAGACCCGTCAACCAGGTTCAGCACGATCCTCCACGTGGTGCCGTCGGGGCTCGTGCCCGTGCTGGTCAGAGTGGGAGGGGGGCCGGGGTCGAAGACGGGGGGTAAGTTCCACACCGGTGGCACCGTTCCGATCTGGCTCCTCATGAGCCCCCAGAGGATCTCGGCCCACTGCTGGACGAACATCGCCGCAGCCACCTGGCGCCCTGCGTCATCGGAGCCTCGCGCCACAGTGCCGGTCGGGCTGCCGCCGGCGCAGCCGGTCAGCATGGCCACAAAGCCAGCCAGGACAAGCAGGCAGACGAGTCGCATCGTCAGTTTCATCAGCGTCCTCCCATATCCCCAGATCAGAACCGGTATTCTACGCCGCCGAAGACAGCCCCTCGAGGCTGCGGAAAGCCGGCAAAGGTCTGATAGTCGCACCCGGTGAGGTTGACCACGTTCAGGAAGTAGTTCTCGTGCAGGTTGCGCTGGAACTGGACGCTCAGGTTGACCATCGGGTAGCCGCCGACCCGGATCGTGTTCTGCGGGTCGTGGAAGCGCTCGTCCACCCAGATGCCCTCCAGCCCGATGCGCCAGCCGTTCTCGTCAATGTAGTCCAGGCGTCCGCGGGCCTGCCATTCCGGGGTGTAGGGCCACTGCGTCCCGGAGAGGGCGGCCGGAGGGAACTTGCCCTCGCTGTCCTGCCAGCGCACCGAGAGGCGGCCGGTGAGATTGTCGCAGAGCCACCGCTCGTAGGCGGCGTCGGCCACCCAGCGGTGCCCCTGGCCCACGAGCACGCGGGCCGGCAGACCCGTCCAGGCGGGGTCCTGCACATCCACCAAGAGCCCGCGCACGCGCTGATGGGCCACCGAGGCGGTGAGGGCCGAGGAGCGGCCGGTTATGCGCTGGAACCGCAGCTCGTAGGAGCGGCCGGCGCCACCCTCGACGAAGTCCAGGTACCTCAGGCCACGCGGATCGGCCAGGGCCTCCACGGGGGCCAGCTCGGCGATGTCGGCGCGGAAGATGGGGATGGCCAGGAAGGAGAGCCAGGTGCGGCGATCCGGGCGGTACGTGGCCACGGCCTTGGGCAGGAAGATGAAGTCGTGGCCGGTCTCGCGTCCCCAGACGCCGCCGCCCAGGAGATGGAACTTGTCGCTGGGGCGCGTCTGCGCCTCGAACCAGATGGTATCAGTGTCGGGTCTCCGTTCGGCCCCGAAGGGTGTGAAGGTGAGTATGTTGGTGATTGGGTCGAGGATGCCCACCGTGCCGTGAAGCTCGCGGTCCTCGCACAGGTGGCTCCACCCGGCGCGCAGGGAGCACTTGCCGCTGGGGTTGGCCTCCACGCGTATCTCCGGAGAGTGCTCGATCTCATCGCTGACCAGATCGGGGAACGGGTTGGTGTCGGTCCCGGTCATGCTGTCGGGATTGCGGAAGTGGAAGAGCTTGCGGCGGTAGGAGTATTTGACGGTGGCCGACGAGGTGGGCGACAGCCGATGGCGATAGGCCAACACCGCATCGTATCCGTCGAAGCTCTGCTGGTCGTCCACGTCACCCAGCAGGCCAGGCCTGACGGGCCCCGGCAGGCTGGCATCGCGGTTGAAGTAGGTGCCGAACAGGACTAGCTGCTGGTCGGCGTCGGGCTGGTGTCCGGCCACCAGCTCGAGGAACTGCTCATCGTGGTTCTGGTTGACCGCGCGCCAGCCATCGCTGTACTCCACCAGGCCACTGGCGAAGTAGCTGAAGCGGCCTTCCGCGGCCTCGTCGCTGTGTCGCGCGTCGTAGTGGAGGCTGCCGTAGCGCCCGCCGGCGATCGTGTTCTCGGTGCGCGCATAGCGGCGGGTCTCCAACATGGCCGACGGATCGGTGGTAACCGAACCCATGATCTCCCGCACGGCATCTCGAGCCCGGTCCTGTTGGAGGTAGATGCGCGACAGTTGGAAATGCGCCTGCGGGTAGGTCTCGTCCACGGCCACGGCCTCGCGGAACTGCGCCACCGCGCGGTCGGTGCGACCTTGGCTCAGGTAGATGCGGCCCAGGACCGTGTGTATGAAGGCGGAGCGCTCGCCCAGCTCCACGGCGCGCTCCCCGGCGTCCAGGGCCTCGCGGAAGCGATTCTGCTCCAGGTGCACCAGGGCCAGGTTGGCGTAGGGTGTGCCCCAGCCGGGCTGTAGCTCGATGGCGCGCTCCAGGTGCTCGATGGCCAGCTTCATACGGCCGGCTGCGGCGTGCACGGCGCCCAGGTTGTTCTGGGCCGAGGCGGAGTCGGTATCCAGAGAGACGGCGGCCTCCTGTTGGGCCAGGGCCTCCTTGAAGCGCCCCCGCTTGGCCAGGACCATGCCCCAGCCGGTGCGGGCCTCAGACAGGTTCGGGTCCAGCGCCAGAGCTTGCTCGAACTGACGCCCAGCGCGCTGCGGGTCGTTGTCGAGCAGGAACAGCAGGCCCAGAGTGCTGCGCGCGGGAGCGCTCTGCGGGTTGAGGCTGACCGCCAGTCGGGCCTCGTCCACGGCGCCCGATACGTCGTCCTCGGCCGCCAGAAGCTTGGCCATCGCCAGGTGAGCACTGGCGGAGAGGGGGTTCAGCTCGAGGGCCGCGTCAAGCTGCTGTCTGGCTTCGGGGAAGTCGCCGGCGAAGAACTGAGCTGTGCCCAGGGCTTCGTGAGCCAGAGCCGAGCCGGGAGCGGCCTCTACGGCAGCGGCGCCAGCGGACACGGCCTCATCCACCTGCCCCTGCGCCAAGCGCACGTAGGCGAGGTAGACGCTGGCCAGGTGATTGGTGGGGCCGAGGCGTACGGCCGCAGAGGCCGCGGTGTCGGCGGCGGCTAGGTCGCCCAGGCGAAGCTGCGCGGCAGCCAGATAGGCCTGGGGAAGGGGGTCAGTCGGCGCAAGCTGCGCGGCGCGCTGGAGCGGGGCCAGGGCCGGCTGGACGTCCCTCTGGCCCATGGCCACCAGGCCCAGGCCGAGCTGCCAGCGCGCGCTATTGGGCTCGGCCTGCGCCGCCTGATCGAACTCAGCCCGCGCCTCCGCGGGACGGCCCGCCTGCACGAGCACGAATCCGAGCGCGCCCCGCGAGGCCGCCGCGCCCGGCGCCAACTGCACGGCCTGGCGGGCCTCGGCCTCGGCCTCATCGGTGCGTCCCAGGTCCAGCAAGACCTGTGCGAGCGCGGCGCGCGCGGCCGCGTCCTGCGGCGCCTGCTGCACGGCCTGCTGCCGCGTGGTAAGCTCCTGCTGTAGCTGGTCGGGGTCGGTGCTGACCTGGGGGGCCTCTACCTCGATGATGATGGTCTGGAGGTTGGCCTCCCAGGCGATCAAGCCCGAGGGATCAACTACAATGGGGCGCGTGGGCGCCTCGCCGACCCTGGCCGTGCTCTGCTGCGCGGTCAGCACGGTCACGCTGCCCAGCTCGTTGAAGAAGCGCACCAGGCCCGACACCACGGTGAGGACGGTGGTGCCGTCGGCGCTCACCTCAAGCTGGAAGACCGTGCCCTCGGCGGCGGCGATGGCGGCCGGCGCCCGCACTTCCAGGCGTTGGCGGCCGGTGATGAAGGACAGTACCTTCCCCACCACCACGCGCCACCCGCGAGGCTTGTCGGGCTCCCGCAGAACGACCTCCGTGTTCGGCCCCAGGGCCACGCGCTGGCCGTCGCCCAGCACGATGTGGACCGAGCCATTGGCGCCCGTGCGCACGCGGTCGCCGGGGGCGGCCGTTCGCGTGCCCCGTTTCAGCGCGGTCCACGGCCCCTGGCCCCTGGCCTGAATCTGTACCTGTCCCTGGGCCGACTGGAGCCGGAAGGTGGTCTTCTGGGCCTGGGCCGTGTCGTGAGCCAGGAGTAGGCAGACACACACGAGAGTGACCACACACAGCGGCCAGCAGCCACGGCTCGTCGCACACGTCAGTCTAGCTTCCATTGTCCTCCCCGTTAGTTCCGTCGTTCGCATCCTGCTCGGGCGGTCGGCTGGGTCCATCAGGGCCGGCGACGCCGTAGATCTTGACGGGCAGCGTCCGGCCTCTGACTGTCACCTCATCGAGAGGCGTGGCCCCGACGTCCTGGTGGAGTTGCTCGCGCACGCTCTCGCTGAAGATAAGTGGGTAACCAAGGTCCTTGGTCAGGGTCTCCAGGCGCTGGGCGACGTTGACGGCGTCGCCGATGACGGTGGGCTCCAGCTGGCGCTTGCCCACCAGCCCCATGGCCACGGAGCCCGCGTTGATGCCGATGCCGATCTCGAAGCCGACGCCCGCGGACTCCCAGGCTTCAGCAAGCGCAGGCATATTCTCCAGGATCTCCCGTCCGGCCTCCACGGCTGAGGCGGCGTGATTGACGCCGCCAATCTCCTGCCAGAACACGGCCAGGATGGCGTCGCCGGGGGTCTTGATGATGATGCCGCCGTGCTTGGCGATGATGTCCTCCACGGCCGAGCGGTAGGAGCTCAACAGGGCCAGCATCTGCTCGGCGGCCAACTGCTCCGAGATGCCGGTGTAGCGGCGGATATCGGAGAACAGCATGGTGGCGTCCAGCGTGCGCACCTCGCCCAGACCCCGCGCCCCCGGCTGTCCGATGAAGGAGGGGACGAAGCGCGACAGCATGGAGGTGACCTTCTCGCTCTTGGAGGCCGTGGTGAAGCCCCAGGCGAGCAGGACGCTGGCGCCGCAGTAGAACGGGTACAGCCACAGCCCCCGAGCCACCAGGAGCTGACGGGACAGCACCACCGCCACGACGATGAGGCCAATGACCGATAGGGTGGCGCGGAAGCCCCGCAGCCGACGAACGGCCAAGGTGGTCACCGCGGCGAAGGCGGCCAGCACGGCCAGGAACACCCAGGGAGACACGGAGGGGTACATGGCGCGCACGAAGGCGCCGGAGAGCAAGGTGTTGAGGGCGTTGGCCTGGACCTCCGGGCCCGGCATGGCGCCCACGGCGGTCCAGTGCTCGTCCCAGTCCATGCGTCCGATGATGACGGCCTTGCCCTCGAACTGCTCCGGCCCGCTGGTCTCGTCCATGGCGAGCACATCGCTGAGCAGGAGCGGAGCTATGGTGCCCTTGGGCCCCACCCAGTTGATGAGCATGGCGTTCCAGGTCGTGAGTTGAGGCACTTCCTCGACGTTGCCGCCGCGCACGACCTCGACGGCGGCCACTGCCGTGTCCGGCCGGCCCTCGGAGCCGCCCAAGGGAAGCAGTCGGATGGACTCGCCCGAGATCAGCGGCACGCGGCGGTCGGCGGCCAAGAGCCAGCGGCCGTCGCTCAACTGCATCCGCGCGGGCTCCAGGTCCATGAAGCGCTGAAAGGCGAGCAGAGACAGCGCCAGATACTCGTCGCCGCTGTCGCGGTCGCGTACGACCAGCGGCACGGAACGGACGGTCTCGTTGGGCTGATGCGCGGCCGGTGAGCCCACGCCCCAGACGGCCTGGTCCAGCGGCGGGACGGGGGGAGCCAGGCCGACGGCCCCGGGCTTGGCCTTGGTGCTGGCGGCCACGATGACGTTGCGCGCCTGCTGGAAGGCCTGGGCCAGCTCGGCGTCCTCATACTGGCACGGCCGCATGAACATGAGGTCGAAGACGACGGCCTTGGCTCCCCACCGGTTCAGCCGGCGCACCGCCTCGGCATAGGCCCGTCGGGGGATCTCGCAGCCCGCGGGGGGGGCATCGCCCTCCGCCCGCCACTGCTCATACGCGCTTGGGTCATCGCCGACGTCCACGAGCACGATGCGCGGGTCGGGGCTGCCGGCGGGGATCATGCGGTACAGCAGATCGAGCACGCGCACTTCGATGAAGCTGAGCCGAGGGGCGAGGACGACCAACACGACTACGGTCAGGAGGCTGGTGGCGGCCAGGCTGGCCACGGACCGCCAGGAGTGCGCGCGGCTTCTCTCCGGGCCCGGGGTGCTCATCGCCTTCCCCGAAAGCGATCTGCGGGGGCCACCCGCGCCACCAGCTGCGAGCGCCGATCGGCCATCACCAGAACGTGGGCCACCTCACAAACTTCCCATTTCGGGACGCTGGTGCCCAATCCCTCCCGCCCGGGAGCCTCCGGGGAAAAAAGCGCGGGCCGACCCGTCGCCGGGTCGGCCCATCGCACGCCCCACTGCAACAACTGCGGCTAGTTGCCTTGATCGTGCGCTACGGGTACCTCGAGGGCGACCGGGGCAGACAGATTGCCGGCGGCGTCTATGGCCCGGAGGGTAACCGTGTAGACACGGGTCTCCAGGTTGCCCGAACGCTCCGCCCGCAGCCACAGGCTCTGGGGATCATAGGTCGCGCGCGGGTTACCGAAGTCGGGCATCCAGTCGGGCGCGGAATCGCCGTCGCCGGTACCTTCTATCGGCTGGTTGCTGCTGACGCTCTCGATGTACCAGGTGGCCCCGACGTTGTCGGTGACAGTGACGTCCAGGGTCATCTCGACGAACTCGTGTTCGGGGGGCCACAGGTTCGGCGGGTCAATGCTGGCATCCAGGATGACGGGCGGCTCAGTGTCGTTGTCCTCGCCGGGCGTTGACTGCTCGATCCAGTCGAGGACGATGTTGCCGTTGGGGTCGTAGACGGTCCCACGCAGGACAACGCCGTCGTCCAGCTCGACCTCGTAGACGTAGCCGATGAAGAACGCATAGCACTCGCCAGGCTGGAGCGTCACGCCCTCGACCGGGGCGGCCTCAGGCGAGAGCAGCTGCTGGATTTGGGCAATGATGTCCAGCGCCCAGTCGGTCCAGGCTCCGGCCATTTGGTCGCGGATCTCGCCCTTGTCGGCTCGCCGGTTCACCTCGGAGATGAAGCTCTCCAGGTGACGGATGGCCCGCTCCCACTTGAAGATGGCCTTGGCCAAGTTGCCATCATAGTAGAACAGGAGGCCAGCCTCCATGTCCTCGATGGCATTGTCCAGTTTCCCCGTCAGGCTTCGCTCAGCCGGGCCGTCCAGGCCAGCCGCAAGCACGCTGGCCTTCAGCGCCCCGATCTCTGCGATGACGTTGGCGACCCGCACGCCCACGAAGCCCACACTGGCCGCCTCGGCAAGCTCTTCGTACGTGAGCAGGCCGTCAAGGACGACGAACTCCGTGCCAGTGTAGGTTATGGGGTAGTCGGTTTGGTTGCACGTCACCCAGTAGTACGCGTCGTCCACACCATTGGGGCCCAGCTGGATGACGATCCTGCCGCCACCCGGCGTGCCGCCCGAGTCGTCCGGGCTGACGATGGGGTCGTAGAGCGGGACCCCGGTGGTGTCCAGGAATCGCAGGTCGCGCAGGTAGCAGCTATAGTCCGCGGTGTCCCAGCCGACGATCACATCGTCGCCTGCTGGCAGCGTGTTGGTCCAGAAGGTGAGGCTGGTGCCGAAGACGCCTCCCGCGAACGTGTAGCCCTGGTACAGCGGCATGTACGGAGTCGAGGTGTCATTCCAGATGTACTCGTAGCCGTGCACGATGGCCTGCACGCCGCCCTGAGTTGCCCCCGTGGCGTTGGGGAACACGTAGAGCTTAGTCAGCGCGTGCGCGGGGAGTGCCGCCCCGACCACCACCACAACCACCAGGCCGAGCAGGAAACAGTGCCTTGCAGAAGACCGAGCCATACTCTCGCCTCCCTTGGTGGGAAGGATAACGACTCGCCCGAAGCCGGCCAATGCAGGCCGACCCTACACCATTCCTGCACAACCGCTCAGTGGATTGAGCCAACTACAGCGGGGCGCGACCCTCCCGCTGCGACGGGCGGCCACCGGGGGGGGAGTGCGGACCAGTGTCTGCGTGTTAGGGGAGCTGTACGGTCCGCTTGCGGCGTCCGGAACTGTGAGCCACAAGGCGGCTGCGCCACGTTCGCTCCGCATTATACGCTAGGTGCCAGGACAATCCCTCCCCATGTTAACGCTTATTTACATCATCCGTGCTGCCCTGGACCGTGCGCGCGCGCCGCCCGCCCTTACCCTTGCGCCGCCGTGGCCGCCAGACGTCCGCCTGCGGGCCGCACAGGGCGACGGGCAGCGGCGAGCAGGAGAAGGTGCCCGCGCACCGAAATGGAGCCGGACCGTCTGTCAGTTGAGCGGACGTGCTGCGGCTGTGAGCAAGATCACACAAGGGGAGGCCGATATGCGCAGCATCGGCAGGCGCGAGTTTCTGAGCTTGGCGGCGGGGGCGGGCGTGGGGCTGTGCGGCGCGGGCGCGGCGTGGCGGCTGGCGACGCAGGCGCTGGGCCAGGCGGCTGGAAGGCTGCCCAACATCATCGTGATCTTCGCCGACGATCTGGGCTACGGCGACCTGGGGAGCTATGGGCATCCGACGATCCGCACGCCCAACCTGGACCGCATGGCGGCCGAGGGGGTGAAGCTGACCCAGTTCTACTCGACCGCGCCGGTGTGCACGCCCAGCCGCGCGGCGCTGCTGACCGGCCGGCTGCCCATCCGCAACGGCATGTGCAGCGATAGGCGGCGGGTGCTATTCCCCAACTCGGGTGGCGGCCTGCAAGACAGCGAGGTGACCATCGCCGAGGCGCTCAAGAGCAAGGGCTACGCCACCGCGTGCGTGGGCAAGTGGCACCTGGGGCATCTGCCGCAGTACCTGCCCACGCGACACGGCTTCGACCACTACTTCGGCATCCCCTACAGCAACGACATGCGGCCGTGTCCGCTGCTGGAGGGCGAGAAGGTGGTGGAAGAGCCGGCCCAGCAGGCGACGCTGACGCGGCGGTACACGGAGAAGGCCAGGCAGTTCATCACGCGGAACCGGGACAGGCCGTTCTTCCTCTACTTCCCGCACACGTTCCCGCACGTGCCGCTGTTCGCGTCGGGAGCCTTCAAGGGCGAGAGCCGCCGCGGGCTGTACGGAGACGTGGTCGAGGAGCTGGACTGGAGCGTGGGGCAGATTCTGGATACGCTGCGGCAGTCCGGCCTGGCCGAGAACACGCTGGTCATGTTCACCAGCGACAACGGGCCGTGGCTCACGCAGAAGCTGAGGGGCGGCTCGGCGGGGCTGCTGCGGGGCGGCAAGGGCAGCACCTGGGAGGGCGGCATGCGCGAGCCGTTCGTGGGCTGGTGGCCGGGGAGGATTCCGCCAGCCAGCGTCAGCGCGGAGCTGGCCTGCACCATGGACATCTTCTCCACCTGTCTGGCGCTGGCCGGCGTGGAGCAGCCGAGGGACCGGGTGATTGACGGCGTGGACATGCTGCCGGTGCTGACGGGCACGGGCGAGAGCCAGCGCGACACCATGTTCTACTATCGCGGCACGCGGCTGATGGCCGTGCGCAAGGGCCCGTGGAAGGCACACATGATCAGCCAGGCCGGCTACGGGGAGAGGCCGCAGGAGCACGATCCGCCGCTCCTGTTTCACCTGGACCGCGACCCCTCGGAGAAGTACGACGCGGCCAAAGGGAACCCCGAGGTGATAGCGGACATAATGAAGGCAGTCGAGCAGCACCGAGCCACCGTGACGCCGGTGCCGTCGCAGTTGGAGGTCCCGCTGCCGGAGGAGTAGGATGCGTAGTCTTCCCCTGCTTGCCATCGCCGCTGCGCCGCTGATACTGGCGGCCGCTCGGGCCGGGCCGCCCCTTGCCGAGGGCGATCCGCCGCAGCTTACGCACGTGGGAGCGGTCGCGCCCGACATCCTGGGACTGAGCATCCGCGCCGGACGGGCCGAATACGGCAGCCAAGTGCCCTACGAGGCGGCGCCCGGCGATTACCGAGCCGTCTTCATGGCCCAGGAGAACCACCCGGGGCTCTACCGCGGGCTGTGAGGTGCGCAGGGCGAAGGGGGCC